>CAZQBH010000029.1:3001-6617 GCA_964591645.1 uncultured Pseudomonadales bacterium | reverse complement strand
GAGCAAGTCAAAAATAAAGAACAGCAAGAACTCAAGGTTAACGAAGCCACGTTGAAGTCCAAGCAAAAACTTCAACATCTGAAAACCAATTTAGAAAATGAATCGATTAATGCCGAAAACATTTTCAAAGCTGTCAAAGAAATCGTTAAACGCTTGGATGTTAAATCCATTTTGACTGAAGATGAATACCTGAAGTTATTGGACTACAATGCTGCCGACCACATTCGTGTCGGTATGGGTGCCGAAGCTATTTTGGAACTCATTCGCCAGATCGATCTTGAGTCACTTGTGGCCGCTCTGCGCGAAGAAAGTCGGGAATCGTCTGGTGCTCGTAAAGTCAAAGCCACCAAACGACTTCGTGTTGCCGAAGGCATGAAGAAAGCTGTAGTAAATCCTGAATGGATGATAATGCGTGTGGTTCCCGTTATCCCGCCAGACCTTCGCCCCATGGTCCAACTTTCCGGTGGTCGTTTCGCCAGCTCTGATCTCAATGATCTGTATCGCCGCGTCATTAACCGCAACAACCGCTTAAAACACTTAATCGAACTAGGTGCTCCTGAAATTATTTTGCGCAATGAAAAACGCATGCTTCAAGAAGCAGTTGATGCGTTAATTGATTCATCTCAAAGCAAAGACACGACCCGTCGAGTACGTAAAGAATTACGTTCGCTCTCTGAAATGCTTCGTGGTAAGCAGGGTCGTTTCCGTCAAAACTTACTCGGCAAACGGGTCGATTATTCTGGTCGTTCCGTTATTGTAGTTGGTCCTGAGTTAAACCTTAATCAATGTGGTTTACCCAAAGACATGGCCTTGGAAATGTTCCGGCCGTATGTACTGCGTGAATTGATAAAAGAAGGCATCGCCCCCAATGTCAAATCAGCCAAACATGCGTTGGCTCGTCGTTCACCCGAAGTCTATGATATTTTGGAACGCATCATCGAAAACCATCCCGTCCTCTTAAACCGTGCTCCTACCTTACATAAGTTAGGTATTCAGGCATTCTTCCCGGTACTTGTAGAAGGAAACGCCATTCGTATCCATCCCTGTGGTTGGGCTGGTTACAACGCTGACTTCGATGGTGACCAGATGGCTGTTCGCGTCCCGCGATCTAAAGCCGCTCAAGAAGACGCCGTTGAATGAATGATGCCTGGCTCCAACCTTCTAAAACCTGCCGATGGGGCTCCCATTACCGTGCCTAACAAAGACATGGTTTTGGGCTCCTATTATATGACCTCTTTTGATCCTGAAACTAAACCATATGCTTCTATTTTCGCTAGTGCTGATGAAGCTATCTTGGCATATCAGTCAAAAATTATCGGACTTCGCCAACCAGTAAAAGTTCGGATGAGTATGAAAACCGGTCAACAGGTAGAAATTGTTGAGACAAGTGTTGGTCGAATTCTTATTAATGAAGTTTTGCCAGAAGAGTTACGTTTCATTAACGCTTCGATTAATGCCGGTGCAGTCAAAGACTTGGTCCGCAAAGCTATCAAACTTTGTCCGAAAGAACGAGTGGTTCAATTCATTGATGAATTCAAAAATCTTGGTTTTTGGGCAGCTACTGTATCTGGTTTATCCGTGTCTGTGGCCGACAACATTATGATTGATAACAAAAAATCCATCATCACCGCAGCCAACAAACGTGCTGAAGAGGTTCAAGACAATTACCGTATGGGGTTGATCACTTCTGAGGAAAAACGCCGTCTAACTCAAGAGGTTTGGATGGAAACCACTGATGAAATTGCTGACAAAACATGGGCTGCTTTCAAACCCACCAATGCCGTTAAAATCATCATTGAATCGGGTGGTACGCGGGCTTCCAAAGATCAGGTGAAGCAGCTTGGTGCTATGCGGGGACTCGTTGTTGATCCATTAGGAAAAATCGTTGAACTACCTACCAAGAGTAATTTCCGCGAAGGCTTATCCATCTTTGAATACGTGACCTCAACTCGTGGTTCTCGTAAAGGTTTGACTGACTCAGCTTTAAAAACCGCAGACGCTGGTTACTTAACCCGTCGGTTAGTCGATGTAGCTCACGACGCAATTATTCGCTTTGACGATTGTGGTACAGAAGAACACACTGTCATAACCGCTGAAGCTGGCCGCCGAACCAACTTGTTTAGCAAACGTATCTTGGGTCGTATCGCTGCCGGTGACATTATCAATCCTGCTACCAAGGCAGTGATTGTTAAGAAGGGTGAATTGATCGATGAAGATTTGGCAGACGAAGTTGCTGAAGCCAAAGTTGAATCGGTTCATGTGTATTCGCCGCTCACCTGTCAAGCTCCCTACGGTTTATGTGCCAAATGTTATGGCCGTGACTTTTCTACCAAAGAAATGGTCACCCTCGGTGCACCCGTCGGTGTTATTGCCGCCCAAAGTATTGGTGAACCAGGCACGCAGCTAACCATGCGGGTCAAGCACGCGGGTGGTATTGTCGGTCTTGACGTGACGCAAGGATTACCTCGAGTCGAAGAACTCTTCGAAACCCGGACTCCTAAAAATGTGGCTCCAATTTCTGAAATTGCCGGTCTCGTTACCGTGGATGAATTGGAAACAGGTTATCTAGTAACCATAAAATCCACCACCAAACCGGTGCAAATTAAAGAATATAACTTACCCTTGGCCAGCTTACTCAAAGTGGCTACCGGAGACGTCGTTGCTGCCGGTACTCAATTAGCTGCGGGAAGTCTTGATATAAAAGAAGTCTTGGCTGTGCGCGGATTACTTGGAGCCCAAGAATATTTAGTTGACGAAATTCAGTCTGTCTATGAATCACAGGGAATTCCCATTCATGATCGTCACTTCGAAGTGATCATTCGTCGCATGTCCGACAAAGTGGTCGTTGAAGATTCGGGTGACACCAGTTTATTACCCGGTGAAGTTATTGATAAAGCCGCGTTCAATCGTGAAAACCAAGGAGTAATATCCGAAGGTGGCGAACCGGCTACTGCTCAAATCGTCATCTTAGGTGTATCGTCATCAAGTTTGCACACTCAAAGTTGGTTGTCTGCTGCATCCTTCCAAGAGACTACAAATGTGCTAACCGATGCCTCTATCCAAGGCAAAGAGGACTACTTGATCGGCCTGAAGGAGAATGTTATCATTGGTCGCCTTATTCCAACGTCACCCGAACGCGCGGTTATTGAGGAATAGGAATATATTTTAGGAGAATATGCCAACAATTAATCAACTTATTCGCAAGGGGCGAGTCAACAAGGGAAAAACGGTTAAAGCCGCCGCTATGCGTAAAAGCTTCAACGCCAAAGATCGTCGCGTCGTCGCTACCAACAATCCTCAAAAACGGGGCGTGTGCACACTGGTCAAAACAATGACACCAAAAAAACCAAACTCCGCTCTTCGGAAAGTTGCTCGTGTTCGCTTGTCCAACCGTCAAGAAGTCACTGCGTACATCCAGGGTGAAGGCCACAATTTGGCCGAACACTCAATCGTGCTTGTTCGCGGTGGTCGTGTAAAGGATCTTCCAGGTGTGAAATATCACATCATTCGCGGCAAATTTGACTGTGCTGGTGTTGAGGGTCGTAAGAGTTCCCGGAGTAAATATGGTGTCCGAAAAACTGAATCGAAAGGTGCAAAATAAGCCATGAGAACCAAG
>CAZQBH010000029.1:0-2991 GCA_964591645.1 uncultured Pseudomonadales bacterium | reverse complement strand
GGATCCCAAATATCATTCTGATTCCATCACCAAACTCATTAACCGGGTTATGCGTGACGGCAAAAAGACGGTAGCAGAAAATTTAGTCTATTCCGCTATGGACATCATCAAGACCAAGACCACTCAAAATGGTATTGAAGTTTTTGAAACCGCCTTGGAAAACATTACTCCCAAGATTGAAGTCCGGTCTCGTCGAGTTGGTGGTGCTGCGTATCAAGTGCCTACTCCCGTCAAAGGCAAACGTGCTTTTGCTTTGGCAATTCGTTGGTTAGTGATTGAAGCCCAAAAACGCGGCAATGCTGAATATCACACCTTCGCCGAAAAGTTGGCTACTGAAATTATTGATGCTGCCAACAATCAAGGTGGAGCAGTTCAAAAGAAACTTACCATGCACAAAATGGCTGAAGCCAACAAAGCCTTCGCTCATTTCCGTTGGTAAGTTAATCAATCTATCAACACACTCTTGCTGTAAGTCAATCGGTAATTATCGATAGGCTATTTCAAGAGGTGGTGCATACAAACAAATCTATTAAATAACAATCAATTAATGAGGTAGTATGGCCGACGCAGGCAAACACAACCAACAAGTACCGCTAGATCACATCCGTAATATTGGCATCATTGCCCACATTGACGCTGGCAAGACCACTACTACCGAACGCATCCTCTATTACACAGGTAGAACGTACAAAATCGGCAATATCGATGAAGGTGATACCCAAATGGACTGGATGGCCCAAGAGCGGGAACGGGGAATTACCATTGTTTCTGCCGCGACCACCGCTTTCTGGACTCCCATACTTGATACAGCTATGCCACATGAAGTATTCCGCTTCAACGTGATTGATACTCCGGGCCACGTTGACTTTACCGCTGAAGTGGAACGCTCGCTTCGGGTATTGGATGGTGGTGTCACCGTCCTCGATGGTAATGAAGGGGTTCAATCTCAATCAGAAACTGTCTGGCGTCAAGCTGACAAATATCACGTGCCTCGGATTTGTTTTGTCAACAAAATGGATAAAATTGGTGCCGACCTTATGATGGTAGTTAACGACATCAAAGAAAAATTAGGTGTCAAACCCGCCATTATGGTGCTCCCCATAGGTCAAGAAAGTGCTTTCAAAGGCATTGTAATGCTTTTGGATCAAAAATCATTGATTTGGGAAGGCGATGAAACGGGCGCTAAATATACGGTTGGTGATGTGCCGGCCGATATGCTCGATCAAGTCAAAGAATATCGCGAAAAACTCATTGAACAAATTTGTGAAACAGATGATGTTTTGATGGAAAAATTCCTTGATGGAAAAGAAATTACCATTAACGAACTCAAGTCAGCGCTTCGTCGAGCCACCATCGGCTACAAACTCGTTCCCATCTTCTGTGGTTCCTCGCTTCGCAATAAAGGTGTTCAACCGCTTTTAGATGCGATTGTCGAATATCTTCCAAGCCCCATGGATCTTAAAGAAGTGAAGGGTATTAACCCCAAGACGAATGAAGAAGAAACCCGAAAATTAATTCCTGAAGAACCATTCTCCGGATTAGCCTTTAAAATCCAAGTTGATCCTCACGTGGGCAAACTCACCTATATGCGCGTTTATTCAGGCACACTCGAAGCTGGTTCGTATGCCTACAATGCCAGTAAACGTTCCAAAGAACGAATTGGTCGTTTGTTATTAATGCATGCCAACGATCGCGAAGAAATTGCCGTCGCTCACGCTGGTGAAATTGTTGCCGTTGTCGGCCTAAAAGATACCAAAACAGGTGATACCCTCTGCGTAGAAACCAATCCAATTACCTATGAAGGTATTGAATTCGCCGAACCAGTCATCTCACTTGCTATCGAACCCAAGACCAAAGCGGATCAGGAACGGATGGGTATGGCATTAGGTCGTCTATCTGAAGAAGATCCCACGTTCCGGGTTCGGGTTGATCATGAAACAGGTCAAACGATTATCGCTGGTATGGGTGAATTACACTTGGATATTATCGTAGACCGCATGAAGCGAGAATTTTCGGTTGATGCCAATATTGGTAATCCTCAAGTTGCGTACCGTGAAACCATTACTCAAATGACGGAAGCAGAAGGTAAATATATTCGTCAAACAGGCGGTCATGGTCAATATGGTCACTGTTTAATTCGTCTTGAACCTAAAACACGCGGTGAAGGATTTGAATTTGTAAACGAAATCACCGGTGGTGCCATTCCCAAAGAATTTATTCCCGCCATTGAAAAAGGGGTCAAGGAGGCCATGGAAAATGGCGTCCTGGCAGGTTTCCCCTTGGTAGATATGAAAGTAGCCGTCTATGATGGTTCGTTCCACGAAGTCGACTCTTCCGAAATGGCCTTTAAGATTGCCGGGTCTATGGCGCTTCAGGCTGGTTGTAAGAAAGCTGGTTTGGTCCTTCTGGAACCAATTATGAAAGTTGAGGTCACTACTCCGGATGAATTTATGGGTGACGTTATTGGTGATTTATCCGCCAAACGTTCTCAAATTCTCGATTCTACCACCCGTGGTAATGCTCGTATTATTACCGCGCTTGTCCCCTTGGCAGAATTATCGAGGTATGCTACAATTCTGCGGAGCATTACCCAAGGTCGTGCGAATTACTATATGGAACCATCTCATTATGAGATTGTCCCCAATCAAATCGCTGACCAGATTATTAGTGCCAAGAAACCACAAAACAATAATTAGTTTAAATATAATAAGGAGAAACATGGCAGATACATTTGTACGAAACAAACCGCACGTCAACATTGGTACCATCGGTCACGTCGATCATGGTAAGACCACGTTAACTGCAGCCATTACTACTACCCTTGCCAAAAAAGGCTTAGCCAAGGCTATGGGGTATAACGATATTGATAATGCTCCAGAAGAAAAAGCTCGTGGCGTTACGATCAATGTTTCCCACATGGAATACGAAACTGAAAATCGTCACTATGCGCACATTGACGCTCCGGGTCACGCTGACTACATCAAAAACATG
>CAZQBH010000028.1:10362-15398 GCA_964591645.1 uncultured Pseudomonadales bacterium | reverse complement strand
CACCTTCAGGTCAAAATAGTAATTTTTGGGAAACGAAAAGCCGTATGAAAGTCAAAGCTAGTATTAAAAAACGTTGTAAACAATGTAAAATAGTGCGACGCAAAGGTGTTGTACGCATAGTGTGTACCAACCCTCGCCACAAGCAACGTCAAGGTTAATAAAAAGAAGGTTATACTCTTATGCCTCGTATCGCAGGAATTGATATACCAGACAACAAACGCACAGAGATTTCTCTGACGTATATTTTTGGGATTGGTCGATCCAATGTTGAAATCATCTTAAAGCAAGCCAATGTCAATGCAGACAAACGGGCCAAAGACTTAACTGCAGAAGAATTAAATCGTCTTCAACGCGCCATTGAACAATATCCTATCGAAGGCGCTTTACGCGAACGGATTCGAGACAATGTCCAACGTTTAAAACGAATTGGCTCCTATCGGGGTATGCGCCACACTGCCAATTTGCCTGCTCGCGGTCAACGCACTCGGGTCAACGCCCGTACTCGCCGTGGTAAACGCCGCACCGTTGGTGCCATGAAGAAAGACGATATGGCTACCAAAACAGCCGCTGAGGCTAAGAAATAATTAGGTGTAATTTTTTGGAAAAACTATGGCAAATCAACAAATCAAACCAGCTACCAACAAGAAAAAAATCTTAAAAGCAGTCCCCAAGGGATGCCTTTATGTCACTGCTACATTTAATAACACGCTGGCCACCGTTACCGATGAGCAAGGGAATGCGTTGTCCTGGAGTTCTTCAGGTCATGCTGGTATGACTGGTTCTCGTAAATCTACTCCCTACGCCGCCACCATGGCTATCGAAAAAGTGTTAAACGACGCTCGCGAACGTGGTATGAAAGAAATTCGCGTTTTCCTTAAAGGTCCTGGAGCCGGTCGCGATGCTGCACTTCGCGTTTTAAAGAATTCTCAATTTCACATCAATATTATTGCCGACGTTACACCCATTGCTCACAATGGCACCAAACCACGCAAGAAAAAACATAACCGTTAATAATTACCAATCACATTAAGACTTAAGACTAAACACTTAACACTTAACACTAGAAAAAATATGGCAAGACAAACTGGACCAAAAAACAAATTAGCACGCCGCGCTGGTGTTGACCTTGGGTTAAAAACTAACCCCGTCAAATTAGGTCGTCGCTTAAATATCCCCCCTGGACAACATGGCCGCAAGGGTTCCAAAAAACTTTCTGAATACGGCGTTCAATTACGCGAAAAACAGAAAATGAAATGGACTTACGGCGTAATGGAAAAACAATTCCGTAAATACTACGAACTCGCCACCAAACAAACCGGCGAAACCGGTGTTGAATTATTTCGCTTGCTCGAATGTCGTTTAGACAACGTTGTTTATCGATTAGGTCTAGCGCCCACTCGAGCTGCTGCTCGTCAACTGGTTAGCCATGGTCACGTTACCGTCGATAGTCACAAAGTTGACCGTCCTTCCTTCCAGGTGGCCGTTGGGCAATCGATTGGTATTGGTGAAAAAGCTTCCAAAATCCCCGCTATCGCTGGAATGTTGGAAGACAAAAATAAAAATATGCCTAAATGGCTAGAACGCCAAGGGTTAATTGGTCACGTCAAGGCTATGCCTGAACGCACCGATGTCGATGCAGACGTGAACGAACATTTAGTAGTTGAGTATTACTCTCGATAATTAGTTAATCACCTTGTGAAACAGATGGTGGTGCTCTATTAACAGCATGGTGAGCACCAACGGGAACCACAAGCCAGAAAGGAGAATCCATGCTACAACCAACATTTACTGTTGCCTCCGAGGTAATTGAAGGCAATCATTCTCGATTAGTCATCGAGCCCTTAGAAAAAGGATATGGCCACACTATGGGTGTTGGTCTGCGTCGCGTATTATTGACCTCTATTGAAGGGGCTGCAGTCACCAAAGTCCGAATTGATGGTATTCAACATCAATTTTCTTCTTTGGCTGGCATGCGTGAAGACGTGGTTGATTTTGTCTTGAATTTAAAACAACTTCGATTCAGTCTAGAAACGGAAGAAGAAGTAGTTGTCCGAGTCGAAGCGAAAGGCCCGGTTACTGTTACAGGTGCTGACATTAAACTTCCCGGTGGAGTTACTTTAGCTAATCCTGACCAAGAATTAGCCGTTCTTTCTGATAAAAACGCCAAATTGGCTGCCGAAATCACCATTAGTAAGGGTCGTGGATATTCCTTGGCCTCTGAACGTGCGGTTGATACTTTGGGAGATATTCCTGTTGACGCATCTTTTTCTCCCATTCAACGTGTGGCTTACAAAGTCGAAGCTACTCGTGTGGGTCGCCGCACCGATTTCGATAAATTAATCTTGGATATTTGGACCGACAGCACTATTGATGCCAAAGAAGCCTTGGACCGTGCAGCCAAAATTTTAGTTGCTCATTTCAAACAGATCTTTGATCCAATCATTGTTGATGTTCCTGAAGTAGAACCCACGCTTTCTCCAGCTGAGAATGAAGTGATGAGATTAACCGTAGAAGAATTAGATTTGCCCACTCGTATCGCCAACGCATTGCGTAAGGGTGGTTATGCAACCGTTAAAGATTTAGTAAACGCTGATCGCGAAAGTATCGCTAAAGTGAAAAACTTAGGTGAAAAATCCGTTGATATTGTTCTCGCAGCGATGGAGCAAAAAAACGTAAGTCTCAAGGCTTAAGGTTTATAAAGACACGCTATGAAACACGCAGTAAAAGGTAAACAACTCAACCGCAACATTGGGACCAGACGAGCACTCTTCAAAAATCTGACCCTCTCGCTCATTGATCGTGGTCAAATTGTGACCACTGAAGCCAAGGCTAAGGCTGTTAAAGCTTCTATTGAAAAGCTTATCACCAAAGCTAAAAAAGGTTCCGTTCATGATCGCCGATTAATCGATCAGGTTTTGAATCGCCGTTCGGCAGTCAACCGATTGGTTGATGTGATTGCTCCCAAAATTGAACGCACCAGTGGTTTCACTCGAATCGTCAAATTGGTTAGTCGCCGTGGCGATGATGCCAAAATGGCCCGTTTGGAGATTATTGATTGGAAAGCTGAAGTAGCCGTCAAAGCTACTAAAAAAGATGAAAAAGTGGTTTCCAAAAAAGACGAAAAGGTCACCGCAATTAAATCAGTCGTTAAAGCTGATGAAAATATGGTGAGTAAAGTCAAGCGACCAACATCAGCAGGCACTCAAGTAAAACACATTCCACAAAAACGGATTGCTGGGGGAGGAAAATAAACTATGAAATCACCTGTAATGAAAGCAAAAGACATAAAACGTGAATGGCATTTAATTGATCTAGATGGTAAAGTTCTTGGCCGTGCTGCTACCGATATCGCCATCAAGTTAATGGGTAAAAATAAAGCTGCTGCCTCACCTAATATGGACTGTGGCGATTATGTAGTTTGTATTAATGCCGCCAAAATCGAAGTTACTCGCAACAAAGCGGCCAACAAATTGTATCAATCTCATTCCATGCACCCTGGTGGATTTAAAGAAATTAACTTTGCTGATTTAATGGAAAAAGATCCTCGAAAAGTTATTATCCACGCCGTTCAAGGCATGTTACCCAAAAACAAACTTCGTGACCCTCGACTGGCACGCCTCAAGATTTTCGTTGATGCCAATCATCCTTATGCACAACAAGTTGAGAAAAAGGAATCATAAAGTATGGCAGATGCAACACAAAACAAACCAAAAACCAAAACCACTGACTATATCGCCACTGTCGGTCGTCGTAAAACCGCTACCGCTCGTGTGCGTGTATATCAGAAATCCGGTGATTTGATGGTTAATGATCAACCCATTGGTAAGTATTTTACTGGTGAGGTCGCTCGAATTTCTTTCCTTAAACCCTTCGAAATCACCAATACCATCGGCAAACTCGGTTTATCCGCCAAAGTTGAAGGATCTGGTAAAGCTTCTCAACTTGGGGCAGTAGTTCATGGAATAGCTCGAGCCTTATCAAAAATGGATGAAGGCTACAAAGCTACCCTGAAAAAAGCTGGCTTACTCACTCGTGATGCCCGCATGAAAGAATCCCGTAAAGTCGGTAAGGGTGGTAGTGCCCGCCGTACCAAACAATCACCAAAACGTTAAGTTTTACGATTGTTTTTCAAATACATTTTCACCCCGTCGCATGACGGGGTTTTGGTTCCTGTTACAATCAGATTATGAAGCGATTTGTTCGACTTTTACTGGCATTTAGTATTGGTATCGTAGCAGTGTTATTAACTGAATCCACCATCGGCGGTAAAAAAATTAACACTACGCTTAAAGAATTTTCTCCTACTATGGAGCGCCAGGCACGACAATTAGTTACCCGTATCGTTCCGACCCCAACTCCTACTGTTACACCCCTTGATTCAGTTACCTTGATCAATTTAATTAATGAAAAACGGACTGAAAATAATCTTAATGCATTGAAATTAGGTAAACAAACCTGTGCTGTTCTCCATATGTACACCGAGCGACGGTATTTGACCACTGATCAAATTCACACTGCTTGTCCCACCTGCAAAAGTCTCAATATTTATGCGCTTCTAGAACCCGTAACCAAAGCCTCATTTTTAGAAACAGCGGCAGCGGATGCCAGCATAAGTGCTATATTTAAAAATAAACAAATTACCCACACTTGTTCTGAAAGCGCCAATGGATCTTTGTTTTTGGCTACAGTCGAGGTAGACTCCGCCCCCGTTGTTCCGGTTCAACCAAAAGACATTTCGGAGGATGAACTGTGGCAAGCTTTATCTGAATATCGCAAAGATCACCAAGTTCCAGAACTAAGTCGAGATGAAAAACTGTGCGTTTATGCCCGCAAACGTTTGGACGATCAACAAGTGTTGCTTAAAGAGAACAAACCAGCGGAGTCATATCCCGTTCCCGCCAAATATCCGCTTGATGCTCATGACGGTTTCAAAAAGGATGCTGATAGCGGCTATGTTTTTGAAGTTACCAATCGTTCAGTAGTTGCCGAAAATCTCGCCTATTGGCCTACTGCCACTTATGGTGTTCATGTCATTG
>CAZQBH010000028.1:0-10352 GCA_964591645.1 uncultured Pseudomonadales bacterium | reverse complement strand
GGGGTTGGGACACTTCGACTGAAGGGCACAAAGAAACCCAATTGTCCAAAGAATATACTGCCGCCTGTGTCACGGGCAGGCAGGGCTTCTACGTCGCCATCTTCGCAAAATGACGATAACTCTCGTCATCCTCGAGGAGGCCAGCGGCCTGCATCGGGGATCCATTCCTACTTCTCTATTACTACCGCTTGTCGCTTAAGAAACGCTCGGTGGGTTTTCCAACCCGGACAATAGCGCGATACGAGTTCCCAAAACCGATCTGAATGATCATGGTGAACGGTATGAGACAGCTCATGGATGACCACATAATCAATGATATCGGGTGGGAAATGAATCAGTCGCCAATTGAACCGTAGATTGTTATCCCCGGTACAACTGCCCCACCGGGATGATTGTTGCCCAAAACGAATTGTTCCAAAATGAACTTTCATTTTTTCGGCCCACGACTTGGTTCTGAGCACGATATCTTGCTCTGCTGATCGTTGTAACCAAGCCATAAGTGTTTTTTTGACATCAGCCTCAGATTCAGTTATGGGATGTACCCTACAAACACCTTTGTCAAACGCCACTTTTTCTCCACTTGATGCAAATGTAATGGTATACAATTTGCCCAAATAGCTGAGCAAACCCGCCTCCCAGTTAAGAATAGGATTAGCATCTTTTTTCAACTTGATTCGCTGCTGTTGTCGCTCAATCCACGGTTGAGATTGTTCGACAAAGTGGGAAATCATTGGAGGTAGTGCATACCACGGGGCAGTCACCACGATTGTTCCAGTATCATCTAATCGAATCCGTATCGAATGCGTTCGTTTGCTTCGTTTCACTTCATAATCCATACCGCTAATGATACACGATCCATGGGTATTACCAACCTCGGAGAGTCTCCAGATTCCAACCTCCGAGGTTGGTAATATACGTAATACTATATACTAATAACAATGCCAACACGGAAAGAAACACTAGTAAATGGATGTTATTACCACGTATTCAACAAAACATATCTTCATGAACCGTTTTTGGATGGTTATCTATCAAAACGAGCACATATCAGTCTCTGGTACGCAAATTATCCTCGAAAAATTAGTATTTCAAACTACTTGCGTTCATCAAAAGAAATTCAACAGCAACATCTTAAAATGATTGAAAAATATCCCCCCAAAATAACCCTATTGGCGTATGTTTTTATGCCGAATCATTTTCATTTACTCGTTAGGCAAAACGAAAACGATGGTTTATCAAAATATGTTTCTGATTTTCAAAACACAATTACTCAATACTTTAACAAAAAGCATAAATGTTTCGGTCCTTTATTTCAAAGACAGTTTAAAGCAGTTCAAATAACCACACAGGAACATTTATTGCATGTTTCAAGATACATCCATTTGAATACTAATACGGCATATATCACTCGTGGCGAAGAGGAACTCATTAATTATCCATTTTCATCGCTTGGCATATATCTTGGGAAAATTGAGAATGAACACCATAATATTGACACAAGCATTATTATAAATAACTTCCAAGACCCTGATGATTATTTAAAATTTGTATTAGATAACGCTGCCCACCAAAAAACACTTCACGCCCTCTATAAGCAATATCTCGATGCCTAACTACCAACCTCGGAGAGTCTCCAGATTCCAACCTCCGAGGTTAACAAGTGTTAATCCACAATCAGATATTTTATAAGGTAGTATATTGATATGAAGTTAGTTAAAACAGATAGTTTTGAATTAGCAACCTACCTGCGTGGCGATCAGAACGCTTCAAAACTCGCATTAGTTATTCCTGGGAAATTGGACACTAAAGATTATCCTCACATGCGTAGCCATGTGAATTTCCTGGCGTCAAAAGGATATTTGGCTTTATCATTTGATCCTCCTGGCACTTGGGAGAGCCCGGGGGATATTCAGCTTTACACCATAACCAACACCCTCAAAGCAATTGATGAATTAATTCAATATTTTGGGAACAAACCAACATTTGTCATGGGACATAGCCGGGGTGGTAGCGTGGCTATGTATGCCGCTATAGCAAACCCCACCATCACCCACTTTGCATCCGTTATGTCGGCATATTCACATAAATCAACATTTGTTGACGAAGAATGGAAACAAACAGGCTATAAATTATCCAAACGAGACTTGCCGGGGAATCAAAACAAATCGCGGCAATTCAAACTTCCCTACAGTTGTCTCGAAGATCAAACTCGATACGATGCCAGCGAAGGACTCAAGCAATCCAACAAACCCAAACTATTTATCTATGGCAATCAGGATATTCTCATTGACCCAAAAATTGTTAAAGCGGCATACACAATGTCAGCTGATCCCAAAACGATTCACTCTATCGATTCAGCTCACGACTACCGTTTCCACCCCGACATGATCAGAGAAGTGAATGAGTATATCGGTAAATTTCTAAAAAGTGCATCTATTTAATTCTGGTAGAATTGTCCTATGCAACTACCTATTGTTGATTCATACGAAGAAATATTTAGAAATAAACAGAGAGTTATGACTGTTTTTGCCCACCCAGATGATCTTGAACTGTATAGTGGGGGGACAATTGCCCGTTTAATTGCCGATGGCAAAACAGTGCGATCAGTCAAGATAACTAACGGCGATATGGGTTCACGTCAAGAGAATATTAGTTCGGATGAACTGGGAAGCCTTCGAGAAAAAGAAGATAGAGAATCAATGAATCAACTAGGCATTCGTGAAGAGAATAATATTTATCTTAAGGTCAAGGATGGTGCAGTAGAAAATTCGATGGAATTAATTGGAATAGTTGCGGAACAAATAAGAATTTTCAAACCAGACCTCATTATTACCCATAATCCAGAAAATATTGTTATTCGTTTTGATAAAAACGTAAATTGGATAAACCATCGCGATCATAGGAATACTGCGCTCACTACCATAGATGCTGCATACCCATATTCGAGAGATGTATTATTTTTTCCTGAACACTTCAAGAATTCACAAGCAAGTTCTCATTCCACTTCAGAATTTTTATTAGTCGATTATTATGATCACCCGGATCTCGTGGGGATTGAAGTAACTGCTTTCATCGATATACGGGTTAAAGCCCATGCGTGTCATTCATCTCAGTATTCATTAAAAAACGCTCAAGAATCGGCAGATTTTTTTACATCTAACCCTAACTATCAAGGAAAAAGATATGAACGATTCCGGTATGTCCTTGCCGATTAATCTTCACCTTTTTATACAAAACCTCAACTTATATTTAGGATCGAAGTTGCCAGTTTCAGAAATTGACAATTTCATCACCAAATATCCCAAAGAAGTTGAATCTTACATAAATGAAATAGATAATTCAATTCAATGCTTCAATGCATTCAGGAAAGATCCACATTTTCCCAATCATGATTATTATCGCAATGCAATTAATTTAGATAAAATTTATCATCAAAATTTGTCAGAATATGCACAAATATATAAGCAAATTGAAGAGGATATGAATCTATCTCATGTTGTTTATAGTGACTTGAAGATGAATGAGTATTTTACTGAAGTATGGGAAATAAGACCTATTAATTATCTAATTATTAATATATTTCTTCTTATCTATCGAACCGTACTGCTGCACTCTCACGAGGACGTTTTCTTTGATTGTTCTGGAAACCGATTAGTTCAAATCTCGTCTGTGATTGAAGAGATGGTGTATTACCAATATTTACATGACGTTGAAGGTAATCTTTTTTTAGCATTAAGAATTTGGCTCGAAAAATGGAAAGAAGAAGGCTTTGATCAACGACTATATACTGCCATACTTGATCATAATAATGACAACTCCAGGGCTATAATACTTTCATGAATGATGCATTTAAACCAGTTTTTCAGGTGTCTGAATTTAACGAGGCGGTGAACAATCACCTGAGTTTGTTGGGAGAAGTAACTATCGAGGGTGAATTATCTCGCCTGGATGTTAAAAATGGTCGATTGATCTTTGCCAGTATCAAAGATAAAAATTCATCCCTAGACATTTTTTCCATGAGCCACCTCATTGGCAATTTCCGTCAACTTGAGCCAGGAATGTTAGTTCGAGTGGTGGGTACCGCCGGAGTCTACAAAGGCACCACTAAGTTTCGTTTATTTGCTAATTCAATTGAACCTCAAGGTAATGGCGCACTGCAAATAGCCTTTGAAAAACTCAAAGCTCAACTTGAAGCAGAAGGGTTATTTTCTGTTGATCGAAAACGACCATTACCTGAATGGCCGGTACAAATAGGTTTAATTACCGCCAAAGATTCCTCTGCCTATTTTGACCTAGTCAAAATCCTATCAGCCCGAATGGGTGGACTGCAGCTAAAATTATTACCCGTTAACGTTCAAGGTCGCGAAGCTATTCCAACCATTTTGCGAGCCATGCAATATGTTAATAAGCATACAAATGAGTTTGACTTGGTCATTATGGCTCGTGGTGGGGGAAGTCTCGAAGATTTACAGGCGTTTAACAGTGAAGAGATTGCTCGAGCAGTCTTTTCCTGCAAAGTCCCCATCGTCTCCGCCATTGGCCACGAAGACAATTGGTCGCTCACTGATTACATTGCCGATTTACGGGCATCTACCCCCTCCAATGCCGCTGAACTGGTAGTTAAAGATAGACAAGTTGTGGTAAGTGAAATAATCGGCTCACTTCAATTTATTAAAGAATCTCTGTATTACCGTATTGATACTGTTAAACGGGAAGTAAATAGCATCGTCGCCATTATCCAGCATTACACAGTACGGTATATGCAGCAAATTACCATTATGGTATCCACTATCAAACAACGAATGTCTCTTGAGGCAGCATTAAAACGACAGGAAATCGACCAGCTGGTTCGGTTGCTGAAATCACTCGATTTCCAAGAGACCTTGAACCGTGGTTTTTCGATCACCAAGACCGAAGCTGGTAAAATTATTAAGTCAGCCAGTGAAGTAAAATCAAATGATATCCTTATTACTCAATTAGCTAATGGAAGTATCAAATCACATGTCTAAAGATGAATTAACTTTCGCCAAAGCTTACGACGAGTTACAAACCCTCACCAAAGAATTTGAACAAGGGAATCTTGATCTTGAACTTGCTATCCCCAAATACAAACGTGCCAGTGAACTAGCTCAATTTCTAAAGAAACGGCTAATCGAACTGGAAACGCAGATTCAAGAAATCAACATCAATAACGAAAAAGAACCGGTTGCCCCCGAATCGAGCGGAAGCGAAGAGTCATCCGACATTCCCTTCTAAATCCCGTAGACCTCTTCGTCCAGATGAACCTGGTTACAACGTTTGATCACTTCATACGCTTTTTGACGGTCTAACCAACCATTAAACGTTACGGTTTTATTTTCCAGCTGTTTGTATACTTCAAAAAAATTCTTGATTTCATCTAACCGGTGATTGGGAACATCAGTCAATTCTTTGACATCTGCCAAACGAGGATCATGTTCGGCAACAGCCAGTACTTTCCAATCTTTACCTTTTTCGTCTTCCATATCAGCTACCCCAATCGGTCGGACAGACATTACACAACCAGGGAAAAGGGGATCTGTGGTTAGGACTAATGCATCCAAATGATCACCGTCTTCGGCTCGAGTTTCTGGAATGAAACCATATTCAGTCGGATAGACAACACTTGAATGCAACACCCGATCCAGCCGGATAACATTTAACGATTCATCATATTCGAATTTACTGTGGCTTCCTCGGGGAATCTCAACAACAACATTGATAATTTCCGGAGCTTTTTCGCCTAAATTTACGTGTTTTAATGACATAGGCTGATATTGTATCACGTCCCCACAATTACCAGCCGTTCTTCAGCGCGGGTGATACCCGTATAGAGCCAACGACGCCAATCATCATCATTCATATGGGTATTTCGCTCCTCAAAGAGTAGGACTTGTTTTGCCTGGCTGCCTTGGGCTTTATGAACCGTTAATGCATACCCGAAATCGAACAAATCGTACGACACTTTGTGTTTTAATGTTGTTGCCAAAGATATTGGATTGTTAAACTGTTCTGCTGATATCGTTCCTTCGTACAACAAACCACCCTCTTCCATATCGATTTCCGTCGAATACATGTCATGCTCAGTACTCTGTTTATCTGCTGCCTGTATCCTAACTATTTTCCCCACCATCCCGTTATATATTCCTTTTTCCCAATTATTCTTTAAACAGATAACCTTGTCTCCTGCTTGCGGGATTTCTGATTCAAACCCAAAATATTGGCGCATTTGTTGATTTAGTTGGATTCTCGATTTGTTATAACCCACCAGAATCAACAACTCTTTTCGGTTACTTTGTAAAACAGTCTCCACTTCACTACCCGTAGCCGAATCATAACGATTGAGTTTTCTAACTCCCGCACCATAATTCCCAACATCGACATGGCCAGTCTCTCGAGCCAACAGAGACAATTTAATAATAGGGTTGTCTGCAGCCTGCCGATGAATCGTTTCCAAACGAATATCTGGTTTTGCCATCAGACTAAATCCACGCTCTATAGGAGGCAGTTGGCCGTGGTCACCGACAGCCAGGATGGGTAATCCAAACGATAATAAATCCTCCCAAATTTGCCGATCCACCATACTGGCCTCATCCACAATGATCATATCAGCCTTCAATTTCTCCTTCCGTTTCCAGCCGTCTATATGACCAGCCGAAGATACTATGGGGGCATAAATAAGAGAATGTATAGTGCTGACAGTGTCTTTTTCTTTTCGAGCCTGATGAGTCGCCAATGTGATTTCCAACACCCGACTCGCCTTCCCGGTATAGGCACAGAAAGCAACCACAGTTTTTGTATTTAATTTAAAAATGATTTGTCGAATTGCCGCCAATAAACTGGTTTTACCCGTTCCGGCATAACCTCCCAGTGTGAGATATGGATGTTTCGGAGCTTTAAGCCACTCAAAAATTGTTTGAATTGCTTGTCGCTGGTCAGGGGTAGGATCAAAACTCATAAACTCCATTGTAAGCTTGACATTCACAATGAAAAGGTGCAGTATACCTATACCCCAGGTATAGGTAAAGGAAACAGTATGACTAATCAAGAAGTCAAACAAAAAAAATTAATCGCCCTCAAAAAAGCCAAAAGTTTACTCGAGACAATGACCACCATGATTGAGGAAGATAAATACTGCATTGATATCATGCAACAAAATTTAGCGGTCATTGGGTTGTTGAAGTCGTTTCACCAACAAATGATGGCAGATCATTTTCATTGCTGTTTTATGGATGCCATGAAATCGGGTAACGAAAAAGTTATGGAAGAAAAAATTGATGAAGTACTTAAAGTAGTTAACTTATCGAACAAATAACCATGAATAAACCTGCCTCCATAGTCTATCAAGTCAAAGGCATGCATTGTGCTAGTTGTGTCAATATTATTGAAAAAAAAGTGGCTAAAGTCCCCGGAGTCACCTCGATCTCGGTAAATCTTGCCACGGATATGGCCGCAATTACCACTAGTCAGCCGATCCCATTGACTGTTCTTAATCAAAGTATCCAGGCATTCGGATATGAGCTAATTGAAGCGGCAAAGTCAGAAGTATCCTCATCTCAGATTCCTACGGCCTTTATTATTGCCATTATTGCCTTTGGATTTATGATTTGGGAAATGGTATACGGCTCAAAAATATTTCCCGTCAAACCACCCGGAAATATGTGGCAACACGGGTTCTTTTTATTTATCCTGGCCACTATAAACTTATTTATCTTTGGCCGGCAATTTCTGGTTGCCATTCCTCGATTTATTAAAACTCGTTACGCCAACATGGATACCTTGGTAGGTATCGGTGCCAGTGTTGCCTATGGATACTCAGTCATCGCCCTCTTCTTTGAAAATGTTGTCACCCAACAGCGTTTGCCAAATATGCTGTTTTTTGACGTCACAGCCGTGGTAATTGGCTTCATCCTTTTTGGCAAACATCTAGAAGCCCATTCGAGAGCAAAAACCGGGGAAGCAATCAAAAAACTATTTGAACTTCAAGCCAAAACGGCCTTAGTAGAGCGTGATGGTCAAGAGCTTGAATTGCCAATCGATCAAATTGTGATTGGCAACAAAGTAGTGGTGAAACCAGGCAGTACTATTCCGGTAGATGGTGTAATTTTTTCCGGTAATACTTCAGTAAATGAATCCATGGTCACCGGTGAGTCCTTACCGGTAGACAAAACACCAGGAGATATGGTTATCGGCGGTACCATTAATGGTGAAGGAGTGCTCGTTTGTCAAGTTAAAAAGATTGGGATGGATACCGTGCTGTCACAAATCATCCGACAAGTGGCTGATGCTCAACAATCAAAAGCTCCTGTAGAACGACTTGCCGACAAAATCGCTGCGGTCTTTGTACCGATTGTGCTAGTGATAGCCGTGATTACATTATTTGTATGGTTCATGGTTGGAAATATATCGCAAGGATTAAGTGGATTTATTGGTATCTTGGTTATCGCTTGTCCGTGTGCCTTAGGTTTGGCCACCCCTACCGGTATTATCGTTGGTGTCGGTAAAGGAGCGGAAAACGGCATCCTAATTAAGGACGCCTCAGCTCTTGAACAACTGGCCAAGCTGCAAGTATTAATTATGGATAAAACCGGCACTATAACCAGCGGTAAACCCGTTGTTACGGATATTGTCGGCAGTAAATCCAACGAGACAAACGTACTCACAATTGCAGCTTCCCTTGAGAAAAATTCAGAACACCCCTTGTCCCAAGCCATTGTCACTGCAGCCAAAGAACGTCAGCTTCAATTAAATGAAGTACTTTCTTTTAAAAATAAACCAGGACAGGGTATTACTGGGGAAATTAATCGACAAAAATATAGTATTGGCAGTAAAAAACTAATGAACGTATTAGGGATAAAAACGGATACTGACAAAACCAAAGAAAAAGAAGGCAAAACTCCTGTCTACCTAACAGACGATAACCAGCTATTGGGCACAATATATATTGCCGACACTATTAAACCTGAGGCAAAAAAAACAGTTGAAGTATTACAACAACAAAACGTAAAAATTGTTATGGCCACAGGTGATGATTTTGACACAGCTGCATATATCGCTCATCTAGTTGGGATAGAAGAATTTATAGCTGAAGTATTGCCCAATGAAAAAGCCGACCTGATCAAAAAATATCAACAGCAAGGATATGTTGTCGGTATGGTTGGTGATGGAATTAATGATGCCCCAGCCCTAGCTCAAGCCGATATTGGTATTGCCATGAGTACTGGCTCTGATATTGCTATTGAATCTGCTGACATTACACTCCTCCACGGTAATATAAAGAAGATCAAAAAGGCCATCCAATTAGCCAAACACACGATGAATATCATTAAACAAAATTTGTTCTGGGCTTTCATTTACAACATTATTGGTATTCCTCTCGCCGCAGGGATTCTCTATCCCTTCTTTGGTATTATGCTTAACCCTGCTTTTGCTGGTGCAGCAATGGCTATGTCAAGTGTTTCGGTCGTTGCCAATTCTCTCAGATTAAAAACGGTAAAACTATGAATTACTGGCTCATCTTTTTAACAGGATTAACTACAGGGGGTGTGTCTTGTGCTGCGATTCAAGGAGGTTTGCTCGCCACCGTAATCGCCAACCAAAAGGATAAACAAATAGCTCCCCCGCTAATAGGCTTTTTAGCAGCTAAGTTGATTGCCTACACATTGGTAGGAGCCATCTTGGGTTCTATAGGTTCAGTTTTCCAGATTAATCAGTCAGTCGTTCTCTTTTTTCAAACATTAGCGGCCTTATACTTAATTGCTTCAGCTTTAAATTTATTAGAAGTACATCTCATCTTTCGTTATGTGGCTATCCAACCCCCCAAAAAACTATTTAAACAAGTAAAGCATGCGGCCAAGCTCGAACAATGGTTTGCTCCCATCTTACTTGGAGCACTTACCATACTTATTCCATGTGGAGTTACACAAGCTATGGAGCTAACTGCCATAAGTACCGGCAATCCAATCACAGGTGGACTCATTCTCTTCTTTTTCATTCTCGGTACTATACCTTTGTTTATCGTCATTGGTGTGGTTATGCAATCATTGACCAATAGATGGCGACGGGTGCTCTACAAAGTATCAGCAGTGTTATTAATCATATTGGGTTTGTCTTCTCTCAACGGTGTATTAATTGCGCTCGGGTCACCCATAAGTACCCAAGGACTAATGGCTACATATCGAAAATTACAGGGGTACGAATCTAATGTAATTATCGCTACCGGTGAATCGCAACCAATTACAGTTATGATCGACTCGCGAGGGTATACACCTGATTTTATTCAGGTAAAAAAAGGCATTCCGGTAATTCTGACATTAAAAACGGGAGACAATTAC
>CAZQBH010000027.1:0-15487 GCA_964591645.1 uncultured Pseudomonadales bacterium | reverse complement strand
TTTTGGGAGATACATATAAAATGCTATACTTCGACCATATGACGCAAAACTCAGGCTATCAAATTAATGAGGCAGATATCGAGACAACGATTCGTTATTTGAAGTCTCAGAACATGCCTTGCACTAGAGAAGATGCAATTAAGCATCTAGAGGAAAAGGCTGCCTTGGCTCACATGGCCGCACACAAAATAGTGGAAGATGAACAATCTGGGAAAATTGACCCTATTAAGCTTAAGAAGGATTAAAACGATAGTACGTCCGAAGATTTAAGTTTCAAGGCTTTTAATACACGCTCCAATGTCTCAAGAGTAGGATTTTCTTCATTACGCTCAATACGAGCATAGTAATTGACACTGATATCAGCTTTTTCAGCCACGTCAGACTGCTTGAGTCCAAGTTTCTTTCTAGCGTCTTTTAGTTTTTTACCGATTTTATTTGGTGCCATACTTTAATTATAGTTGCTTTATCTAAAACTTACATCTCATTCTCACTCTTTTTTATATATTTTAACTCTCGTTTTTCAAAAGCAGGCATTGTACCTTCCAATATTTCTACAATCCTGTTATTAATAATTGGATTCTCTATCGCTCCTGATTCATAGGTAAACTTGCATTTATTATCCTTTTCAATCTCAACGTAAATAACTTGTTCAGCATCGGCTCCTACAGCTAAATTCGGGTTATGGGTAACAATAATGATTTGCCTTCTGGACTTAGCAAGTTTAATGAAGTGGGTTAATATTTCAAATACGCTTTTATTATCAAGATTGTCTTCTGGTTGATCGATAATCAGGGGGACATCACCCTTGTCAATTATCAAATAAAATACCAGCAACAAGGCACCGCGTTCGCCAGGAGACAATTCTGTAAGTTTCTTACTATCAAGTTTTAGATCGTAGACTGGCAACAAATAATTTAAGGAAAAAATATACTCATAAAACCCCTGTACATCTGCTATTTGATCTGAAACATACCTCTTGTTTTTATCCTTATCGACATGCTCGCTACGATCTTCATTGAGCAAAAGAATAATGTTATCCAATATTGTTTGTAAGTCTTCAACTGAAGTTAGATTTTTATCTTTAAAAAGTTCAAGGACTTTAGGCTCACTGGCCGCTCTAAATGTTCCACTTTTTGATTTATTTATATAACCCAAAAAAGTTGTTGAAAATTCTTTCTTTAAATCAAAGCCAGAACTGATTTCAATCTTAAACTTTTCTGCTAAATCAGATCGATCAGAAAGCTGTGTGTCGATCGATTTTTTAAGATTGTCATAAAGTATTAGTATTTCTTTTTTCTTACTAAATATCTCTTTAGTCTTACCAATTCGCTCCTCCAATAGGACTTTATGATCAGCTTCAAGTTGAGTCGTAATATAGGACTCAATTGCTTTAAGAGCCCTGAGAGTTCCTGTTTCAGGATTCTCCTCACTGCCTTCAATTATCTTCTTTTTTGCCTCCCACTTTCTAAGATTCTCTTTATATTCCTGAAAATCTTTTTCTGGTTTAGATAAAACTATTTTGATATTATCAATTTTCTTTTTTATCTCATCTTTTTGAATTACAAGACTAGATTTTTTATATAGTTCCTTCTCTTCGACCATTATTGTGGTGTCTTCATCGATTTTAGAGGCAGAACTCAAGGCAAGTTCTGCATTTTTTATTTCCGAAACAATAGATGAAACTTTCTCTGTTAATGGTTCGAGCTTAACTGTTAATTTAAATAACTTTTCAACACTAATACCAGATTCTAACAAGATAGTTTTATATTCATCTTTTAGGGTCTCATACTGCACTTGAAATCTAGAAATAGCTCCTTTAATTGTGGCAAGTTGTTCTTCTTTTTGTTTGAGCTTTGTTAATATTTGAGTTTTTTCAGCTATATCATTAATTATTTTTGCATACTGTTGGTTAAGAGAAGAAAGCTCGTTAGTTTGTTGTTCTTTAATAGGGTCAGTATTTGTTGTATTTTTATTTGGGTCAGCAGCCTCAGTCGGTTTTATTTTTTCGTGTTCAGCTAATTCTTTTTCCCTCTCAGCTATTGCATTCTTAAGTTTATTGGCGAAGTCCGGATGTTGCTTTTTTTCCAATTCAACTATTTTTCCTATAATCTCGCTGAGTTCTGATTGTAGTATGTCGAGTTCGTGTTCGATATTTATTTTTTTAGTTTTTTCCAAGTCTTCAAAAGAGGTGAGGCCAAGCTTGTCTGGCTCAGGAATGTTTTGGAAAATAACCGCCCTTAGTGATTTTTCGAAATTTTCACTATTGAGACTATTGGTAATAGTCTCGAAGTAGTTTTGAGGTAAGTATCTAACCCTTTCGACTTTAGTTAAGTCAATTTCACTATTTAGAGGAATACTTTCAGCTGGCAGTTCGTCTTCCCAATGCAACTGTGCAGTAAAGTTTTCTGCATAACCTCTTCGTAAGAATTTATCTCTGTGTAAAAAAGAAAAATGCTCGCTTTGTTTTGTGTCACCAAGTAGACCAATAATGTCTGCTATTGCGCTTTTACCACTGCCCTTATTGCCAATAATAGCCACAAGTTCGTTATTAAGTGGAATTTTACTCTTTTTAAACCAAATGCCTTGACCTTCGTCATATCCATCTACTTGGTCAACACTTAATGACTGGATATATTTAGTTTTTGCACTTGAGACTCTTTCCAATACGCTAGGTTTTTCACCAACAAAAACACGATCTTTTTCATAAGTAATTTGTTTTAATCCCAAAAAAGTCGTGTCTGCCTTTACCCAACAATAATTTCCCTCAGAATCAGGTTGAAGAATATCTTTTAAGCATCGTGAGTCAGACCCTAGTGTAAATACATATTTCGACTTGAAATCATTTTTACTCTTTATGTATTGTTCAGTTTGATTATTGGAAGAGTAGGTTTTAGATTGTAAGACATTCACTTTCTGATAATTGAAATAATCATGAAGGTGCGTCCTGTCTGTTTTGCCTCGTTCCTGAAATAATCCGTTGGTAGAATTACAGTGAGGATAAATAATAACTCCATCTATCTTTATTACCTCATCAATCACATCCTTGTAGCTCTTTGAGCAAACTGTTAATACGTCACCTGTTTTTCGTGAGTGAACATCTAGCTTTGTGAGGAAAGTTTTGATTGTTTCAGAGAAAGATGTTTTGTTATAAGCATACTTCCCAAATATGACTAATAAATGAACACCCTCTACATTTATTTCTACGCCAGGCAAAATTGACAAGATTGTTGACTTAGATTCTTTAACCAGGGCGTCGACAAGGTATGAGTGCGTATAGTTATGGTCTGTTACGCATACAACCCCTGCATCTTCGTTAAAAATTTCGATATATTTAACGAATAGTTTCGCGTAATTTTCCGCACGTTGCCTTTCAGTCCCATTCGAACTGTTTGTGAAATAATCTTTAGAATCGTATTTAAGAATAAGTTCTTCAGAGCCTATGGCACTTACTAATTGTGAAAATTTATCTGGTAAGGCTGCTTTTATATCTTCAACATAGCTGCCAATTGAGACATAGCCGTCATCGAGTATTGTTTGCACCTGTAAGTCCCATTTGCGCCAAATTGAACCTCTTGGATCATTCTTCTTCATAGGTAGTTATTTATTGACTTGAAATATTTACAATAAATACAGTCTGGGTTTGGATCTGGAATTGGTGAATCTAATACTTTTCTAGCCTCAAGAAGTTTGTTCTCAACCCAATCAGCATTGCCATCATAAGGTTGGACTTTTACATTAAAACTTAACAGGCCATCTTCAAATCCATCATCTTTGTTTACACGGCAATAAACAAAATAACCTCGATCAAGCACTTTGAAGCCATTTTGTCTTAATAGCCATTGGTAAATCTCCATCTGTCGCTTGTAGCTGTCATAAAGCTCACCCTCTTTAGCACCTGAGGCCTTGTAATCAACTACAATCAAGTTTCCTTGGGAATCTACCCACACATCATCGACTGCTCCAAACACGAGGAAATCCGTTGCGGAGTGATGGTACTGTATACCAGTGAAATTGTGTCTCCACTTGTCTATATCGGGATGACTAAAGGGAATTGCATCAATGCCTTCTCTTGTAATTAAAGGGTGTGGTGTACCTAATTTTCTGTGTTCGTCAAATTCTTGCTTAAGAAGATAGTCTATGGCGTTATTAATCGTATAGGGAGCACCGAACGGACGAGCAAGACCTTTGCCAGCATATAGCCAAAAACATCTGGAACAATCAAATAACAATTCAATTTTTGAACGTGATAGTTTTATCATAATACGCAATTTTCTATTATGCTCATTTCCGCATTCGATAAGTCATATAGGGCATAAATATAATTATCAATTTCGGACTCTACAGATTTTGTTATATCTGGTGATTTAGACAGAGAATAATCACTATTGTGTTTTAAAACCAATTTCACTCTATTTTCAATTTCGCCAACAATTGAAAGATTGTGTTCATTTAATTGTGGAATAGGCAAGTTTTCAATTTCATAACAATTTACATTGCTGTTTGTGCTAGTTTTTTTAAATATCCAATTAATTAATTTTGAGTTATATAAACCGAGTAAAAAATACAACGAGTATTTTTCATCATTAGTTAAAACATAATTACACGAGTTTGCACAAAAAACACCGGAAGGTAAATATGTCATTACTAGTCGTCTTTTATCGTCAACACCAGTAATACCTTGCATAGCTAGTCTTGGCAGTTTGTAGTGTTGACTTTTTTTTGATTGGCCAAAGTCATTGAAATATAAATCTGCGTTAAGAAATTCAACTTCACCTTGACTCATTTTATCTGTTACTCTGTATCTTTGAATCGCAGCCCCCTTAATTATTTTTGGATTTTTTGGGTCGGGAGTGAAATATTTCTTATGGAAAGTCATATTTAATTCACCCTCAATGCAATTTATCGGTGCGTGAGGATGATTATAAATTTTCGTAAACAAAGATTTTTCATGACTCTCTAATAAAGGAATTTGAAATGACACTGGGTCTATCTTTTTAATTTCACTCTTCAGGTAATCTACAGTAAACCCATCATCCATATGCTTTGATTTCCAGACAGACAATTTAAACGAGTAGTCATCACTTTGAACTTTTGATGTAATCAAAATACACACACTCATTTTCACTGCTTCAAAAACTCGTTTCTTATGATTATCTCTTTCGGGAAACGAGTCAATTCTCACAATTGTCTGTTCATTTAGAAAGTATTTTCGAATAAACTTTGCGGCATTATCAGCCAAGAAAGAGTTCTGAAATATTTCGCACAATATGCCATTTTGTTTTTGTAATTGACTAGATTTTGCTAAAAACAATTTATAGAGATTTAACTTACCCCCCTTGGCTAAATCATAAATATCAAGTTTCTTTACATTAATAATTTCGTCTTTTTTCTCTCCCTGATAGACATCGTAGGGAGGATTTGCAATCACGACGTCAAAACCATCCTTTATGCCGAACATCCATTCTGGGTCAAACCAATCAGCAGACTTATGGCTAAATGGGTCCCAAGTAGTTAATTTTGCAGTCATATCAGCGTGACCGCGTAAACCTTCATTTATCAATTTCTGAAACATTCTATTCTGTGTTTGCACAAATTGAAGTTTTAGTTGATCTCGTTCAAATCCTGAGGCATTGAAGAACATATCGCGCACCTCTTTTAATTCTTTAATGCCTTGATCGTCTTCAAATAACCCCATTTGATTAATCGATTTGCTGGAGCTCGGTAATCCAAAAAGTGTGTTGGCGGTCACAAATTTAAAATCTAAATTTGGCAATGGTTCAATACCTCTATTTTCTAGAGAATCATCAATTCTTTCGTCTACTACCAAAGTTAGAAAACATCGAAGGCGAGATATCTCTGTTGCAATCGGTTGAATATCTATGCCATATATATTCTCCCTGATAATGCCCAATTTTCGGATATAGTCAAAGTTTTTTTCTTGAAATTCTCGCTCAATTACTTTTCTAAGTTCAATAGGAGTATTTTGAATCTGTTTTTTGAACCAAAGTTGACCATGTTGATCAATTTGTTGAAGAATAAAAACTATCTTTTGCAACATTCCGATAGGGAATGCTCCGGAGCCACATGCAGGATCTAACAAGACTCTATCTTTGATACAATGTGCTTTTCCCGAATATGTACTTCGCTGCCCGTAGAAAGCCTTATTCTGCGGGCTTTTCTGCATTTCAAAAGGCACAAACCGGCCTGCGAATCGCGGCTGATATGCCCTTGCTGTCGCTGTACTCATTCCGGCTGTGCCTCCTTTCCGAAACCCCTAAATGGCAATCCTTAAAAAGTATAGGTATCCTTAAATTGTGTAGGAAAACTTAAAAGGTTTACCAAGCCTTCTCCAAATCAGACTCTGGGAAGGAATCAACTGTTCGGCCATCATCCAACGAGACCATATACAGGCCGCCGTTGATATCGATAATCGTTCCTTCCTGACCGCGCCAACGCACACGCACATGGTCACCGATACGGAAACGCGGCGTGCTTTTCTTGGAGCCAAGCTCTGATGCCATTCCAGCGAAAGCAAACAAGCCGAACAGTTTACCCGGCTTTTTCTGCCTTGGCGATTCATCGACAGGCTCCTCAAATTCCTCGTCTTCCTCGCCGTAATGACAGTAACGCTTCTCCAAGTCAGCATAAATGTCATCGTCCATGCTGAACACGAGCTCCTCGACCTGCTCCTGTGTGAAATCACCAAGAGCCGAAGTCACCATCTGGTTCATACATTCTTTACTGACAAAGCCCTGCATTTCCACAATCTCATCCGGAGTAAACCGGACGCCTGCGGCCATTGCTTTCTTTGCCAGACGTGAAGCAGCTTTCTCGTCGGAATACATTTGGATGATTTCTGCGACCTGTTCATGGCAGCCAAACGAGGTCAGCTGTGAAATACGACTGACCTGCGTGCTATCTGCCCATTCATAAAATTTGTCGTAGAAATCTTCCCATGTCATAGCTTCTTCATTCCTCACGGATAATCAGTTCTTTAATGAAACCGACAGTTCTCCTCCGAAGTTCGTCGTTACAAAAGCCTCGTCCTGCAGGATCGCTTCTTTTGCCAGACGATATTCAAATGGGAACAAGAACGGGAACTCTGCCAACGCAGAGAAAGTGTAATAACTGCTTCCTCCGAGGTACATAGCTACCTTTGTCATGAAGGTTACGATTTCAGGATTTGTCACGCTGATCTTTACTCGTTTCTGTTTTCCGACCGCAGGTGATTCCACTCCGCCAAGCTCACGCATGGTCGAGATGATCTTTGTGGTGGAATAATCGACCGTGCCTCTCTCTCCATATTCATCAAAGGTCTTTTTACGAATCTGCGTGGTGGTAATCGTATCCTCAAACTCGAACATCTTACCCATCAGCCTGCTAATATCCAAGAATACAGGATAGGCCAGTGGCATCATGCACCAGCCGATTTCAGTCAGGTTATCCGGGTATTTCTGTATCAGCCTCCGACCTTCTTCCTGAAGCTGCTCTACGCCTTCTGAATTCAAATACCAGATGCGCATTAAAATCTCACGAGCCTTGCGTCGGTTCGTGGGACTATCTATTTCATAGGAAAGATGCTCCTCCAGCTGCTTTCTATATTCAGCCTCTGGGAGATTATCCTCCAGCAAGGCCACGGCTTTTCTCATCCAGCCTTGCTTCACTACTAAACTTAATCCAACCATCTTAGCCATTATTCTGCACCGCCTTTATTTTGATAAAAGGTACCACTACCTCGTCGAGCGACATCCCGCCATGCGTCATAACGGCCTCGCCTTTAACATCAAGTGATTCTCCTACATTACAAATCAAATAGTCATATTCCTTTGGAAGGTAATACTTTGGATACTCAATCAATCCGTATTTCTGGATGAGCGACTCCTTGTCTGCAAAATCCTTCAGCACCACCATCTTGTGACTCTTTGTCTCGACCTCTACTCCAGAGCCCATGATCCTGCCAAGTCCTACGCAGGCCGTGTTTCCGTGATCTGCCGAGATGTAAACATCAAAGCCATCTGCAAGGAACCGCCGTACCATATTGCTCAGTTTCTTTTGCCCAGTCAACAATTTAATATCGTGATACATTCCGATGCGTCCCTGCGTCTGGGCATGTACCATATCATCGACATCGTTGATGATAACTGCACCGCAGCGTACAAAGGAACCAAAGCTCGCATCGTAGCCGCGCTCGTATCCGATCTGTGCATCTGTATAGCCGAGCTTCTTGGCGCAGTCAATAAACTCGGTTTTCTCCTTGCTCTGTTTCCACGGTTCCACCAGCTGGCTTGGATATTTATTGGAAAGCAAGCATTGACGTGAGATTGAGGTGGTTGACGGGATCATGGCAAAGGCCGCAGCCTGCTCATACTTGATCCCATCGAAGGACGTGGAGAAGATTCTCCAATCAAACTCCGACATGCCGTCCATCACGATAATCACAAACTTCTCGCTGTGCTCATGCATATAATCCATCGCCTTGCTGACGAGCACCGGCGTGTCTTTGTCTATAGAGGACGATAGCTTTCCAAATTGCTCAAGCGCGTAGTTCTGAAAAATACCATTGATTTCAGTCGTATCCAGCTCTATTTCACTTTGAATCGCCAACAGATCTAATCTGGACTTTTCCTCCGCGATTGCAAACCAGTCCTTATAGTTCTTCGCCTCGACCACCCGGCTCATCAGCTCGGACAGCTTCTGCTGCAAATACCACTGTACGTTCGCCTTGGCATAGACCTTCATACGCAGAAACTGCGCAGTCGCTTGCCGGGAGCGCAGGTCGTCGAAATTTGTCGAATAGACATTACAGAGCAGGTCAAAATCAGTCTCTGTTTTGCCCTTCAGCTCCTCCGGATTCAATTTTGGGAAGAGATGCTGCAAGGACACCTCATAAGCGCGGAGTCGCCTGTGCATATCATAGGGAATATAGCTGTCCGTATGTGCCAGCACTACCAGCTTGGCATCATTGGAGTACAGCTTCTCCTGATAGTTTATCCGGAATTTCAGGTCATCCTCGTAAACGACAATCTCAAAGCCATGTGCCGAGAACGCAGACGTATAATCAACCTGCTGGTACAGATCGTCGTTGTCCACGAGCAGAACTTTCTTCGAGTATGGCGCAGACGATTTCTCGTACACATAGTCTCCGAACATCAGTTACGCCTCCAATCTGATCATTATCATCATGCGGAAGTCCGGGTAGACCTGACTTCCTTTTTTATATTCTGCCTCAATGGCAGCCTTCTCGCGCTCCAGCTTTGCCAGTCTGGAACGACGGATATTTTCAATTCCAATATGCTCAGCGGCCTCTGTTCTGAGCTGCAGAGCGTACATATACTTGGTGTAGCTTTCCTTCTTCGTCTGGATCTGCTTATCCTTCAGCTCGACGAATGTGTCATAGGCAAAATCCATGCACATCGCTTCGAGCTTCTTATATTCCTCCTCTGAAATGTTCGGTGCCGACTTTACCGTCAGCTTGCTATTCCCATCAAGGAATACGTCCATCAGACGCTTTCCGGCCATCGGACGCAGGATAAAATTCTCGTTTACAAAGATAGGAATGATCCTCTTACCGCTTTCTTCATCGGAAATAGAGAGCTCCCATAGCATGAAGTAACCTGCCTCATTCGGAAAGTCCTTGATGCCTATGGAGAGGAGCTGGGAGTCATGATCCTGAATGATGCTCGTCCGCAGGTGCTTTGTGATCTCCACATCGTTTATGCTGATGCGGTCAATGAGCCGAAGATCGTGGCCTTTCCAGCTTTCGTAGTAAGCCATCATCTGGCGCAGGGCACCATCTACATCAAAGTCTGACTCTGTTCCGACAAGGCTCCGCAAATCTTTTTCTTCGCGGATAATGTCCTTATACTTCTGGGCATTGGCGACCTGCTGCTTCACTTCCGACTCAACCGGATACAAGTTTTTCTCTACAGAGCGTGGCTTGCCGATGGAGTTCATGTAGACCTCGGTGAAATCAACTTCGGCCACCTCGCTGTCGAGAACGTCGGAATACTTGTCCACACCCATCTCCTTGAGGATGACGGAGAGCTTTTCTTCCAGCACCTCCCGGACACGGCACTCAACCGTATCCGTAATGATAAAATTGTAGATATGAACATCCCGCTGTTGGCCAATACGGTCTGCACGACCACATCGCTGTTCAATCTTCATCGGATTCCACGGCAGGTCATAGTTGATGATGATATTGGAGAACTGTAGGTTCAGGCCTTCACCACCGGCATCCGTGGAAATAAATATGTTGCTCTTAGTCTTAAATTCAAGCAGCGCCTCATTACGCTCCTCAATATTCATGCCGCCATTCAGGATCGTAACCGTGAAGCCACGATTCTCCAGCAGCTTTTTCAAATAGGCCTGTGTGGCCACAAACTCAGTAAAGACGATGATCTTCTGGTCGCGGTCTTCGCTCAAAATCTCGTCAATGGTATCGACCAGCTTTTCCACCTTGACATCCGGATACTGAAACTCCGCCTGCTTGGCAACGGCGATGATGCGTTCCAGTTCCTCGATTTCCGTATCTATATCCAAGGACATAGCCTCGATTGCTTCCTCAACACCGTCTTCAATATCCAGCTCGGCCAGATCCTCTTCGGTCAAAGAACCAATCCGTGTGCTCTGCGTTTTCAACACTTGCAGGCGGCGCTCCAAGCTCTGCCGGACGGCTGCCGTACTGCTGGTCACCATGCGCTGCATAATAATCAGCAGGAAGATTAAGCACATGTTCTTCTTCCGGTTCCGGCGTGCCTTGTCATAGGTCTTGGAAACATAAGTGCTGACCAGCTGATACAACTCGCGCTGAAGCGTATGCCTCTCGTCCCAATTCAGCTCCACCAGATGCGTGATCCGGTTCTTGAAGAGCCGATTTCCGTTGTTGTCGATTGCCTCGCGTTTCTCTGTACGAATGAGGTATGGTGCGACCTGCTCCTTCACAATCGACTTTGCATTCGGGAAGGCTTCTTCATCCAGAAGCCGCACCAAACGCAGGAAAGGTTCCGTCTTGCCGTTATGCGGCGTGGCCGAAAGCAAAAGCAGATATGGGCTTGCCTGCGAAAGAAGATAGCCCAACTTATAGCGAGCCACCTCGCCGGAGGAGCCTGCGACACGGTGCGCCTCATCGATGATGATCAAGTCCCAGCCGCTGTTGATAATCGAGTAAATTCGCTCTTCGTTATATTTTTCTACGCGCTCATCCGTCCAACCGGCGTGCTTCTCGATAGGCTTGATGGAGTCCATCGGAGAGATGACCTGATCGAACTGACCGTAAACATCATCCGCATCTGTGAGACGGCGGATCGTGTCATAATCAGACGGCAGGATCACTTGAAACTTCTCGTGGAACTTCTCCTGCATTTCAGACGCCCACTGCGTAACAAGACCGGTCGGACAAACGACCAGAACTCGCTGCACGAGGCCACGGCTTTGCAATTCCTTAATGATCATCCCGGCCTCGATAGTTTTACCAAGACCGACCTCATCCGCCAGAATATATCGGATGTTGTTTGTCTCCATTGCGCGGTTCAGCACATGGAGCTGATGCGGCAGCGGAATAATCCCGCTCGAAAGTGCGGAAAGGAAACCACCGGCGGTCTCGTTCTTGATCTTGGCCAGCAGAGTGACATAGCGCAGATAGTTCTCATCGTACTGAGCTGCACTGCCGCCTTTATTCAGTTGTTCTTCGGTCGCTTTGTAAACCTGACCTGTGGCAGAATCGAAAACCTTGTAGGACGTGTATCCCCACATCTCGATTCTTTCCAGCACCTGAACATTGGCACCGGCTACAGAATCAAAAACGAAATCACCGGTATTAAACATTACATCGCTCCTTTATTACACGCGGCTCAAACTGATGTCGTAGTACATGAGCAGATTCGGGTCTTCCTGAATGGTCTGCTCCGGCAAACGCTCGGCCACTGCCACGATGGCAGCGTAATCCTTGTCCTTCCAGAGCTTCGAGAATCCAGCACGAATAGCTTCCGAGCGGAACACCTTCAGCTTGCCCTTGGACTCCAGATAAGTCTGGAATTCCTTCAGCAGATTCTTCTCACGCAGTTTGGCAAGATCACCACTCTTGGTAAGGTCAGGAATGTACCACTTACCGTCGTCATCCTTCAGGAAGTTCTCTTCGAGAATTTCCAGCAGTTCAGGCATCTTTTCTCTCTTATCTACTGCTTGAAGTTCCTTCATAAATTTCGGCTGAAGCTCCGCATAAGTCATGCGACCGTTTCCACTATTTTCATCGAGTTGCTGGTACAGCCAGCCAATAGCTGACTTCTCATCTGACACAAATAAAGAGAACTGAATGTTCTCTACTTCCATCGTAGAGCGAGCCATATCATATTCGTTGACCTGATCAGGCAGGAAATACATCCCATCGCGCTTAAGGAACCGTTCATCAAGACCTTTATAAAATTCTGCTGAGTCAAGTGGAACAGCATAGCCGCGCATAATGTGGTAAGAAACCATCCGGTCGAACAGCAAAAATGCCTGACGCTCAGCCAAAATGTCAATTTTTCCATCATTATCAGAGTCAACAACAACCGGCAAATTAGAAAGATGCTGCCTAACGAACTCCCATGCAGCCTCATCAGTCCCTGCTTTAACAGTAAAGTTCTTCAGGAAAGACGAAGTCGGCTTGTAAGCTGATATTACTAAATCCTGCTTAACAGCAGCACCTGAAGTTATCTGTTTAAAACTGCTTTGCTTCTTGTCGAGTGTGCGCACATCTGCAATGATAAACCCCGCTCTTGCTAAGGCTTCCTGAATGGCATTCCATACAGCATTCTTTGAATTGTGAAATTCAACAGTCATCCAGTGATTCGGTTTTAGTACACGATAATACTCAGAGAAGCAAGACGTCATCAATTGCTGATATTCTGGTAAGTATTTATTTTGCTCTGGATTGACGATTGCTTCTTCTTCATTGTTGGTCACTACACGCAGCCACGATTCCCACATGAAGCTAAGCTCTGAATAGTTCAAATTCCCGCCAAAAGGAGGATCAGTAAAAATATAGTCGACCGTGTTATCATCCAATCCACTCATCGATGTAAGAGAATTTGTACTAATTAGCGTGGACATATCAAAATCATAAATCTTATCCTTCAGTTTTCGAATGGATTTGTATTTCCCTTGAATCCAGTCCAGCACATTCCACTCTCTTATCATCGAACCAACATAAAGTGTTCCTGAAAGGATCATGTTGGGAAAGCCTGAATTCAAACGGAATCGCTGAAGTTTGCTCACGCCCTGCATTACTCCGGTAACAATCGACTTAAGTGCAATTTTTACATTATCGCTCTCTTCCGAATTTGTTATCTCATCCCATAAAACCGCCAAGCAATACAAGTTTCGCTTAGTAAAGAAATGATGAGCATGTGTGATACCATATTTATCGTTTCTTCTACTTTCACCGCCCACTGGCATTCTATCGGTCGGAACCCAATAAGGAATCTTCAGGGCTTCGATTTTATCAATCAGCTCCAGATCGGTTTTATCAGGGCTCTTATAGCATTCCTGCCGACCGTTTTGATAAGCAATCAAAACTGGTACCTGTTTTGTCGTATTTACAATTTCCCCGATATAATCATCGAGAAGAGAAACTTTATAAAATGAACTTAAAACCGCTTTCAAAATTTGATATTGAAAGGCGTGACTCATTTATTTCAAAAAGCGATTATTCTGATAAAATGTTTAATTTGGCACATAATTTTTATCAGGCAGATAAAATAATAATTGCAGCACCTTATTGGGATTTGTCTTTTCCGTCTATTCTTAAGGTTTATGTGGAAAATATTTGCGTAAATGGTATCACATTTTGCTACACCGAAAACGGCCCTAAAGGACTTTGCAAATTCACTGACTTGATGTATATTACAACATCAGGAGGATTTATAGCGGAAAACGATTTTGGAAAAGATTATATAAATGGAATTGCAAAATTCTTGGGAAATGGAAATTTTATGGATTTCTCCGCTCAAGGACTTGATATTTTTGATATTGACGAAAAAAATGTTATGCACAAAGCTTGCAGTGATATTGCACGTCTTGCAGATGGTTTTTAAATAATTTATGCTTAATGAAAATTATTTTTTATTGTTTGACCTTAAAAACTTTGGAAGAGGAATATTTCCTGCAATAAATGCCGCAATAATCATCCATGGAATTGTTCTAAACGGCAAGCACAACAGCAACAGCATAGTTACCGTAAGAGGCTTTCTCATTGCAGTTGCAAGGATTGTGGCGGTAATAATTGCAATGGTAAGGCTTGGCGTTGTATGCAGTAAAAGCGCAATGCCATATCCTAGTGAAACACCCGAAAAAATAACAGGGAAAAAATGTCCGCCACGCCAACCGGAATAAATGCAAAAATTTGTAATGAAAAGTTTTATTACGCCTATAGCAATAAGAAAAATAGGCGCATAGGTTCTGTATGATAATAAAAGTGTTGACATTTGTTCTTCGCCGGAAAACATTGTGAGAGGAAACAGAGTTCCTATTATGCCGAGAATTATTCCTCCGAGAACTGTTCCAATGAATGAAAGCCATTTTTTTGCAGATAATTTTTTGAATAATATTATGCATATTTTGTTAAAAATAAGATATATATAACCAAATAAAATTCCTATAACTATTGTTGGTATTCCTAATATGCGGTCATAATTTGAAACAGTTTCTGCACCTATTCTTGGAAGTGACATTGCATTTCCTAAAAACTGTCCCAAAACATAGTAAATACCAATACCACCTATAATTGCAAAAATTTTGGCAAAAAGCTTTGCAGGTTTTGAAAAAATAATTTCGGAGTTTTCATCAGACGGATTTTCTGCATATTCCGAAATTCCGAAAAGCGGTGCCGAAAACAAAACGCCTAAACCGGCACTGATACCTATTGATGTAAATTCTGAAAGAGTTTCTCCGGCAAGCTTTAGTCTGTCACCTACCCAGTAACAAAGTCCTACGATAATTCCTGTCATTCCTGCTTCAGGACCAATACTTCCTCCAAAAATAAGCGGAAGAAGTGCGGCGACAGTTACGATCATAATATTATCATAGCGGTAGTGTTTTTCTTTTTTTACTTTTGATATTACATCTTCAAGAAGTTCGGGATATTGCCCGAATTTAAGTCGAAAAAGACCTATTATAATGCCGCCTGTTGTGCAAATTAAAATTGTAAAAAACGGAATGTTTAATTTACTCGGAATATAATCCCATAAAAATAATGTTGCATATGAAAGTATTTTTAAAAAAGACCATACAAATGTACCTACAAAAATGCCGAGAATCATAGCATAAAATGAAAAAATTGCTTCGGCTTTAAAATTTGTTTTATTGTTTTGCATATTATTTCTCCGTAATTTCTTCCGATTTTATAAACATAAGTGCAAGAATTACCAACAGTCCAAATGCACAAAAAATAATTGATTTTTGCTCTGATCTGGAAGAATAGGTGTCTTGAGGCTGAAAACGGTCAAAG
>CAZQBH010000026.1:12533-15637 GCA_964591645.1 uncultured Pseudomonadales bacterium | reverse complement strand
AGTGACGTCACCATCTACAGTTGGCTCAAACAAAAGGTTGAGGGCTCTGTGAGTCTTTTAGAGCACACTAAATTAAAGAAAGAAAATGATCAACTCAAACAAATCATTGGCGTACTCACTTTAGAGTTGGAGAAGTCCAAAAAAAAAGCGGCGTGATTTGTTTCTCCTCATCCGTAGTACGCTACCCAACCTACCAGTAATTCTGGTTGCCTCTGTCTTTGGCTTTGTCCGTGCCTCTGGCTACTATCGTCCCGTCAGACAAGAAAAAGATGAAGTCCTCAAAACCCAGATTCTTAGTGTCTTAAGTCACCGTCCAAGTTATGGCTATCGACGTATTGCCATGGAACTACACTTAGGGAAGAAACAAATCCAGCGAGTCATGCGCCTCTACAACATTCACCCCTACAAACGACATGGGAGGTGGCGAAAACGATGGGATGAGCGACGTAAACCAACTCTCTATCCAAACCATATCAAAGGCACGTGTCCCTGTGTTTCCAATCAAACTTGGGTATCAGATTTTACCTACATCCGTTTTAAAAACAAATTTATCTACTTGGCTACCATTATGGACCTCTACACTAGAGAGATTGTGGGATACCACATCTCAAACACTCACACTAAACTACTGGTGATGGAAGCATTCTTGGATGCACTCGTGAATCAGAAAATGAAACGACCACAAGTAATCCACTCTGATCAAGGATCGGAATATGCCAGTCAAGATTACACCAAACTGGTTGAAAACTTTGGAGTTACGGTATCGATGAGTACAAAATCATCACCTTGGGAAAATGGCTATCAAGAATCTTTTTTCAACAACTTTAAAAACTGATCTTGGGTTAGAGTTTGACCGATTCAGTGATGTGGGACATTTGGCTGAAGCTATTCATCATACTATTCACGATTACAACTATCACCGAATCCATACCACCCAAAAGATGACTCCGTATCAATTCAGATTACAGTATGAAAACCGTAGACAAACTGTCTAAAGAAAGGGGTTCTTGACAACAACCGTAGGTTACATGAATCACACAATTACCGACCACCGGCAGAGATATATTTTAATTAACCAAAAAGAAAGGAGATCGGATCTTAATCTCGCCGATTTACTGTCTAGACAAATGGGGTCACCTTAGATAATGTAAATAGATTAACTATAATGTTATTAATATTCTTAACTTTTTAGTGCTAAAGGTTTTATTTTATGGAAATAAGTAATGAGTTTTCAGTCGAGCCATCCAGTGTAAAACGCGTTTTGTTAAAAGAATCGCAAGCTGATATTCAGGGTGACTTATTTTCTGAAGAGGAAGTGAAAAAGGTTATTTTCGATGCCTCTAATATTGAAGAAAGTGCTTTATTGCCTATTAAGGTGGTTCAAGTCGAGAATGTTAACGAACCAGTAAAACTGGAGTACAAACTTGATAAAAAAATTGCATTAGAGAAGTACAATTCTGAAAACGTAATTATCTCCTATACCTCAAAAGGTGAATATGAGAATCTAGGGTTTTCGAGCGATACGCAAATATTAGTCGAGTATATGGATGATGATGGTGAATGTTTAGCTATAGAGTTTTTGGCGACTTATAATCCGCAGAAAAGTATATGGATTAATGACGAAGTAATTTTTAGTGATCAAGGGAATGATCTAAAAATTGGTATTCAACACGACGTTGTTCAGAGTGACAACCCATACGCAGGACACGAGCTCGTATTCACTGTTGAACAACAAAGGTTAGCAAACAAGATTGTAGACATTTTTAAAGGTTCAAACAGAGAAGATTTATTAGCTGAATTAGGTATCACTATTGAAGATGCGAATACTATTGTTAAAGTTTCAAACTCCCTAATAGAAACTTATTTTGAATTTTGGATGGATGAAGCTAATTTGCAGAATAACAGAAAAATACCTGATTATGACAAAGTAATGATTCTTGCTCAAGATTGTATGCCAGACAATGCTCGCATTCCCGGAATTACCCCATTATTAGAAAAGACCAAAAGTCTTTTAGCGAGATATATTGTACAGAGCTATCCTGATCTGAAAATTCCCGAAGTTGATTTGTCATATATTGAAAACGTGGTACATACTGCTCTCGAAAAATATTTAAATGTATATGCGGTTGATATTCCAATGTACGATTTACTGTATCAGGACTTTGAAAGGCTAAAAAAAGAAAAAGGAAGTATTTTTGAAATATATTTGGGTAGAGATGGTATTTATGCCTTTGAAGGAAGACATGCTGCTGGAGTTGCGCAACGGCAATTGCTGAAGTCCGGTGCTGATGATGCAAAACGCCCAAAATATCTTGTTTATCCAAGGTTATTCAGTCAATATTTGAGTCGGGAACTGAAATTAAAGTATTTACAACAAGAAGGCATTGTGCCTGAAAATGATCCATATTTTGCCGATACTGGTTTTAGAGGAAGTATTCCAGAAGATATTATGCAAACGATGAATTTCCCCCCTTCTGAATTTGATAGAAGGATAAAACTCTTAAGTGCCGACAATCCTGATAGGCAAGTTAGTGGTATGCCAGACAAAAGTAGAGAGACGATAATAAATGATATAGAACATAACTCTAAAATGAATTATTCGTCTGAAGGATTATGGGAAAGTAATGGTCATTTAAAACCAATCGAAAGACCCACGTCGCCACAAGATCAATTTAACTACCTTATGATTAGGCAAGCGCTAATAAGACACTACTGGATAAAAGAATATAAAAGACATCAAGAAAGCCTAACTTCAGAACCTGCCTATGAAATGGCAGCTTAGTTGATATTACGTTGCAAACTAATCGAACAAAATGCTTGTTTGTTAAAAAATTCAAATTACGCCATTGATTACATATGGAAAATTTGCACTAAAATCCCCTTTTCGGGGATTTGTTGCATCGGGCAGGATGGACCCTCCTTCGCTAACGCTTCGGATGGGCACAGTGGGGCTTCCTCCTACGTATCAGATGACGCAAAGTCGGCTTATTCAGCCGTATTGCAATCTGACTACTTCGGCGGACCTTGCTTCTCGCCCTAATCAAGTACAAAAAATCCCGCATTCGGAGGGATATTTTTTTGCTTTGCGGAATGGACGGGGCTCG
>CAZQBH010000026.1:4075-12523 GCA_964591645.1 uncultured Pseudomonadales bacterium | reverse complement strand
TATCAATCTATTTCTTCGTTTTCTAACAAAGGTGTCCCGTATTGCGGAATGGACGGGGCTCGAACCCGCGACCTCTGCCGTGACAGGGCAGCGCTCTAACCAAACTGAGCTACCACTCCAAATATGTATTTATTAATGATCGTTTAAACTCTCTACCTATTCCAGATTTTAAGTAGATCTCAATTTCTCTTGCTCTGAATCGATCATCGGTTTCAGCGCAAAATATTAAGTCAAAATCTGTAATCCTACTAGTCCACTGAACACTGCTCTTTAAACGATTATGTTCTATTAATCGTCTATCGATGTCATTGGTGATCCCAGTATATGACTTGTTTGTTAATTTACTATATATGATATATACATAGTACTTCATAATATCGGCAGCGCCCTGCCTGCCGGCAGGCAGGTCTAACCAAAATGAGCTACCACTCCAATTATGTTTGTTTTCATCAGGTCTTTGGTTACTGCAGTTTGACCAAACTGGGTTCCCAGACACTTCATCGAGTCAGACTAGACTTCGTGTCTGGAACCATTTCTCGGGTGCTTCGCACTCGAAGTGCAGCTACCAGCCTCGACTAGACGTCGAGTCTAGGCGGGCCACTCCATATGAATCAATCGTGGTTGATTGTATCGTATCCCACTTCTGGCGTCAACGGAAGTTAAAACATGTATTGAAGTCAGGTTTTATATTAAAGTATAGTTGGAAAGGTTTAAAAGCAGGAAGAAAAATGAAAGAAAAAAACGTCGTTAAAAAAGAAGTGAGTAAAAAACGAATGCTGTTTAAAAAACAGATGATTATCATATTGGGATTATTGTTTGGATCGGTTTTATGTGGATGGTTAGGATGGTTAGTGAGCAAATCATTCGATGGAACAATGTGGGCTTTTGTTGATACTTTTTTTACTCGTTTTGTTATTTCGATTCGTTCTCCATTTTTCACAACTATAATGAAAATTTTCACCTCGATAGGAATGTATGGAACTATTTTGGGGTGGACGATTGTGTTGGGATTATTACTTTATTACAAAAAATGGCCGCTGGTGATAATGAGTCTCTTTTTAGTAGTAGGCGGGTGGGGTTTTTCATACGGTTTGAAACAAATAATTGGGCGAGAGCGGCCGGTAGGCTATGCCTTAGTTTCAGAATTTTCACATAGTTTTCCTTCTTCGCACGCCTTTACTTCGATTATTTTGTATATAACGCTCAGTTATTTTATGTATCATTTTTCACGGCATTTTTGGCGATCAATTGGTATTTTTACACTCTCCCTTTGGTTTGTATTACTCATCGGCATAAGCAGAATTTATTTAGGGGTTCATTATGCTAGCGACGTATTCGGTGGATACGTTATTGGTTTAAGTTATTTTTTGCTTACTTTGTCTGGATTTAGACTTTATTGTCTTATTTGCCGCAAACATTGTTAGTGCGTTTTTCCCAAGATTTTTTTCTTTGTGATATGCCATGAAAGGATATGCTAGTTGCATAGTGTTTTTTTATTGGGTATAACGATTTTATGCTAATGTATACGTTTTTTACTGCCAAGAAAGAGAGATAAGATGGTAAAACCAGTAAAAAAGACTGAAATGAGTATATTAGAAAAATTTAAAGAGAGTGAATCAAGTGCTAGTGTGGTGTTTGGAGCCATTGTAGTCATTGTGGCGGGTTTATTAATTTATAATTTCGTAAATAGCAATAGAAATGCGTCTGTGTCGGAAAATGGCGCTGCAACCGAGTCTGGTTCAATTGAATCCGCTTCGCTTAATTCATCTAAATATACCGTTATGGCTGGAGATAATCTGTGGAAGATTGCAGAAAAACGATATGGCAGCGGATATAACTGGGTAGATATTGCTAAAGAAAACAAATTAACCGGATCTGAGGGGCTGGTGGTAGGACAAGAATTAGTCTTACCTGCTGTTACAGCACGAATAATTACTAAAGTTGATTCTAGCTCACCGGTGGTTCAGCCGGTAGTGGTTACTACAGCCTCGCCAATTTCAGGTGGTTCTTATACAGTCCAAAAAGGTGATTCCCTTTGGAGTATTGCGCTGAGAGCGTATGGTGATGGATATAAGTGGACTTCTATTTATCAAGCGAATAAAAATATTATTTCTAATCCAGGTATGTTATTTGTGGGTTGGGAACTCACCCTACCCCGTTAAATTAGGTAAATGTATCAGGCATCAAGGACCCCGATTTTATACCGGGGTTTTTGATATATAATGGCAAAAGAATTTCGCGGGTATAGTTCACTGGTAGAATGATTCCTTCCCAAGGAATAGAAGAGGGTTCGATTCCCTTTACCCGCTCATATAGAAAAGTATGTCCCGCCAAGGCGGGAAGAGGCCAGTTCGATTCTGGTATCCCGCTCAAATCTGACAGATGCCAACATAAACGTAAATGAAAGTTACTAGAAATTTACCAAAAGTGACAACATGAGTGAATTTTCAGGATATTCAATTGGAGATTTAATAACTAATAAGATTAATGGACTGGCAAAAGCTCGGAGAAGTATTGAATTAGCAGAATCATTAAATTCCTTTAATTATGAAGTCACAGACATTCATTCCGCTAAAAACATAACTTTTTTTGAGAGAGAACCTCACGCAAATCAACTTTTTAACATTGGTATAATTCCTCAGTCTGAACAATATTATTCTTTTTTAAAAAGACTTCAATTATTGGGTTTTGATGTCTATGCGATGTTAAGTAATCCTAAAGAGGGTGAGATGGCTTCACCAATTCATGGAGATATATCTCTTTTAAATCAGAAATTACACGAATCGTACGTAGAAAAAAATACTTCGCGAACAGGGTTTGTGAGAAACAAAATGAGACTGGGAGGATATTTTAAAGAGGGACGGTTTCATATGAGAATTTATCCTGGAGTAGAAACAAATACTACTTCAATCACAGCCCATATTGATCCACCAGACTTTAGTAATCATGCAAATATTCTGAACCACTTAAGAAACAAAGTTGCTACAGACTATAAAAAAGGTGAAGAATTGTTCAATTTGGTTCTAAAAAATATTGGTGGTTTAGTAGTTGCGCAATTAATTGAGAGTAATGAGGATCAAGTAGATATTACTTGATGTATTCAATTAAATAGTTTGATTTACCAATGGAAATAACATCTGGAGTATTTTCATCAACATCTTCATTGGTTGCTGTTAAAAATGCTCGTAGTTCTCTTGAATCCTGAACAATTTTTATATAAATACAGTGCCAGTCATCCATCGGAATTTTTTGTGTGATGTTTAAACCATACGAGGACTCTTCACGAATCATATATAAAGTGGGGTCATTGTCTGGTTGAAATTGTCTTGGTGTAGTTGGCGTAAAATTTGCATCTACAGGCACCTGTAAATAGTTGAGCAGGGCGTCGCGAGATTGGTCAAGAAATTTGTTGGTTGAATCGTATTTATCTCGGATTAAAGCTTCGTTTTCAGCAGATGTTGGAACGATTATGCGAATGCGTTCTGGATTAGGTGACATAATTTTATGAATTGTATCATGTAGCAATACAAATATAAAATTTTGTAGATTCACATTGAGAATATAAACAACGTAAAATGTGTCTATTATGCGATTACGTTGGTATGGTTTTGTTTTCTTGGGAATTGCCTTGATAGTTTTTGGAAATAGTTTGGGCAATACTTTTATTTGGGACGATGAAGAACAAATTGTCGCGAATCAAGCAGTTCATTCTCTTGCTCATATTGGCTCTTTTTTTAGAGGAAGCACATTTAACTCCGGAGGGACCAGTGAGCTTGGAGGTTTGTATTACAAACCAATGTTGTCGGTTGTATACGCTTTGTTGTATACGTTGTTTGGACCTCGACCATTTTTTTTCCACTTATTCCAAATTTGTCTTCATGTAGCAAATACTTTTTTACTTTTTATTTTGTTTCAGTATCTCTTTAAAGACAAAAATGAGTTTGGAGTTTCCTTTTGGGTTGCTTTGCTGTTTCTGATCCACCCGATAAATGTAGAATCAGTGGTTTATATTGCGAGCATGCAAGAAGTCTTATATATGTTTTTTGGCTTGTTGGGTCTATGGTTGGTGGTATTACGTCCCCCATCAGCAAAGACTACAATTGGAGTTGGAGCAGCTTTTTTAAGTTCATTACTCGCAAAAGAGACGGGAATGTTGTGGATTATTTTTGCCGCTTTATTCATTTGGTTTTATCGGCGCAAATGGATTGTTTTATTCGCAGAAACAATTTTTGTTGACTTTTTGGTATATAGCCTGCTGCGTTTTGGGGTAGCTCAGGTGTTTTTTAGAAGTCACGGTCTTGCACCAATCTCTCAAATGACTGTATTCGATAGACTTCTCTCGATACCAAAGATAATTTCATTTTATATAACCACCTATTTCTATCCAAACAAATTACTCATAGCCCAACATTGGGTGGTTACCCGACTGTCTTGGGAAGATTTTTATCGCCCCTTATTGTTCACCGCGACGATTGGGATAAGTCTTATGCTGATGACGTTGTACATAATATGTGTTCAAAAGAATTACATCAAGAAATGGGTACTCTTTTTGTTCATATTTGTAACCGGTTTAGGCTTACACATTCAGTTAGTCCCTTTGGATATGACCGTGGCAGATCGTTGGTTTTATTTTCCTCAAATCGGTTTATTGGGAATGTTGGCAGTCATTGGTCAACTATGGCTTAAACGTGTTAAAAGTCCGAAACTCTATCGACGTGTCGGAATATTTATTTTATGCATCGTCTCTGGATTATTAGGGATACGAACCATTATCAGAAATGCAGATTGGCATAACGGACTCAAACTATATCAACATGATGAACAATACGTACATTCATTTGATTTGGAAAATAATTTAGGAGTTGAACTTTATCGTAAAGGAGATTATGAGACAGCTGCCAAGCATTTCACTATATCGACCCAACTGTCTCCCCAATGGTGGACTAACTGGAATAATCTTGGCGTTGTGGAGGAAAACCGCGGTAATATTGCCGAAGCGTTGCAAGATTATCAGAAAGCGATTGACTTTGGACACTATTATCTCGCATATATGAATAAAGCCCGAGTACTATCAGCTCGGGATCCTCAGTTAGCGGTCACATTCTTACAGGACTCACTGCGGTATTTACCAGAAAATATTGATTTATGGTACTATTATTCGATTGCATTGTCACAGACCGATCAACACGAGTTGGCCGTTCAAATTGCTCAACGCTTATATAATAATTTTCCCACCAATAAAACATCAGAATTGCTGCTGTATATACGTAATCGACAGACTGAATTTTATAAGAAATAAAGCCATTTTTCGTCTTGCAGTAGGTAGTCAATTTTGTTACGCTGATCCCATGTAGAGCTTTATTTAGAAGCGCTTTATTTTTATGCCGAACTTTATAAGAAAAACAACTAAAAAAAGCCCCGTTAGAGTAGCCAAAAAGTTTGTGGTGAAAAAACCATCAGTTGGGGTTCCCTTAGACCTGACCAATGTGGAATCAAAAGAAGAGGTGGTTGACGCAGTTAAAACCACTACAATTCATGATGGGGCTCAGAATTCGATTGACTCGTTAAATAAATTACTTACCAAGCCAGATCCGAAAGATTCTCCGTTACTTGATGACAACGGTCAGTCAAATGCCGTATATACCGATGATGAGGGGGGAAATCAAGAGTTTAATGGAGTAAGCGATTTGGAAGAGCAGGAAGAGCTTTACACAGAGGCTATTGATTATGAACGCAAAAAAAAGAAAGTGATTGAACAGCAGGTCAAGTTGTTGGAAATAGAACATCAAAAGGAAAAGCGACAACTAGAACAGGAGATTCGAAATTTAAAAAATGAACTACATAGAACGACTCCGATTCATGACAATAAATTTTTTTCATTATCCAAGGAATTGCGTGAAGCAATTGAAGATATTGAAAAAATCGCAGCACTCGAGGGAGTTGATTTAGCCCGAGCTGTTGTTAAACCATCAGAGCCAAAAACGGCACCCTTATCAGCAAACGCCATTCAACAAGTACCATTTCAAGCTGCTGCTCCTATTACGCCAGTACCTATACCAAATGAACCATCGACTCCGCCTACTCCAACGGTCCAAAATGAAGAAAAAAACACTGCTATCGTTAAACCTCCTGAAATAACCAAGAAAAAGGTATTACCTAAACAAAAAATGATGATAACTGGAGCGGTGGTAACCGTGTTGGTCATGTTAATGGGTAGTGCTTTAATTGGAGCGGTATTTAAAAAGCCTGCGGTTGATCAAAAAATTGTCGACAAATATTTATCTGAACAGTCAAATGGACAGGTACAAGGTGCAACTACCGGTGATGGCAGCCAAGGGTCAAATCAACAAGAAGTCGATCCATCCCAATCAAACGTCAGTTTTGAAGATAGCCTTTGGACAGAATTTAAGGATTCTCAGTTTGGAGTGTTGCTTCAATATCCAAAAAATGCGGTGAAGGCAGTGAGAACCGATAGCAATATTACCTTTATACGAAAAACAGGTTATTTATTCAAAATTCAACGGATTGAAACATCGCTTACGGTAGAAGAATATTGGAAACAAATTAAGGCAACCAGCTTAAATTACACCTCGAAAACGGATAAGTTTAAAAACAAACCCGCGCTCAAACTCGAATTGGAAGATATGGCAGATTACCCAGGTGATCGCTATTTGGTCAAGGATGGGGATTTTATTTACGATATTTGGTATGCCACTCCTTCAAACAATTTTGCGAAGGATGATATCCAGCGGGCAGAAAAAATGTTGGCAAGTTTAAGCTTAACTGGTTCAAAAAAATGATATTACGATTGAATTTACCACTTATTGTTGGAGTAATTAGTTTCGTAGTGTTTATGTCAACTGGGGTTTGGTTGTATCGGTATACGCACGGGTTAACCGGGATACCATTTTCTGGATCAAATAAAAATGGAGCAATGTACTTTGTCGGCGAGCATAAAGTGGGTGTAAATCAACCGTTTAAGTTAAAAGTAATGATTAACACTGCCGGTCAGAGTGTTAACGCAGCGGGGCTGCAGCTGCGTTTTGATCCAAACAAAATTCAAATTAATGAAATTAGTACTTTGAATTCCTTTTGTCAGTATTACCCAGAGAAAAAATTTGACAATCGACAAGGTTTGTTGTCTTTGGCGTGCGGTTCACCCAGCGTGCTAAAGGGAGAAAATGAATTAATCGAAATGAACATTACACCCTTGTCAGTTGGTTCAACCACAATCTACCTGTCGAGCACGAGCAAAATCTTGTTAAGCGATGGTAAAGGCACCAATATTTTGAAAGATTATCCCAATTGGGAGGTGCAAATTGTTACCCGCTTATAAAAGCAGAAATTTGATTCGAAAATTTACCACTCTCATTATGCTTGGGTGGTGGTCAGTTCAATCACTATTGCCCGTATATGCGGCCCCTTACTTTTTTATTGAAGGAACTCATTCTGGGGAATTTGGGATACAAAAGACTTGGCATCTTAAATTGAACACTGATGGTGATCGGTTGACTGCTGCCCAAACGGTAGTGCATTTTGACAATTCCCTATTTGCCGTGCTTCAACTAAGTAATCTCGATTCAAAATGTTCTTTTTGGGGTCCCTCTGATCCGTCACTGGGGTATGGGAACTTAATGACGCCCTATTTTTATGATTATGAAAAAATTGTCGTTTCCTGTGGTTTTAGTAATCCTGGTTATACTACTACATCCGCTGAAGGCGATCTGATTTTAACTTTTACCTTAATACCCTATTTTGTTGGTGAAGATGAATTTACTTTTACTAACTCGGCGTTTCGGTATATAGGGACTACAGTTTCACCGGGAACTGATCTTTCTTTCTCATATGAATCAATTGCAAGCATTTCAGCTAATGTTACTATTAGTGCTCAAATTGATCCTGCTCCAACCGCTAGCCCCACACCGTTTCCGATAGACACTCTGAGCGCAAGTGATCTTCAACTATCTGATTATTCGGATTATTTTAAGAGTTTAAAAAATAGAATCGGATCGGATGCATATAGATTATTAACCCAGGGTTTGGGAATGGTCCCCCTTGATAATACTGTCCCCCCTCCCCCAACAGATTTAGTTAAACGGGCCAGCGCCACACCTCTACCTACAGCAGAGAAGAAAAATGATGAAGGCGAAGTATTGTCAATACAATCTTTGCGGGAATTGTTAGTTCCTGGAAAATCAGATGCTGACAAACGATTGGTAGTATTTAATTTAATTGCTATGTTAACATTTTTGATCTTGTTAGCTGTGTTAATATGGAGATTAGTAATCCTGTCCCGTGTTAATGCAATAAAATACCGACATATGAAGGAAATGGTTGAAGGTGAGATATCAGTTATTCAGTCCAAACTAGAAGGTATCCGAAACGGGGGTTCGAATGAAGAAGTCATTCAAACGCTTGAAGAATTGAGAAAGGAATTAGACAAACCAA
>CAZQBH010000026.1:0-4065 GCA_964591645.1 uncultured Pseudomonadales bacterium | reverse complement strand
ACTAGAGTCTTACTGTTGCTGCTGCTCATTTTTTTAAGTGGCTGTTCGGTAAAAAAAGAAAGTACTTCGTTGCCTTCGCCTTTACCAAGCGCTTCAGCCACCTTTGTATATGTATTAAAAGATGAGAATTTAATTAAAGTCAATTCAATCAACGGAGAAATTGTTAAAACGGTTCAGATACCAACTGAATTAGTCCCTATTTCATTTTCATACGGGAAAACGTTTAAAACTAATGTATCGCAATCATATGTGGCTTGGTTTGTCCCCGGTAAAGGAATGGTTAGATACCATGAGCAGGATAAATCATTTACAGTATTTTATCAGCCGTCAGACTGGTTTTATGAAAATCCCTATTTTCAATTCGTGGGTGACACTAATACCCTTATTTTGATTGATAAGAAAGGCTCTGAGGTAGTTAAATATAATTTAGATTCAGCTGCAATTACCCAACAAGCAGTCCCTTACCCTTTTGGTACATTATTTAAGATATCTCCCGATTTACAAAGAATTGTATACGTAGAGGGATATAAACAGACGAGCGGTAAACCATCATATTTAATTACCACTAGTAATGGTGAACCGGTAACGCAATTTGAGACCAATACTGACACCGCGAATCGAGGATATATTGTATGGATGCCGGACTCTAAAGCATTGGTGACGGTTGAAGAAGGTTCAAAAATTGTTCGATATCCAATAGAACAAGCTGCTTATGCAGACTTACTATTTACTTTGGAAGAAGGTGAATCAGTTATTGGTTTTGAAGAAGTTAATGGGCTGCTGGTAGTAACTTCACGATCGTATTGGTATTTATATGACTTGGCAAATAGAAAGCTAATCAGGCGTTTACCAGTAGATTCAATGTCACAACTCCGTAATCCTGTTATTACGTTACTGGACGCAAATACCTTTTTTATTGAAGAAGACGTGAAGTCGTTTGAAGAAACGTATAAACGGCTTTGGCGGAGTGATTGGATGGGAAATAAGCAGATAGTTATCCCCGCTTATGGCAAGCGGGTTTTGAGCGTATCAATGTGATCTTGTATGTTTTTGGCTACGTCCAAATAGTGATTGTCCTGACTAAGTTTTTTAAGATACTGGAGTGGTATGATGTTGGTAGGGTCCAGATACGAGGCTTTGCGAGCTAGGACATATGCATTTGCAGTTTCACCTTGTTGTTCTTGTCGAATAGCTTCTGATAAATACATGGCGGCATTTGTTAATACAGGCTGTTGATAGGCGGCAGATTGCATATATTTATTAAGATATATTCTCCAATTCACGACAGAGTTGTTTGATAAGCTCATGGAACATTCCATTGCTTCAATAGCGCGTTGGCCTTGTTGTAAGGGAATTAATCGTTGAGCAGCGTTCTTGCAAATGCTGGATAAATAATCGATGAAATTTCTCGAATCAGGCGTGTGTTCCAACATTGTATTGATAGTACGTTTGATGGAGCTCGGTTGGTCTATTGGATACGGTTGCACCGGAGTAGTAACAACTTCATACAGTAAGCCTTTGGGAACGATATAGAACGGATTACCTTCAAAGCCAATGTAATCATTATAGTATTGGTCCAAATTCGTCAGATAGGTATGTCGGTGAGCTACATTCCACACTATTTCTTGAGTATAAAAGTATGGGTTGGTATGGTACTGGTAACCGACATACTCTGGGTGAGTAGTTAAAAAGTAATGCCGCCCTTTGGTGATTTTTGAGAGGACAACCACATCAGGACGTACATGATTAATCAAACTTTGGTACATTAGTCCAAAACAAGATGCGTCGGTAGAACAAATAATTACCGAATTAGGTTCAGCATCATGAAGCATTTCTTGGGAATAGACCTGAAGACCATCGTTGTTTCTTTGAAAGCCTATGTCTCGATTTACATAGATTAAACAAACGGTGGGGAATCCGAATAGAAACAATAGTGCTAATCGATTTTTTTGGATTGATCGAATATGCTTTTTTACTATTAATTCAATATGACCACCTCCAATGCCTGAAAACAAACCTAAAACAGTGAAACCGAGCAAATACTGACGCTGAGAAATACCCAAGAGCAAGCGGTTGGAAATGGAATCTTGGCTAGGAATATAGGCGGTATAGACGCTCATTAGTACTCCCCCACCTACATAAAGCAAAATAATTGCTGTTTTATCTTTATGTTTACTTTTAATCACCAAAAATATTCCAAAAATTGAAACTATTAACGGCACGCTGCCAAATTGATTCCACAAGGTTTTTAAGAAACTAATTAGCGTTTGTAACAACTCAATATTGGAAGCGATATACGCACTATTTGTATATGTACCCTTATCGGGAAATGCCCCTTTATAATCTTGACGAATTACCATATTCCACCATTCGACAGGTGTGGCGTCAAAATGCCAAGCATACATTTGATGGCGGTTGTTTAATGGAATGATGGTCATCGACCCAATCAAAAAGAAAAGGCTGGCGACTAATCCGGCAGAGACAATCCGCTTTACAATCAAAGAACCGTGCTTTTTTATTGGATGTTCGATTAAAAAGTACATTAATCCAGGGCTTAGGGAGATCAATGAATGAAGATGAGAAACGCCTAAGCCATACATAGAAGCGGTAAGAATGATCAGCGAAAGTGGTTTGGTGCGACTCGTGCTCCATTTCAAACACAAATAGATTACAAGTGATGTAAATAAATTTCCTAGCGACATGACTTCAATAACACTGCCGTAAAGCCAAAAAATTCCAGAGAAGGCAACGAGAAGCAGACCAAACACTTTACCGGCAAGATTATGTTTGTCGATTTTAACCAAAGCTAAAAAGAGAAGCGTAATCGACAACGCCTGACAAAGGGAAGCAAATAAATTTGCCGCATGGGCCGGAGAAATCGAAAATAAACCCAAAAAACGCTGAAAAACACCCAATAAAAGTATGTTGATACCATAACCTGGTGGATGCGCTGGTGTAAAGAGATATGCTGCGGTGGCGATTTCATCAGCATCAGCATATCCCGTTGGAAACAGGCTTGCTGAGTATCCATAGAATACCAGTAAAGAGGTAAACAAAACCAATGCGATTTTATGAATTAACGTCAGTCGTATCATTGAAACGTGGCGGACAATTGGTCAATCGCCTCTTGATTTTTTGGGTCGAGCATTAACACATGTTTGTATTCAAGAGAAGAAAATTCTGAATCACCCATTTTATGGTAGATTCTGGCCAACTCCAAACGCCCGTTAAGATTGGTAGGATCTGCAATTAGTGATCCCATAACCAGCCAATAGGCTTGGGAATTTTTATTTTGTTTGTATAGGAGGGGTATTCGGGAAAGTAACTCATCGGCACTTAAAATATGTTTGCCGTAACCATATAAACCATGTGGGACAGTTTGTTCTATTTGGTTACGAGTTGCTATGGCTCCCTTCTTTTCTACGTTGGTCAATTGATATGAAAGATTGACAGCATCATCAAGTTCGAGACGAGCACGATTGCGATCGTTAAGAAAAAGAAAAATATGTGCATTATTAAAATGGTTTTGCGCAATTGATTTTATAATTCTGCGTTGCATTAAATCTGATTCATCAATACCCTGTGCCGCAATCTTGTTTGACAGTGAGTCGTCATATGTCTGAATTTGAGTAGGAAATTGCCGGTCTAGTCTTCCATAATATCCGAGAGGAATGTAATACAAAAACGCATAATCAATACCGTACAGATTGTAATAATACGGAGACAAATCGACGGCGTACACAGGTCGCTTGCCAATATTCCATGTCACAATATCCAATAGCAGATTTGGGTTTGTGTCATAGGTAAACCGTTGAAGTGATTTTATGTTAATCGAGTCCTCGTTTAATGGATAGGCAATGGGAACAATGGTGATATCAGGCCGTTTATGGTTGACGGTTTGCTCATACAAAAGTGCAAAACAAGAAGTATCAGAATAGCAGGTAACTAACCCATTTGGCTCAAATTGATTCATCATGTCACTATATAAGGTTGAAACATAGGTAAATTTTTTCACTGATATATTTGAACCGGTGATTAAAAAAACTGTCAGCGGAATACATCCAA
>CAZQBH010000025.1:13396-16716 GCA_964591645.1 uncultured Pseudomonadales bacterium | reverse complement strand
TTCGTTATCTTCAGGGTTATGGAACAACTTGGGCAACCCAATATAATCCCATTATTAAACGGATTTATAGTTTTCATAATGGAATCGATATTAATAGTTTGACGTCTAGTACTGTTAAAGCAGTAAAAAACGGTACTTTATATCAAGGAAGCTATAAAGTTGGGTGTTTGTTGCGCTATGTACGTGTAGAACACGATGATGGTGGTATTGACACGTATTATCTGCATGTGAATTATTAAGCCTGATTAATGCCGCTTGTTCTCAAGAAATCAATTTTGATATGGTAGTGCTATGCCAATAGTAGTAATTTTACTTTTACTATTACATGCTTCTACTCACGTTTATGCAACCGATGTAGTCATTAATGAATTTTTAGCCGATTTACCCGCCGGCCAAGAAGAGGCTCAAGATGAATGGATTGAGCTTTATAATAACGATGATTCGCCCATATCTTTACTTGGATGGACACTTAAAGATTCAAATGATGCGCATACATTACGTATTGGTGAGATAACCATTCCTGCTCACGGTTTCTCAGTTATCACTCGAAAAGGAAGTTCTTTTTCTCTCAACAATGACGCTGATACCATTCGTCTCTACGACTCGACCTCTGCGGCGGTTTTGGTCGACACGTTTACGTATGAAGGCACTACAGAGTCTCGATCCTGGGGTAGAATTCCTGACGGGACCGGTAGTTTTGTTGCCAATTTAATCCCTTCAAGCGGGTCAGCAAACATTGCTCCGCCGTCACCAACTCCTGTTCCTACCCCGACGCCAACTCCCTCGACAAGCTCAGGACCTACGGCAACACTATCTCTTTTGCCCACTCCAACCCCAACTCCGACACCGTATCCTTCACCTACAACGACTTCGTCACCCGCCCCAACACCCAAACCAGCTGCTTCTGCTTCACCATCTGCCTTTTTTGTACCGTTTTCAACTGTTTCAGGCGAATTGGCTACCAGAGCCACGCCTGCCGCTATTTTGGGAGTCACTTCTGATACAGATGCCGCTTCCCCGTACGTGCCGATTTTGTTTATTGGCGGTGGTTTGTTGTTGGTTGTGGGAGCGGTACCTCTAGGTTTGTCTTTGTTTAAGGAAACATAACTTTATTCTTTTTTTTAGTTACAATGAGTGTATGCAACGTTTTTTAACCCAAGCTTCGGCTTACCTGTCCCGCTGGTTGCCGCCTCTTTTGATGATGATGATCATTTTTTGGTGGTCAGCGCAATCGAATATCCCCGGTCCTGGCACATCAATAGTTGTCTGGTGGGATTTTATTCTGAAAAAAGTGGCGCATCTTACTGAATATGCTCTGCTGTTTTTTTCATTACAACGGGCATTGAATTGGTATACCAAGGAGGATCTCGCAACGTATTCATGGGCATTTGTCTTATTGATACTGTATGCTTTATCAGATGAAATGCACCAATCATTTACGTTGGGAAGACATCCAATGCTCCGCGATGTGGGTTTTGACACGCTGGGTGGATTTTTGGTTTATTTACGATTGATGAAATTTGTTTAAGCACGTTTTAATTTACGAGTAATTAAATATCAGTATTGACTCTTGATAGATAAATAGTATTTTTTAAATAGTATTACGTATTTAATGGTGTGCTTTAGGTATGGACAGGAAACCTATACATATCTGTTGTAATTGTCTTTTGAAATTGAGACCGGCCGAAAGCCGGTTTTTTTGGACCTATTTTTGTGTCTGCTTACCGTATAAAAGCAGTATTTGAAGGGAGGTGAAAAACGAAAAAATGAAAAAAATATATGCAGGGATTATCAGCATTATGGCTGTACTCACTATTGTGGGAGTTTCAGCGTATGCTTTATTTTCCAGTCAAGTTACTATGTCAGGAATTGTATTGGGTACAACCACCCCAGGTCTATTAATTGGTGAAAATAAATCAAATCCTCCAACAATTAATTGGCAATCATCTTTAGATTTTAGCGGAATAAATGGTGGCGATGTGTTTGCCCCTTTATTACCGGGTAAAACCGATTGGGGTGAAATATTCCTTAAAAATACGAGTAATGGGGAATCCGATCCTCTCCTTATGAATTTGACAGCTCGGCTCACAGCTGCCGGTGGCGATTGGGGCACATTAAAAGATGCCATCCAAATGAAGGTATGCTTATACAAAGATTCAAGCGCAGCTCCTCATTGTGATGAAGATAACGCAACAGGTTGGGCGACCTTGGCCTATTGGAATGGCAACAACGTTCCTTTGCCTGGTAGTCCATTAAGTCAGAATGTCGAAACGCATTACGTGATGGTTTTTCAAATCCCCAGTGGATATGGGAATGAAATTGCGGGTAAAAAAATAACCGGAATGTCTTTTGCAGTTACCGGAACCCAAACTCCGTAACTCTTATTTTTATCGGAAGCGCGAAGTCGACTCGTGCTTCTGAATAAGTATAAGAGAACCGTATGAATATCATAAGAAAACTGATCAATATAATCGAGTTGATTGTTTTTGTTGCTTTATTAGCACTGTTGTTTTTGGTGGCTTCACCTCTGTTGCCGACCAAATCATGGTTTGTATTCTACGTTGTAGCATCAGGATCGATGGAACCAACCATTCCAACTGGGTCGGTGGTTATAAGCCAACCAATCGATCCCTCTATTTTAACGGTTGATGACGTTATTGCTTTTGCTTCTCCAGATGAGCCTAAAAAAATTATTATTCATCGAATCATTGGTATTCAAAACGACGGAACTACCAAATCATTTATTACTAAAGGTGACAACAACAATACTCAAGATTCCTGGACGATTACTCCCGCATTAATCAAAGGAAAACAGATTTTAAGCATTCCCTATATCGGGTATGGAATAAATTATTTAAAAACACCCCCGGGTTTTGCTGTTGGTATTGGCATACCAGCGTTGTTACTCGTATTGCTGGAATTGAAGAAAATTAAAGAAGGAATTGATGAAGAAATAAAACGACGAACAACACAGGAAATTATTCACGCCAAAAATACGGGGTTACTTTTATTACTCATCGTGTCCATCAGCTTCTCTTTGTGCACCAAGCCCGTTCAAGCATTTTTTTCTGCCACCGTTACCGCTCATGGAATTACCCTTTCCGTCGCAGATTTTGACTCGATACATTCAGGCAATGTCATTATCAATGAAATTATGCGACAAGGATCAACAGCAAATACCGCCGATAATTGGATTGAACTTAAAAACATGACAAATAACCCAGTGAATTTATCCGCCTGCGCCCTTACGGGGGTTTTGGCTAGCAATAACAATGGGTTGATATTTTCTTCAGGAATGATCATTCAGCCAGACGGTTATT
>CAZQBH010000025.1:0-13386 GCA_964591645.1 uncultured Pseudomonadales bacterium | reverse complement strand
GCTGTCTTTCAGGCGCATTAGGGTTTCCGTCAGCAGGGTGGTTTTACCGGAACCTGGGCTGGAAACCAGGTTGAGCACCAGTTGCTTGCGGGCAGCAAAGCGCGCGCGGTTGCGTTCAGCCAGACGGTTATTTTTTGATAGCTAAAAAAGAATCAGGAAATACCGCGTTGTCTGAGTCTGTACTCGTAAACCTGTCCGTTAATTCCTTGAAATTTGATAAGGATTACGACAAAAATGGCCGAATTACTCTGACATGTCACAACGAAGTAATCGATGAAACGCCGGAACCCGTCGGTCCAAACTGGCCGTCAGGAGACAAACATCGTTCTATGATCCGGAATGGAGCTGTGTGGGAAACATGTGAGGTTGACACTTGTCATGATGACCGTTATTGGCAACAAGATGGTAATTTTGGAACCCCCGGTGGAGTAAATCCGATAAACGCTGACCCAACTCTATCCATCGCATCCGATAAACATACAGCCAAAATAATTCTTGACGGAACTGGCATAACGACATTTAAAGAGGCATATTACCAACTACGATACCAAACCAACGGTGTCGAAAAAGAAATTAAAGGGATTGTCGCCATAGATACGCAACCGCCAATCTCAACAAACCCAATTATTTTGGGGACCTGTTCCGATTACGGGACGTGTGTTTATGATGAGACCATCAAATGGATAAGCGTGAAGGTAATGCTTAAAGGAACGACTGAACATATTCTTTTCCAGGAATTAGCGTTTTAATATTGCTTCTGACAAACTCCCTGATTCGTTGTTATGCTGAAAGGGTATGTCTACCACTGTAACAAAACCGCCGGTAACGTTGGCTGATGCTAGTTTGGCGGATATACCCACTCTCCTTACCAAACTTGATACGGAAGAAGGTGGTCTATGGGAATCAGAAGCGCACAAACGAATTGTACTTTATGGTTTCAATTCGTTAGTGGATAAAAAACATATTTCTCCCGTAATGGAATTTTTGAATAATTTTACCAATCCGTTGGTTTTGCTCCTGATTGTAATCGCCGTCATATCTTTTTTTATGGGAAGTACGATTGACGCCATAATTGTCTCGGTTATGGTTTTACTTTCAGCTACGCTTAATTTTTTTCAGGAGTTTAAAGCCTCAAAGGCAACTGAGGCACTCCAAGCACAAGTGGCACATAATGCAGTTGTTTATCGGCATGGCCACACAAAGGAGATTCCGGCGATTCGATTATTTCCCGGGGATCTTATCGAATTGAATGCGGGAGATTTGATTCCTGCTGATGGCCGAATTATCGAAGCCAAAGATTTTTTCGTCAATCAATCTTCACTTACCGGAGAATCGTTTCCGGTAGAAAAAACTGCCATACCCATGAGGAATCGTCCAAAAGATTTTGAACAAATGGCAAATATGGTTTTTTCAGGGACGGGGGTAAATACTGGTTGGGCGAAAGTGGTCATCGTTACTACCGGTAAACAAAGTGAGTTTGGAAAATTAACTCAGGCAATGCGAGAAATTGAAGGTCGGGATGAATTTACCAAAAATCTCCATAGTTTTGCCCGGATGATTATAAAACTTATTGTGGCGTTGGTAGTTTTTATTTTTGGCTTCAAGGCAATTGTGCAGCATAATATTTGGAGTTCTCTTGAATTTTCCGTGGCGGTAGCAGTTGGGTTAACTCCGGAATTTTTGCCCATGATTATGTCGGTAACTATGGGAAAGGGATCTGTACTGATGGCTAAAAAGGGGGTTATTGTGAAACGCTTAACCGCTATCCCCACCTTTGGAAGCATGAATGTGTTATGTACAGACAAAACAGGCACATTGACGCAAAACAAAATCGCTCTGGTTAAATTTGTGAATTTATTCGGCGATGAATCACCAGAAACACTACAGCACGCATATTTAAATAGTCATTTTCAAAGTGGAATTACCAATCCAATGGACGATGCGGTGGCAAATTATGGTCATTTATTTCACGATGGATTCGAAAAGGTGGATGAAATTCCCTTTGATTTTGAACGTCGTCGGCTTACTGTCGTGCTGCGAACCCCAGACGATACTGGAATTATGATTACCAAAGGTGCGCCCGAATCAATGTTTACTCAACTACAGTATTACAACTATCAACAGACGCTTCATCCCATGACCAAAGAATCGAGAGATCGATATCATCAACTCTATGAATCGCTGTCTCGAGAAGGATTCCGAGTGTTGGCGGTAGCCACGAAATTAGCCGACCCCGATAAACATCCGTATCAATCAGTGGACGAAGCCGACTTAGTCTTTTCCGGGTTTATTGCCTTTTTGGATCCACCGAAAAAAGGTGTCCGGTACGCTTTGGACCAGCTTGAATTACTTGGTATCGATATGAAGGTAATTTCGGGTGATAACGAATTGGTAACTGAGAAAATCTGCCGTGAAGTGGATATTACTATTAAAGGAATTATGTTGGGTTCAGAAATTGATGAACTGACGGATGAGGTACTTACAACACGGGCTACTCAAACAACGATTTTTGCCCGATTTAATCCTGAACAAAAAAACCGAGTAATTAAGGCACTTCAGAAGGGAGGAAATGTCGTTGGCTACATGGGAGATGGAATTAATGATGCTCCCTCATTAATGACCGCAGATGTGGGGATATCTGTTTGTAATGCCGTAGATGTGGCACGGGAAGCAGCGGATTTCGTCCTGACTAAAAAGAGCTTGCTGCAATTAACGGAAGGAGTGAAAGAAGGCAGAAAGACGTATGGAAATGTTATGAAATATATTCGCATGGGGTTATCGTCAAATTTTGGTAATATGTTTTCCATGGTGGGGGCAGTGCTTTTCTTGCCTTTCTTACCCATGTTGCCGATGCAAATATTGTTGAATAATTTTTTGTATGACCTCAGTCAAATTACTATTCCTACTGACAATGTGGATGATGACTACGTTGCTCAACCTAAGCGAATGGAATTAAAACAAATCAAATCGTTTATGTTTTTGTTTGGCCCGGTCAGTTCAGTGTTTGATTTTGTAACTTTTGGATTAATGTATTGGTTATTTTCACAAAACCCAGCTGCATTTCAAACCGGGTGGTTTATGGAGTCGCTGGCAACTCAAACGCTGGTAATTTTCATTATTCGAACCAAAAAAATTCCATTAATCCAAAGTCGGCCGAGTTTATGGCTGGGCATAACCACATTGTTGGTGGTGATTTTTGGTTGGTGGTTAGCGTTATCCCCCCTGGGAAATGTGTTTGGATTTAGTAGATTGTCTGCTGGAACAGTTTGGTTGTTGGCGTTTGTAGTGGCTCTCTACTTGTTGGTCGTTGAAGCAGCCAAACGAATCTATCAACACATGTTTGTTCGTGATTCATTTGCTGCCTAAATAATGCCTCGTGGTATTTTGACCGCGATTGTGCTTACAATGAATCACTATGGTTTCGTTGTTTGTCCATTGGTTTAAACCTCATTACACCAATAATCATCGTCCTAAGGTATTACAACCATCAGGTCTGGCGGTCTTGGTGATGGTTTTTTTGTTAACCCAATCTTCATTACAACTTTTTCGGCTTAATGCTCCATTTACGGGTGGATTTGTACTCGGTTATGCTAGTTCAATTACGCCCGCACAAGTACTAGAAACAACCAACCGAGAACGGACAAGTGCTGGATTACCTCCGCTGCAAATAAATGAAAAACTCAATCAAGCAGCCCAAGCGAAAGCAAGTCATATGTTCCAACATGATTATTGGGCGCATGTTGCTCCTGATGGAACTACCCCATGGGTATTTCTCAAAAATGCAGGGTATGCCTATGCGGTGGCGGGAGAAAATTTGGCACGAGATTTTGGCGATACCGCGTCAATGGTAAGTGCCTGGATGGGATCACCCACTCATAAGGCTAATATTATTCATCAAAAATACACCGAAACAGGTATTGCGGTAGTCGATGGAAAATTACAGGGAGTTGAAACAACATTGGTGGTTCAGTTATATGGGGTACCCTCAATTGTTGGGTCAAAAACAACTTCTCAAGCCGCTCGGAGTGATCAAGTTATCCCTATTGAATCTAGTCAGGTATCCAAAGAAACGGTTGTCTCCCCTACGCCGATCCCCGCAGCCGAAATGTTTTCACTTGAGGCTCAATCTGAGGGTAGCACGTTGGGTAAAACGATCATTTCACCTCTAACTATTACCAAGATAGTTGCCAGTATTTTGATTACATTGTTAGTACTGGTCTTGACTTACGACATGTTGGTGGCAGGTAAGCGCAACTTACCTCGACGAGTAGGTAATAATTGGGCCCACATTGGATTATTCAGTATTGTGTTATTGGTCATTGTTGTCATGACACAAGGGAAAGTACTCTAATATGATTCAAATCATTGATCAACATACGGAACATTATGCTGTGTTGGCACTTATATTGGGAGTGGGACTGGCGGGTTTAACCTGGTTCAGAAACGATCAATTTATCCAACAGCTTATTGTTTGGGTGCTGGCAGGTTTATACGTCGGATGGGGTGTAATTCATCACGTAGCCCGACGGGATTTAACCGGAACTGTTTTTGTGGAATATGTTTTAATGGCTTTTTTAGCAGCTCTATTAATTCAGTCGGTGATCGTGAATCGGTAAATTTTTTATTTATTTTTACCTAGGTTGGCCCAGTATTCGTTTGCTTTGAAGAGCGAGTCAAATGTGCCTGCATCTCCCCAGTAGCCGGTGATTTCTTGCCAACGTAAGTTGTTGTCTTTGATGTAAAAATTATTTACCTCGGTAATTTCAAGTTCGCCGCGACCGGCTGAGTTGGGATCACATTGGCGGATGTAATCAAATACTTTGGAGTCATACATATAGAGACCAGTGACAGCATAGTTGGATTTAGGATTCTTTGGTTTTTCTTCAATAGCAATGATTTTGTTTGCATCGTTTGAATCAAATTCAGGTACTCCGAAACGTTGAGGATCTGTTACTTGTTTTAAAAAGACAACGGCTCCACCAGTAAAATTGTCAGCGGCAGGCTTGATGCTGGCGTCGGTAGTGTTGTCTCCCAAAATAACCGCAATAGGCTCACCGTCAGCAAAATCCTCTGCTAGACTTAAGGCGTCGGCAATTCCTCCATCCGGCTTCTCTTGATATGCATATTCAAGATGTTTGATGCCCAATTCCTTGCCGTTTTTTAAAACCCCCAAAAAATGACCCACGTGGGGCCCGCTGGTGACAATTAAAATTTCATTGATTCCCGCTTCAACCAGTGTACGAATGGGGTAATAAATCATGGGTTTGTCATAGACCGGTAAGAGGTGTTTGTTGGTCACATGGGTTAGTGGAAATAATCGAGTTCCTAAACCTCCGGCTAAAATGACACCTTTCATATGATTTATTTCCTTACTAATTACCAATGGATTATAGCTCATTTCACAGTATTTTTTTACTTTTTTCGATAGACACTCCCTAAATTGTCTGAGAGAATGAGGGTATGAAGCGTATTTTACTTACTTTGGGGATGTTTTTGTGGTTGTTGGGAACGAGTGATTCACTAGCACGGGCTGGTGAGCTGGAGGATTATCAACAAGCGGTGGATGTATACCGTAGTGGTTACAATCAATATCAAATAAAGAAAAGTTCGTACCTTCAAGCTCAAACGTTTTTAGCTGAAGAAGAGTTTGTGCAATCTGCACAAAAAATGTTGTTGTCACGAGCAAACGTCTGGATGATGTATTGGAAATTGGAGTTATCAACTATTTCTTCATTACCCCAATTGTCTGATTCTAAGAAAAATGAGTGGGCCCAACAATTGAAGGATACGCTTGATTGGCTTGAGGCACACAAGCATCAGATTGAGTCAGCCAAAACTAAATCGCTTTTATTACAAGAAGCGGTCGATTTAAACACACGATCTGATTCATTCAACAAATTGGCCTATATGGTAAATGAAGTAATTTTGATTAATAAAATCCAGGAAGCTATGAATCAACTACAAGCGTTTAATGCGAGCCTGGCTGACCGAATTCCTCATCAGGAAATGGTGGCGGAAGTGAAAGATGCTCGACTGAGAGGCTTGGCTGTTAACGCAGAACGATTGCATGCGTTATCAACAAAAATTTCACTATTAGAGGCAACGCTCCAGCAAACAGGTCAGTCAGCTTCAGCTACTTCATTTGCAAACATCCCGGAATTAGTTAATCCGGTTTATGCTGAAATGTCTCAGCTAAAACAAGTTTTAAGTGAGTTGTCAGAGGGGGTGGCATGGTAGAACTAGAAAATCAGTCAGCGTTTATTGGGTCACAATCAACCTTACAAGCTCCTCCAGAAACTCCTCAGCCGGCACCGTCATCGAAGTTACGACGAAATTTGTTGATTGTAGTTGGTGTGGGGGCGGTGATTATTTTGGTGATGTTAGCTATTTTAGTACGTCCTCAACCGTCGCCGCCTGCACCCATTGTTGTCGCATCCCCTTCTCCTACATTAGTTCCCGAAATTACAGAAATGGAAAAACAATTACTTATTAATGATCAACGTGTTCAAGAAGCAAATCCCAACGTAGTTATTGTTCCACCTCCCGAGGTAGATATGGAAATCCAATTTTAAATAGTCAGGTTAATACTCAAAATGAAGGATTGGCAGTGGAAACGGGTTTTTTTGATACTCAATGAATTTTTTGATTAGCTGATAGTGATCAAAACCAATACTCGTCTCAGAAGGTAATTGATGTATGGAAAACCATTTGACTTCAGTGGATTCCTGGTCAGGTTCGCCCGTTAGTAAACCAGGTTGAGCGATATAAGCAAAATCAATATTTTGACGATCTTCATTTAATCGTTGGGGATGGTCATTCATTAAAAATAAGTCAATTGAAGCTACTTTATAGCCTGTTTCCTCGTATAGTTCCCGTGTGGCTGCCTCAATTAAACGCTCATTTGATTCAACGTATCCACCGGGTAAAGCATATTTACCGCCATTAATGAGGTCTGGTGACCGCTTAACTAGGATTATTTCATCTTGACGAACTAAAAGTACGGTGACTGTTGCGTGACGGAGACAGGTAGTTTGGCTGCCATTTTCAAACGTACAGGTAAGCATACTGCCAAGTATATAGTGTATAGTCGGCTTATGAAACCATTGGCAGAACGAATCAGACCAAAAACATTGGATGAATATATTGGACAATCACATTTGGTTGGGCCACATAAACCAATCAGACGAATTATTGAACAACAGAAACCTTTTTCGATGATTTTTTGGGGTCCTCCCGGTGTCGGAAAAACGACTTTAGCCCACCTGATAGCGCGAGAAACAGGGCACGAATTCGTGGAGTTATCGGCGGTTTCTGCGGGCAAAGCAGATGTAAAAAAAATAATTGACTCAGCCCAGAATAACCGGCTTTTTTCTGGTGGTAAGCCTACCATCCTTTTCTTGGATGAAATCCATCGATTTAATAAGGCTCAACAGGACTATCTATTACCATATGTGGAGAATGGTACGATTTTGTTGATTGGCGCGACCACTGAAAATCCTTCTTTTGAAGTCATTTCGCCATTATTGTCCAGGTGCCAGGTGTTTGTATTAGAAGAATTATCCTTGACTGATTTACAGGCAATTGTAACCGCGGGGGCAAAAGAATTACACGTAACCATTTCCAAGGAAGCGGCTGAATATCTGATTGCGTTTGCAAATGGCGATGCGCGCAAAGCGCTTAATTTATTGGAGGCTACGGCAGAGTTATACCAAAAAATTAGTCTTACAAACATTAAAGAGGCTTTGCAAAGCAAGCTGATTCGTTACGATAAGGGTGGTGAAGAACATTACAACACCATTAGTGCTTTTATTAAATCAATGCGTGCATCCAATGTTGATGCGGCTTTGTATTATTTAGCCCGAATGGTAGATGCGGGGGAAGATCCCTTGTTTATTGCTCGACGGATGGTGGTGTTTGCAAGCGAAGACATTGGGCTAGCGGTACCGACTGCCTTGGTGGTGGCCAATGCTGTGTTTAGAGCGTGTGAGACTATCGGTTATCCCGAATGTCAAGAAAACCTGGCTCAGGGAGCGGCATATTTGGCTTTATGCAAAAAAAGTCGTTCCGCGTATGAAGCGTATATGGCGGCACTTACTGATGTAAAACAGTATGGAAATTTGCCGATTCCCATGGACCTCAGAAATGCTCCAACGAAACTCATGAAGAAGTTGGGATACGGTAAAGGATACCAAAAATATTCAACCAAAAGCTTGTTGCCAGACAAGCTTGCGGGTAAAAAGTATTTTAATAATTCATAGATTACATTTATGTTGGTAGTTATAGGTATTGATGAAGTCGGAAGGGGTTGTTTGGCGGGTCCCGTCGTTGCTGCTGCAGTGGCGTTTCCAACAAACCATCAGCCAATCGTGGGGGTCGATGATTCAAAACGGTTATCAGCAAAAAGACGAGAAGCGCTTGATTGTTTAATTCGACAAGACGCTCTGTATACAGGAATTGGACAGGTCGAGGCGGAAGAAATTGATGCTATTGGCATAGTGGCAGCGACAGGTAAGGCGATGCGTTCGGCTTGTCATACTTTCTCAAACCCTTATCACATTTTTGTTGATGGTCCCCACACACTTGGGTTAGAACGTCTGGCAAAAACGACTCCCATCGTACACGGTGACCGCTTGAAGTATGAAATTTCTGCAGCCAGTATTGTCGCTAAAGTATTCAGAGATCGGTTAATGAACACGTTGTCAGGTTTATATCCCATGTATGGGTGGGATAAAAATGTTGGTTACGGAACCAGACAGCATAGGTTGGCAATAAGTCAGTACGGTCTTACTTGTTATCATCGAAAAACGTTTATTCACTAGACTCTTCATGTAAAAATCTTTATGCTGGTTGATGGAGGGCAGATGACTTGGGTAGGCATTATTCTTATAGTGGTCGCGTTTGTCATGTTTATAAATGCGACCGAAAAAGTTCGATACGGCGAGTTTGATGAATCCGCCTGGTATTTGGCTTGTTTTGGGATCTATCAGTGGGGTCAGGGATTGGTTCTGGCGGGATTTTGGATTCTCTTTGGTTTAGGGTGTCTCTTTTGGTGGACTCCAAATCAAGCGATGAGAGGATATCTTTTATTTCATGTTGTCCGAGCAGCAATCGAGTTGGTTCTTTTAACAACCAGTGAATATAGAGGTTTATTGGCTCAAGTTCCTCTCGATTCCAAAAAAATGACTGAAACACAACGCCTCCAGCTTTATATGCTTTCTCAGGGATTACTAATTTTGGGTGGATTACTGTTTTTTCCCTTATTACCAATCAAATGAGTGTTACAATAGCCTTTTGTTATGTCTAAAAAGTCTTTTTACAAACAATCTGCAAAAGTTGAAGCCGCTTCTACTTCAATGGTTTTTGAAGTGTATAAACCGAGCAAATTTATCAAATCAGCGAGCGGATTACTGATGTTGCAATCCAATGGCCGATGGCGCAAATGGTTATTAGCCACCGGTTTGATCACCTGCCTCACTATCATAGTATTGTTTTTGGGAATGGGATTTTGGTACTGGAAGGGATTTGAACAGGCAGCACATATTTCTTTGTCTCCTCTTATCTCCACTGTCTGGAATCATCGTCATCAACTGATTATTGAACCAAATTCATACAAAACTTTTTTATTGCTCGGTCTGGATCAATCATCAAACCAACGCGAAACATCTTTGTTGACTGACACCATGATGTTGGCAGCAATTCATGATACCGGAGCAGTTCGTATGGTGTCGCTGCCACGCGATTTATGGGTAGATTCTCTCAAAACTAAAATTAATGCGTTGTATTATTATGGTCAACAAACAAATCCCAATGACGGCATACCGTTGGTAAATAGCGTTGTATCAGAAATGACGGGTATGTCTGTTGATTATTCTTTTGTGATTAATATGGATACCTTAAAATCATTGGTTGATGCGGTTGGTGGAGTTGATGTGATAGTGGCCCGTCCATTTGTAGATGAGGAATATCCCCGAGAAATCGATCTTAGTTCAAAGGATCCGGCAGTTCTGTATGAAACTGTGGTTTTTGAAGCGGGAGAACAGCATATGGATGGTGATCGGGCATTAACATACATTCGATCACGCCATAGCAAGGATCCTTTGGAAGGCACTGACGAGGGACGGGAACAACGCCAGCAAATTTTACTGACTGCTTTGAAACAGAAATTATTCGAACCAAAAACATACGCCGACCCCCAAGTAGCTGGCGCCCTTTATGCAGTGTGGAAGTCATCAGTGAAAACGACTATGTCAGACTTGGATCTCATCCTATTGGCTAAACAATTAGGCAGGACTTCGTTATCAATTACTTCTTCAGTCGTGCCGGTTGATGAAGCATCAACAAGTGGGCTTATTTACCATCCAAAAGTTGGTCCAGCAAATCAGTGGATTTATCTTCCCCACGACGAAACCTGGGGAGAGATGCAACAATGGTTCTCTCAACATCTTTAATGGTGGCGTTATTGGCAATACTTACTGAAGGAGCCTTATTGCTTCTTTTGCGACGATTGTTGGCACGCCAAATTATCTTCAGTTCGCGCTGGTTGTTTCACAATAATGAAACTGGAATTTGGTGGTATTCAATTGTAACGTTGCCGGGTATTTTGACCCACGAAATTGCTCATTTTTTAATGGCTGCCTTGTTAGGAATACGAACAGGTTCAATTGAAATGTTGCCTCGCTTATCTGCCGATGGTTCCGTGGAGCTTGGATCAGTCCAAGTAGGGACTGCTGATCCTATCCGCCAATCCTTGGTAGGAGCAGCTCCCCTCCTTTTTGGCTTGCCGTTAGTCGTTTGGCTCTCATCTTTCTTATCACCACCGACATTCCCATATCATTTTATTTGGACAGACTTACTGTTTCTTTATCTTTTAATCTCGATTAGTTTGCATCTATTTCCGAGTGGTAAGGATATGACCTCATGGCCATTTGTGGGTTTGCTTTTGGTAGTGGCAATATCATTGATTAGCATTATTGGAGTAACCATTCCCGTTACTCAATCAGCTTTGGCGATCGTTTCTCCTTGGGCCACTCGTCTCGCTGTTGGATTAGGTATTGCGGTCCTCATTGTGGGCGGTTTAGTGATGATGTCCAAGATACTCAATCAAGTAATTCGTTCGTCTGTCGGTGTACAATGAGATCGTTACTTATGGAACCAGATACATTATTCCCGTTGAAACGACAAAAGGAATTAATCCGCATCAATCGAATGTTGGCAATTTTTGTAGTTCTGTTGACGTTTTCGACCGGATATTTATTATCTTTGAATGAATCTTGGTTGGCAACAAAACACGTTCGCCAACCGATACCGTCAGCACCTTTGGCAGCAAGTGGTTCGGCCTTACCTTTGGTTAGCCATCCATCACCACTAACTGCTTTGTTGACATCCGCCCGATATGAGCGCGTTTTGACCAACACGCCTATATCAAAAATGACTCTAGAAACTATTTTGTGGTCAGCTCAAGGCACGATTACCCCGTGGGGCGAGCGAACAGTGCCATCGTATAAATCTGCTTTTCCTTTGACTTTGTTTGTACTCGTACGCCAAGTAACTGATATACCCCCAGGTTGGTATCGATTTAATGCGGAAAAGCAGTCCATTGAGCCCACCGCACTCGCTTCAACTCTTCTTTTGCCCGAAGTGTTTCCTGGTTTACGCGATGCATCTGCAGTTATTTTTACACTGGGAAGCCAAACTGATGCGGCCGAAGGAATGGTGTGGAATGAGGCGGGCGGGATAGCTCAGAATATTCTTTTGGCTGTGAGGGAAAATCAACTGGCTACATTTTTAATACCTGGAACGTATCTAGACACCCAAAATGTGGGGCAGGTATTTGGTGCTCATCAATCAGTTTATTGGTTCATGCCAATTGGAAAAGCAAAGGAGAAATAATATGAAATTATTTGTCACTGGCGGGGCAGGATTCATTGGTAGCAATTTTATTTTGTATTGGATGAAGCGTTACCCTGAAGATTTTATTATCAATTATGATGCACTCACCTATGCAGGTAATTTAGAGAATCTGGAATCTGTAGCCGATAATGCTCATTATCAGTTTGTCCGCGGAACTATTTGCGATAGCCAGGCGGTTGAAGCAGCCATGACGGGAGCCGATGTGGTGGTGCATTTTGCAGCGGAATCACATGTAGATCGATCAATATTGGCTCCCGACACATTTATTGAAACAAATATAAAAGGAACGTTTGTATTGTTGGAGGTAGCCAAAAAATTAGGCATTCGATTCCATCATGTTTCCACCGATGAAGTATTTGGATCACTGGCGTTGGGTTCAACCGACAAGTTTATGTTACATACACCCTATATGCCCAATAGTCCTTATTCTGCCTCAAAGGCATCGGCTGATCATTTGGTCAGGGCATATCACGTCACATATGGACTCGCGACAACTATCTCCAATTGTTCTAATAATTTTGGTCCATATATGTTTCCTGAGAAACTAATTCCATTGGTGATCACCAATCTACTGGAAGGAAAGAAGGTTCCTATATACGGATTAGGAAACCAGGTACGAGACTGGTTATATGTTGAGGATCATTGCCGAGCAATTGATCTCATTCTTCATCAAGGGACTGTTGGAAAGACATATCTTGTCGGGGGTCAGACTGAAGATGTGACTAATCTAGAAGTAGTTCAGCGAATCATGGCAATTATGGGCAAGTCAGAAGACATGATAGAACACGTAACTGATCGACCCGGTCATGATGTTCGTTATGCAATTGATTGGAGTGAAACTGAAAAAGAATTGGGCTATCACCCTCAGTATTCATTTGATGAATACCTGCAAAAAACCATCCAATGGTACGTGGACCATCAATCCTGGTGGCAACGAGTCAAGTCGGGCGAATACCAGACGTATTATCAACAACAGTACGGCCAGCGTTAATTTATTTGGTACGCTGACAAAGAAATGCCTTGTTGATCCCGCTGTGAAATAATCATGTGGGATTGAGAAATTGGCCACGGAATCGCTAATTCTGGATCAAACAAGGAGATGGCTTGATCTCGAGTCGTATTACGATCGCGATACAGGGCGTCAACTGCATACACATAATCAACCGGGCCTTTGGTAATGCAGAGCGAGTTGCCTAAACCCTTGGAAATAAAGAGGCTGCCAGCTAAATCCGTTTCACCATCACCTAATTGCATTGTTTCAACCTGTTTGTATGTTGGCGATGATGCAGTAATGTCGACAATCGCGCAAAAACAGCTCCCCCGTATCACCGTGATTAATTTGTTCCAGTTTTCACAATGAATACCACGGGTCACATTAACTTCCGATCTTGCCTGGTTTATCTGTTGAATTTTGAAAGGGAAACCGGTGATTTTTTCCAAATCGGGAATAAGAGATAGTTCTGAAAAGAACCCCCG
>CAZQBH010000024.1:0-17050 GCA_964591645.1 uncultured Pseudomonadales bacterium | reverse complement strand
ACAGTGGAAACATTACGAAGACGAAGTTTGGATTCAACCTCATCAATAATAGCGTCAATATCTTCCATGTTAATGGGACGTTTCCAAGTGGCCTTGATGAGACCGCGACGAATTTTTTCTCGGTCAAACTCTTCGATGTGACCATCTTTTTTGAGAACTTTGAGATCGAGTCCTTCGGGACGCTCATAGGTGGTGAAGCGTTTATGACATTTGTCGCATTCACGCCGGCGGCGAATAGATTTACTATCTTCGGCGATGCGAGATTCCAGGACGCGATGTTCTAGTGATTGACAATACGGACACTGCATTGTATTACCTTTTTGGAATAAAAACGCTATCGCTAGCGTCTGTGTTTAGACTACCCCACTATGGGTAGTGTCGTCAATGGTTTAGACTATATCAAACTATATCTTGTCTTTGAATTACCAGAGGTGATTACTGATTGTCGCAGTTTTTGAAGAGATGTAAGGTGAACAATAGTTTTATTTTGTTTGATATAAAGCTTTTTATTAATCATTTCTTTTTGGAACATTTAGGACAATGATCACCTTCATATTCACCATGGTGTTTACAATGACCGTGACGACCAAAACTATCTTTATTAAACCTACTGTTCAAATCTGTCCCATTACTCATGTCGGCGGGATGGAACCCGGCTATCTGAACGATGCCGTATTGCAACTGATTCCACCACCAATCGAAATCAATGTCGTTATTATTCGCCCACACTTTTTGGCCATCTTTGATCCATTGCCATAGTCGTTGATAAAAAGCAGTTTCTTTAAAATTCACAACCATGTCATATAACTCATTTATGTGAAATTTAACCTTCTGTCTGATTCCTTGGCGTGTTTTTTCTTCTTCATTAATGTCTTTGATAAATAAAGCTTTTCCGGTTTGATCAATAAAATTACTATTGATCCAGGAAACATATTCTTTGATGGCAACATCAGGATCAATGCCGTTTTGATTATCACTCATGGGTAAATAATGCGGTCTCATGACAAGACTTTCTGGCTTTAAATCGTTAGCTGTAACCTCCTCAAATTGGTGGCATTCAAGCCATAATTGTCGTTCACTGGAGGATAGCTTTTTATTTGGAAACAAAAACCATCCTTTGGCTTTAATCTCTATGAGCTCATCTTTTTCATTTTTAATAACATTTGTAACTAGAAGCGGGTTTATGACGTCGCTGCTTGAATCGTATTCTTTATAAAATTCCGTCGGGCTAAAAATGACCATGCCCTCTCCTGGATTTAAAGTGGACAAGGTGATAAAAGCCTGTTGTAAACCATCACTAATCACTTGGGGCATTTCACTAAAATCCAAATATCCTTGGAGCTGTTCACCGTATTCTGTAAATGACGATGCAAATACTTCTATGTTGTTGTCTGTATTGATTTTGATTGTATAGTCGGTGGGAGGTTGAATAGTCAATGCTTCTTTGCCAACAGCAAATTCTGTCAAAAACGTGGTGACTTGTTCTTCAATGTTTTTTAAAACGGGAATGACTCCAAACCCTTGTCCCAGCACTTTCATGGCTTGTTCATAATCGTGTTTTAAATTGAAAACGGATTCAAACCATCTGTGGCAACCAAAACCGGATAAGGGGAGAGATGACTCACTGTTCATACATGTTTCCTGCTCGGGATAGATCTATTGGGATGTGTCGGACTTACATTACCGTTGCGGCACAGTGGGGGAATTCCTGCCTACAGCAGACAGGTCACCCCGCTTCCATCGTCAATAGATTTAAACTGTTAATTAGCTTCAAATTACCTGCTTTTTGGTTTGCAAACAAGTGGGAATTAGATTCGCGGTATTTCGGGAAACAGTGAAGGTTTCGTCGAGGGGTTGGGGACAGCTGATTCTGAGGCAGGGGAAACAAAATCCTCTGGTCTAGGATAATTGAACGGTTGGTGAGAAAACGACGTAATTTGCTCCCGAAGTTGGCTTAAATTTTTATATAGGCGGGAAATTTGGTTATTGGCAAAATCGGGCGCAATTCTGTCTAGTTCCTCAATAATTTCCTCATGCTTCAGGCTGGCACGCTTGAGTTCATCAAACCATGCGGCTTGTTTTGCGGGCGGGATGGCGGGGCTGTTCATGACAGCGCTAAAAAAGTATGTTTCCGCTTTAGTGGCTACGGTCATGGCTTCATCTAATTTTTCCTGCTCCCCTAGTATTTTCGCGGCAGCAATCCGTTTGTTGGCGTATTCAAATAACAAACGGGTATGTGCTTCTGGATTAAAGGTAAAAATCAGACGAACTCGATCCCGGATCATTTTGGCAAAATAAAAAGGATGCGTGGGTAAAATACCTGGGTATGGTAATTGGTAATTACCGTGAACGGGTACCTGCGAAAATGGTGTTTGGCGGTTGATAGTGGGAGCGGGCATAGCCAATCCCATTCTGACTTCGGCTTGATGACGTGATTCACGAACAATTGATAGGGTGAGAATACTGATAGCGAGGGCAGCAAGGACACCATAGAGCAGCGGTTGTTTTTTGAGAAATGTTTGCATACGCACGCTTTATCGGAACAGATAAATAGTGACTCCCCACAAGGCGTGAGCCATTATCGGGGCAATCAAGTTTTGTTGACGGAGTTTGATGATAGAACAACCCATGCCAAGAGTAAACAAAAGAATAAGGGAAAATGCAATTTGATTCCCGGTCAGATGTTGTACAAAAATATATGCGGGCAAATGAACCAGACTAAATAGAACACTGGTTAGGATTGTGGCAATCATTTCGTTATGGGTAATGGCTTTAAACTGCTCTAGAAAATAACCAGAAAAAAGAAGTTGTTCCCAAAAAGCAGTGATGAGAGACAGAATTAAGAAGGCGCCGATTTTACCCGATTCAAGACCATATGAGGAAAATTGAAGGCTATTATACCGAAGGAAATTCCCCAGTTCGCCAGCCAAACCCAAGACTAAACCAATTATTATGCCTAAATAGACACTGGGGAAAAAGTTCTTAAGGGAAATGCCGATGGTTTGTAATTGGTTTTTTCCTGATAGGGGAACTATCAACAGGGGAATTGAGAACACGATACCTTTGATAAGTATCTCTTCCATCCAGACTGAGTTATGAAAGAGAACTCGGTACAGACTCCATACGCAAAGTAATCCGCTATAGACGAGGATGAGTTTTTGCCAACTAACTGGTAGCGTCCTACTGTTGTTTAAGGGCATGCAGCACTAACTCTAGCGTCTCTTCTTTGGAAGAGCTATATGTATCAATAACTAGATCATAGAGTTTGGGGTGCCAGAAATCAATTTCAGCTGTCGCGGGGAGCGTGCCGGGATCGACAACCCACTGCTGCCATTCCGCTGCATACATTTCTTTCCATTTGTTGCGATTGCTTTCTTCCCGCCGCATAACATGACCTTTGGCCTCATCTACAGAAATTCCATCTCGATTAACGATGCGATCAATTCGAACAGCGTCATCAGAACAGGTGACAAGCACTTTTAAAACATCGGGAACTTGTTGGGCTAAAAATCCGGAAAGCCAAGCTTCAATAATATAGTTGTCCTGGGTGGTTAATCTGTCTCGCACTGCATAATCAACCTGGCGATCAAAATCATCTGGATATACTGTCGCATCATGGTGGACGCTGGTGTTTGCAGAAAAATAGCCTTTCTCAATGGCATAAGCGCGCATAAATTCTCCACCGGAATAACAATGCCAACCGAGTTTTTCTTTTAATAAGTTCATGAGCGTGGTGGAGCCACAACCCGGTAATCCGGAAATAGCAATGTTGCGATAGGCCATTTTGGGTTTCCTTGTTCAATTATGTTGTGAGCGCTATTGTATCGCTTTCTTGAGTGCGCGTCTTTAGGTGTTGGTTCATATTCATTTCGCGCTCAATGGCTAGCTTAACAGTGGAAAAGATAAGTTCCAGTTTGATTTGGGCTTCAACTAGGGTATACAACCGCAGTTTGTCCGGCCTGAAATGAAACACGTGATTTCGGCATTTGCGCCAGGTTGACCATAATCTAGCAGGTAAGTCTTCACCGTATAATCGGGCTAAGTCATCCCACACCCAGCCGTCTTCACGGTATTTGTTGGGCAGATCAGGATTGAGGGCTTTTCCAATACGAAAATGTTCACTTTGGTACATGTCAGCTGAAATAAGCCCATTGCGGTAGAGATATGTTTTTAAGAATCCTTCATACGCTTTGGCAGCTGGATACACCAGAAATCCGTAATCAACGACTGACGGATGTATCCGTTCATTTTTTTCGCGGTCCAATAAATAGTTAGCTTGGATTAATAATTGGCGTTCAATTTCAGCCAAATGCGCTAACCATGGATCATTTTCAGTCATGTGATTAGCGTACGAAAACTTAACCCATTCGTACAGTGGGGAAACTCCCTTCCCCGCGTCGTACAATAAATCCATTACTGGGTGCGATATTGGTTTTGGTTTATCAACTAGATTTCTTTTGTCAACACTGTGTTTGTTTATATTTCAAGATCTCCCCTACCCTGTTCTTGGGTGACGCGATAGAATAGCTTTTATGAAATTGTTTGGTTTGGTTTTGCATAAAAGAAGGTGGTGGGAACGGTTAGAGCTGAGGAAGAAAATTCGAAGGGTTCGGCATTTTTTTGTATCCAAATTCCAGGCATGGCTTCGGTGGACATGGTGGCAAAAAGTTTTAAGCGCAATGGTTGCGGTATTGATTATTGTGGGCATGGTATGGTTTTTCCACGATTTACCTTCACCTAAAAAGCTATCAAGCGGTGAATATCCAGTGTCGACACAAATTTTTGATCGTAATGGAAAATTGTTGTACGAGGTATATGCAGACGAGCACCGGACACCAGTGCAATTGGCCTCCCTCCCCCTTTATGTATCTCAGGCTGCTATTGCTATCGAAGATAAGGATTTTTACAAACATTGGGGATTTTCCGTTCAAGGAATGATCCGGGCTCTAAAGAATACTGTCTTTGCAAATAAATTACAGGGCGGTTCAACCATTACCCAACAATTGGTTAAGACAGCGCTGTTGAGTCCGGAACGAACGATTATTCGGAAAATTCGGGAAGCTGTGCTGACTATAGCGACAGAAGTGTTGTATTCAAAAGAACAAATTCTGGAAATGTATTTGAATCATATTCCTTATGGAGGAACTGCCTATGGTATAGAAGCGGCAGCCCAACGTTTTTTTGGCAAGTCAGCTAAGGAGTTAACCCTTCCCGAAGCGGCCTTGTTGGCTGGTCTCCCCCAAGCTCCCAGTCGCTACTCCCCCTTTGTGAATCCAGAACAAGCGCGCCTGCGACAGCATGAGGTGTTGCGGCGGATGTTTGAAGAAAAATTTATCACTCAACAACAGTTAACCGATGCACTACAAACTCCCCTGACCTACATCAAGCCTGCTACTGACATTCGAGCCCCCCATTTTGTGTTTTATATCAAGAGTTTGTTAGAAGAAAAGTATGGCATCCGAAAAGTGGAGCGTGAAGGATTACGAGTCAAGACTACGTTGGATTTGGACCTTCAAAATTACGTCCAAGCCAGTGTCTCGGCAGAATTGAACGATTTGGAAAAATATAAAATCACGAATGGGGCGGCATTGGTGACTCGACCGGACACGGGCGAGATTTTGGCAATGGTGGGTTCAAAAGATTATTTTGATACCGAACATGATGGTCAGGTAAATTTAACAATGCGCTTACGGCAACCTGGTTCGTCAATTAAGCCAATTAATTATGTAACCGCGTTACAACTTAAAAAATTAACAGCTTCCTCATTATTGTTGGATATTCCAACATGTTTTTTGGTGTCCGGACAACACTCGTATTGTCCGAAAAATTATGATGGCTCTTTCCATGGAGCGGTATCATTCCGAAACGCTTTAGCAAATTCATATAATATTCCAGCAGTAAAAGTGTTGGCAATTAATGGTTTGGAATCAATGATGGCAACCGCTTCAGCTATGGGAATTACAACACTGCAAGATCCTACTCAATATGGTTTGTCGCTCACTTTGGGGGGCGGCGAAGTAACGATGATGGATATGGTAACTGCTTTTTCAACCTTGGCTAATCAAGGAGTTCGTGTCCCCATGAATCCGATTTTAGAAGTATCTGATTACACTGGAAAAGTTTATGAATCATTTGATCCCTCGGTTGTCAGTGCTGAATTAAATGGATTCTTTAATGAAAATGATCCAACGGCAAATACGATAGGTGAAACCCGCATGACGTTATATCGGGCTTTGAATCGAGAACCGGCTTACATTATGGATGATATTCTGGCAGATAATAACGCGCGTTCAGCCGCATTTGGAAGTAATTCAAAATTAAAAATTAAAGGCAAAACCGTATCAGTGAAAACCGGCACGACTAATGATATTCGAGATAACTGGACCATTGGGTTCACGCCCGATGTAGTAGTGGCTACCTGGGTGGGGAACAACGACGGGTCAGCGATGAATCCCTATTTAGTTTCCGGTGTGACCGGAGCAGCTCCTATATGGAATGATATTATGTCGTACGTGCTAAAGGATATGTCTGATAGTCCGCAACCAAAACCGTCGGGAATTGAAACGATTTCAGTATGCAATCAAACCGGTTCAGCTCCAGCGACGGGAGTGGAATGTAGTGCTCATCCTGAATATTTTTGGAGCGAATCTTTACCAAGTGCTCCTCCAATCGAGAAAAAGAATATTTGGGTATATAAAGATCTTGATCAGCCGGCTTTTTTTGGATCGACCACAACAAAAGTGACCGAACCAACAAACACAGATGGATTGGAATTAAAAGAACATGTCGTAATGCGGGATCCATTTACCCGGGATTTTTGTCTTGACTGTCCTCTCCCCGTCAATGAAAAAGGAAAGGTAAGTTATCCTCAGGTATCCGTAGATATGAACTCTTTCTATTGGGGCGGTGAGATGGGAACGGCTGATGAAATTTTGGAAGTACCTTTGAACCGCGGTGGAGATGGTGAAAATACTCCGTGAACTCCTTGACTGGTGGTTGTTGTTTTTTGTTGTGGCTATAGAATGAAATCATGCGATCGGACAGGCAAATTCCTGGTGTTTTTTGGTTGGGATGGTTGGAATACTTGGGTAAACCATTTTTTTTCTTAATTTACTCCTTGGTATCAGCGATGGTTTTATGGCCGCATGTTTTGGCTAACGGATGGCGACGTGGTCGATTTTATCGGATGGTAATACACAAAGTCTTCCAACAATTGTTTTGGCCGTCTCCTCGTTTACCGATTAAACAAACAACAACACGAACGGTGCGACGTCCCCTATCAAAGTGGTGGTGGATGGGAGGAATTGGTTTAGTTGGGACTGCATTGTTGTTTTGGTTGTTTATTCTCAAGGACTTGCCTCAACCTCAGGATTTGCTTCGACGAAATCAACCTGTGACTACCAAAATTTATGACCGTAATGGGCAAGTATTGTATAAAATTTACAAAAACCAAAACCGGTCAATTATTACGCTACGTGATCTGCCTAACCAAATGATTCAGGCTACCTTAGCGATTGAGGATGCCCAATTTTATCAACATCCCGGATTTTCAATTAAAGGCATTATGCGGGCTCTAACTAAAAACGCCACGTCTGATTCCGTTCAAGGCGGATCAACGATTACCCAACAGTTAGTTAAAAACACATTGCTAACTAGAGAGAAAACGGTTACCCGAAAATTGAAAGAGTTTGTTCTGTCATTGGAGGTGGAATACTTCTTTACTAAAGACGAGATTTTAACCATGTATTTTAATGAGGTAGGTTATGGCGGGACAGCGTATGGTATCGAAGAGGCAGCTCAACAATATTTTGGGAAATCGGTTCGAGCTGTCACTTTGGCTGAAGCAGCTTTGCTTGCCGGTTTGCCACAATCGCCTACTGTCTATTCCCCTTTCGGAGCCCAACCTGAATTGGCAGTGGTACGTCAACACGCGGTATTAAAACGGATGGAAGAACTGAAAATGATTACCGCTGAGGAGGCCGAAGCAGCTAAGACTCAAATACTTACTTTCGCTCAGCCAAAGACAGATATCGTGGCTCCTCATTTTGTGATGTTTGTTAAAGATTTGCTGGTCCAAAAGTATGGAGAAACCTTGGTTAATTCCGGAGGTCTAGAAGTCACTACTACACTGGACAGCCGGATCCAACAATTGGCTGAAACAGCAGTTAAACAAGAGTTAACTAGACTGGAAAACTTGCACGTCACTAATGCTGCTGCATTGGTGATCCGTCCTACAACGGGAGAAGTTTTGGCTATGGTGGGTTCTCAAAACTATTTCGATACCGAGCACGATGGTCAGGTAAATGTAACCATCCGACCACGCCAACCTGGATCGTCTATTAAACCACTTACATACGCCCTCGCATTACAAAATCGATTAATTACCCCTTCAACATTAATTGATGATGCTCCGGTCGTATACCGAACTCCCGGTAGTCCGGCATATGCGCCTCAGAATTATGATGGTCGATTTCATGGCAAAGTGACGGTGCGCCAAGCCCTGGCTAATTCATACAATGTGCCGGCAGTCAAAACATTATCTCAAGTTGGTGTAAGCAATTTGGTTACTTTTGCCCAGAAAATGGGCATTAGCACCTGGAATGATCCTGGCCGATTTGGGTTATCACTCACTTTAGGCGGGGGTGAAGTAAAAATGATGGATTTGGCTGAGGCATATGCCGTGTTTGCCAATAGCGGCACCCGAATACCGTTGTCACCGCTGTCTCAAGTAAGTGATTTCTCTCGCACACTTCATGATATGTTTGCCTGCCCGATTAATGTGACCACGAAAATGTGTGAGGGTGAAAAAGTAATTGATACAGCGGTCGCTTATGCTATTTCTGATATTTTGTCGGATAACCAAGCTCGATCAGCAGCATTTGGAAATCATTCCGTTTTGGTAATTCCAAATCAACAAGTGGCCGTTAAAACGGGAACGACCAATGATTTGCGAGATAATTGGACTTTTGGTTATACGACCGATTATTTGGTGGCCACTTGGGTAGGCAATAATGACAACACTCCCATGAGTCGGGTGGCTTCCGGAATTACCGGAGCGTCACCTATTTGGCAAACAATCATGAAGGGATTGTTGGCCGATCAATCTTCGCACGCTTTTATACCTCCGGCTGATATGATTCGATTAATGATTTGTCCGTTAACCCAAACACTCACTTGTCAGGAATGTCCTAACCCCCGACAAGAATATTTTGTGTATGGGACGCAACCAATGAACCGTTGTGACGCTCAATCGGTTGAGCAGGCGCTCACATCGCCATCTCCGGCGGCGCTGGGACCACGAGATCAGTTGTTGGATGGGGTTATGGTCACCCCTTAATGATTTGAGGTGATAGAAAGAATAAACCCAATAGCTACTAAAAGCATGAGAACTAGGAGCGAACTCCAACGGCTGCCTTGATATTGCTCTTTTTTTTCACGAGGTTTTTGAAGTTTAGTAACTTCCTTTTTTTCTTCCGGATTAAATTGATCGATGGAGTTAGCATTTTTTTTGGGCATGGGAATTCTTTTGATTAGATCATTTGATTAACTCGGGCTTCTATCTCCTCAACCACTGCTTCGATGGATAAATTGGTGGTATCGAGAACCCAAGCGTCGGGCACAATTTGAAGTGGATCAACAGCGCGTTCAGAATCTTGTTTGTCTCGAGCAATTAAGTCGGCCAGGACAGCATCATACGTGACGTCTTCACCCCGGTTTAACAGTTCTTGATGCCGACGCTGGGCACGGGACTGCTCATTGGCGGTCAGATAAATTTTCAGCTGCGCTTGCGGAAGTACCCGATACGTAATATCACGGCCTTCCATAACTACATTTTGGGTAGCAGCAATGCGTTGTTGTTTGGCGACGAGTACTTTTCTCACCTCAGAAAGTTTGGCTACCGCTGAAGCTCCTCGACCAATTTCTTCGGTACGGATTTTCCACGATACATCCTCACCATCGACGACTACGGTAATTTGACGTCCATCAAGCTCATCGCCTTCGGGGTTTCTCATCTGGATATCGGCTGCAGCTACCGTTTGGGCAACTGCTGTCTCGTTGGATAAATCAATATGGTGTTTGATTGCAAGTAAGGCGGCAACGCGATACATGGCTCCAGTATCGACATAAAAAAAATTAAGTCGTTTGGCCAACAGTTTGGCTATTGTTCCTTTGCCGGCGGCTACTGGTCCATCAATGGCAATTTGAAAAGACATACCGAGATATTGTATCAGGATGATTTAAACAAATACCACCCCTTAATCCCCTCCTATTCTAGGGGGGGACAAAAGGGAAGGTATTTTTTTATTTCAGTTCATCTAATCTGAGAAGACCGCGTTTGGCGCCCATGTAGGAAACAACGGAAGCAGCTTGCTCTTTTGCCCAAGTCAACGCCGTGGGAATATCGTGACCTTGCATGAGTGCAGCCACAAATCCGGAACCAAATGCGTCCCCCGCCCCGGTTTCTTCAATGGTTTTGACAATTTTTGCAGTGTACGGAATTACCTTGTGGTCGGTATAGACGTTCCCGCCGGCTTTGCCGTCGGTAACCAAAACTATCTTGGGACCCTCAATGGATCCTTCGGAAATCATTTCAACTTCTTCACGATTTAGGATAAGTACGTCAACATCTTTATAGAAGGCAGCCCCGCCCCATTTCTCAGCTTGGAGTAATTCCTTTTTGCCGGGGTTAATGGCAACTTTGATATCGTTCATCTTGGCATAGTTGATCAGCTCGGAAATGAGATTCATTTCGCCGCCCAGGGAACTGATGTAGAGCCAGTTCGTGTCTAGCCGATTCCAATGAATGTCATCTTCGGTCAACATACCGGAAGCGCCGCGATAAACGGCGACGGATCGACCCCCGTCAGCGGCAACGAGAATTGAAGAAATGCCGGTGGTTTCGTCTTCTTCTTCAACCAACATGCCAATATCAACCTGCTCACGCTTGAGTTCTTCTTTTATTGTGGAGGCAACTAAATCGGTGCCAATTTCGGCAATAATCCCGGTTTTAAATCCTTTGCGCGCGAAGGAAACCGCATTGTTGGAGCCGGCACCACCCGAACAGACTTCAACTTCGGCCACCTCGGTTTTGCCGCCACGCTCCAAACACATTCCCTGGCCATCAGGATATTCTGATCGATCAACGGTAATGAATTGATCTGATTTCATGAATACATCAAGCAAGGCGGAACCAATGGTGATGACATCGAAGACGGGCATAGGGTAAGTATGAAATAACAAAGAACAAATGACAAATGACAAATATCGAAGTATGGGAGGTATAAAGGTATGGGAAGTAAAAAAGGCTACATTGACTTGGCGGCGGCAACAATATGTTCCCAGGTCAAACCGTAGTGCTGGAAGAGTTCGGCGGCAGTACCGGATTGACCGAATTGGTCATTCACTCCCACAAAACGCATAGGGGTCGGTTGGATTTTTGAAAGTAATTGGGCAATCCGGGAACCTAACCCCCCAATAATTTGATGTTCTTCCGCCACAATAACTTTGTGAGTTTTTGCAGCACTCGTCACTATCGTATCTGCATCAAGCGGCTTAATGGTGGGAATATTAATGACTTCAGCATTTAATTCTTCGGCGGCTTTAAGGCTTTCGGCCACCATATGACCGGTGGCAATGATGGTACACGATTCTCCAAAACGTAAAACTTGCGCTTTGCCCGCCTCAAAGACAGTTGATGCAGTAGTAATTGTGTGGCTGGGTTCGCGGGAGAGACGGAGATATACTGGGCCCTTGATGACAGCAGCGGCTCGGGTGGCTTGTTTGGCTTGCTCGTAATCACATGGGCTGAAAATGGTTAGGTTCGGTAAGACCTGGGTAATGGCAATGTCTTCAAGTGCCTGGTGAGTAGCACCATCGGGACCGACCGACAGACCGGCATGGCTGCCGACTAGTGTGACATTATTGTGTGAATAACATACCGAAGCCCGCAACTGTTCCCAATTCCGACCCGGACTAAAGGTCGCATAGGAACTGCAAAAAGGAATTAAACCGGTAGCGGCTAGTCCAGCGGCCATACCCATCAGGTTTTGTTCTGCAACACCAACATCAAAAAATCTGTCTGGAAATGCATTCTTAAACGCTTCGACTTTTGTGCTTTCAGCTAAATCAGCGGTAAGAACAATAATTTGATCGTTTTGTCCCCCCACTTCCACCAAGGCATCACCGAACCCCTCCCGAGTACTTTTGGGAGGTCTTTTTTGCCAATCATGGTTGAGTTGTAAGTCCGGGTTCAGCATGTTCGGTCACTCTTGAATGATTTTGTCTTGTAATGAATGCAGCTCGCGCAAGGCTTCGATCGCTTCGCCAGAATTGGGTGTCTTGCCGTGCCAAGCTGGCCGACCCTCCATAAAATCAACTCCTTTACCGGGAATGGTATGAAGGATCAGTGCAACCGGTTTGGATTGAATGGCTTTATCCAGTTGTAACGCATTTTTTATGCTTGAGTGGTTGTGTCCATCAACTTCAATTACACATAAACCAAAACTGTCGAGTTTTGCTTTGAGCGGTTCAAGCGGCATTATGTTTTCGGTAAATCCATCGATTTGAATGCCGTTTCGATCAATAATAAAGGTTAGGTGATTAAGTTGATATTTGGCGGCAGCCATAAAGGCTTCCCAACATTGACCTTCTTCCAATTCACCATCACCACAGATACAAAAAATTTGAGGTAGCCGGGTGTATTGATGACGTTCCCATTGTTTTTTTACACCTAAAGCCGCTCCGACAGCAAAACTCGTACCCTGGCAGAGCGGCCCCGCGGTGTTTTCGATACCGGGGAGATTACTTGGAGAGTGTTGAGTGTTGAGTGTTGAGTGTTGAGTCTGGTTGAAAAAATTCTTATGGGGGTGGCCTTGAAGACGTGAACCGAATTGGCGAAGTGTATCAAGCTCTTCCATTGAAAAAAACCCTTTAAGCGCTAGGGTGGCATACAGCGCGGGACAGGTCTGGCCGGCAGATAAAATGAGCCGGTCACGTTCGGGATTGTCCGGATGTTTGGGATCGATAGATAAAATATCACCAAAATATAACACGCTATAGAGATCGGCTAGATCAAGCGCCCCGGCCGAATGACCACTACCCGCATTCACTAGGGTTTTTATAATGAGTTCGCGAATCTGAGTGGCAATTTCTTGGGTATTTTTCATCGGTTTATTATGTCTATCTTTTGTCATCCTGAATTTAATTCAGGATCTATCAGTATGGATTCCGGGTCAAGCCCGGAATGACGCCTACTTGCGGTGGTTAGCTGTCCTTCGATCCGTCTGCGCCGGACTCAGGACTATAGCATTACGGCGTTTTCGGCACAGAATTTGCAATGAGAATGATCAATTTGAGAAAATTCCCACTCAAAATGTTCCAAAGCCGCCAAGGTTTCTTCTTTGCTTTCTACAATCTTAAAACAACTCATCTCCTGATCATCAATATTCATGGTGCGATGAATCACATCAATGATTTCCCACCACTGACTGCCAAAAAGAATAAATGGTTTATGATGGCCGTGATAAATATTGGCTAACACCCAAACAGTGCCAAATTCGGAAATGGTACCGGAACCACCACGAAACACAACAAAAGCATCTGATTCGGCAATCAAACCAAACATTCGATCAATGTAATTGTCGGCAATTATCTCTTTGTTGACTGCCCCAAGATTTTTTAGGTATCTGCCTTCAAAACTGCCAGCATATTTGGGGGCAAAGGTAACCGCGGTGACTTTACCTTGAGCGGATATTGCTCCTTGAGTTGATGCATCCATAATGCCGGGTCCACCGCCATTGACTATCGTGTACCCTTCCGCTGCTAAGGTTTGTGCGGCATCGAACGCATCCTGGTAGTCAGGGTGGTTTTTAGGAGTTTGAGCATCACCAAAAAAAGCAACTCGTTGAATTAACCGCTTGGGATCAAGTATTTTGGGCATGAATTCCTGTCATTCCGGGCTTGACCCGGAATCTATTTGTATGGATGCCGGATCACGTCCGGCATGACGATAATAATTTTTGTAGGTTTTCTTTGACTGTACCATCATGCCAGAGGGAGGCGTTGACCGCAAGGTGGGTAGCACCAGCAGTGAGCAGTTTTGAACTATTTGAAGGATTGACTCCCCCATCAATTTCGATGATTTTATTAAAGTGGCGTTGTTTTAATTCATCAATCTTTTGATAAATACCTTCGTTTAGTGAGGGACCTGAGTGACCTGCTTTGTAACTCATAAGCAGAATGCTATCGATGGCTTGGAGTTCTTCGGTAGTCAACTCGGTAATTGGAGTGTAAAAATCTAAGGCTAGCCCTACTTTTAGTTTTAGTTGTTTGGCAGTGGCAATGAAATTTTGCCGATCATGCATATGTTCGATATGAGCGATAATCGTGGTGGCGCCCGTAGTTGCCACATCTCCTAAATATTCATCCGGATAGTCAACCAACAGATGATATTCATGAGTAAAAGCATGCCAATTGATGGATTGCAAATCGTTTGGTTGAACCGAGGTGTGTTCAGAAAACATCCCGTCATTAATATCAATTTGAAAATGAGTTGGTTTATCAACTAGATCGATGGCAGCGTACGCATCAAGCTTGGCTTGGACATCTTCAATAGAATTTGTTTGGATCGTGGGAATTAACATAGGTGTGTATATTTTTTTATTCGGCGCAAGTATCGTTCTTGATTAGAAAATGGGGTGGATAAAAAAGTATCTACTAATGTCTGGGCTTGCTCAAACGAAGTCCATTCGGCTGGAATAACCAGAACGTTGGCATCTTCGTGAGCACGACCCATCTCTATAACTGCTTGATTAAAACCAAGGATGGCTCGGACATGCCGAAAGCGGTTAGCAGTGATATCCATGCCGTGACCAGAGCCACAAAACAAAACGGCTCGATCTTCTGGTTGAAGCTGCTTGACTGCGGCTGAACCATAATCAACTTCATCATCATCCGGGTCTAGGGCTAACGCGCCGCAGTCAACAATCTCATATTGTCGCTGAATGAGATATTGTTTAAGTTGTTCTTTTAGGGTGAAGCCGCGGTGATCCGCAGCAAGATAAATTTTCATGGTTAGATACAAGATACCACACTACTTCTTGGTATACATCTAGATTTCGCGTGGCAAGCAAGAAACAAGAAACAAGTTAAAGGCCTAACTGTAAACGAATTTCTTCGCTAACCGCTTCGGCTGACCAAGGGGGGTCAAAGGTGATGTTGACGACAACGTGGTCTTCCGGACAATTGGCAGCTATAGCAACTGTTGTTTTAACTTGATCAATAAAATATGGGGCGAGCGGACAACCAGGAGAGGTTAGGGTCATGGTGATTGTAATAAGTGTTACGTGTTGAGTGTTACGTGTTGAGTCGGGGGAAATTTCAACGTTGTAAATCAGGCCGAGGTCGACAATATTGTGACCGAGTTCGGGGTCATAAATAGTTTTGAGAATGGTAAAAATTTCGTCTTTGGTAATCATCTGACTCCGAGAGACAATCAAAAGAACCGGCTATAAAAACAGCTGGTTCTTTTGATGTTAATTTAATTGAAGAAATCAATTACGCTTTCTTCAGGACGGGCATACCCGTGCGTTCAGTTTCAACGGTTTTGTAACCAGCAGGAACTGCGTCGAGTGCACCATCACGGACTTCGCGAGCAAAGAAAAAGATGGTTTGTGCGCGGCCATTCTTCAGGGTAACATCCTTACGATGTAAGAAATATTGTTGGCCCTTGGAGTTTGTGTAAGAAAATGCCATGGTTATATTCACCCCCTTTGCAATGCGGTATTGCTTGTGTAAAGCAACTATTTGTTAAACGCGGTTTTACCAGAGGTACCGCCTGGGACTTTGAAACCACTATACCATGTCGGTGCATGATTGCAAGATAGAGCCAGACACAGTAATACTAATAATTTGATGTATCAATATGATCAAATACTCATTTTGTTCATACCTTTCCCTCTTGTAGAAGTTTATGTGTTACAATTTGGCAGAAAACATTTTGCGAGCGTAGCTCAACGGTAGAGCTAACGTCTTATACACGTTCGGTTCTAGGTTCGAATCCTAGCGCTCGCACATCCCCTGCTTTATTTTGATGACACACGTTATTCCCGTAATGTGTATTGACGCTACATTGCAAAGTATCATACTAAGTATGATACTTGAAAGAATTTAGATTACGGTAGGGAGGTGATTCACTTGACGTTGTTTGAAAATAAAGTTCCTTTGACGGATACAGAGATCGAAAAAATTTTGGGGGTACCCCCTAAGGAAGCATCTGAGAATCGAAGCTTTGTCGATCTCCTTTTGAACATGTTGGGAATTCCTAGAGGAGTAATGTTTGGAATTTCCAATACAGGATCTGAGAGATCTGATGCTTCCCAATCGTTGGATACATTTGATGAAAAAGTTAAAAGTTTACCGTAAGTTTTATGATGATTTAAAGTTTTGGTTGATGAAGTGATAGTGACGAAGCCAAGTGGGGTAGTTGGGAGGAATTGTTTCTTCCGATTTAAAATGGTGTTTTTTGAGGTGGTACATGAGTTCCCGCCAATTATTTTGAGGATGAGGGTGATATTCCATAACAAGGTGGTGAATAAGGGGAAATACTTCGGTAGCTGCAGAAAGAACGGTAGATTCAGCTCCTTCAATATCCAGTTTAACTAGGTCGGTTGGTTTGGTAATCAGTGAGGTGAGGGGGATCGTATTAACCCGGAGACAGTTGGATTGTTGGTCATGATTCCAGGCCCCTTCACAAAATCCAGCGGTGGAAAACCATTCATCTTCCGTTTTATCAAAAAACAGGTTGCGTTCCCCTGCTTGTTCAGATAGAGCAGCTTCGATCACCTCAACATTTTCCAATTGATTCTCCCAAATATTTTGTTTGAGATAGTGAATGTTTTCAGGAAGCGGCTCGATACACGTGATCTTGGCTTGAGGCCATTGGGATTTAAAGTACACGGTGGCCAAACCAACGTGCGCGCCTCCATCAATAATTCGTGGAGCAGCAACTTGTAAATCCACATCATAGCGACCTTCATAAAAAATTTCTTTT
>CAZQBH010000023.1:10427-17473 GCA_964591645.1 uncultured Pseudomonadales bacterium | reverse complement strand
ATTGCCAAAATGGGCGGATTACACTCATTTATGCGATGGGATAAGGCGATTTTGACTGACTCCGGAGGGTATCAGGTGTCCAGCTTGGGACATTTTAAACGGGACGGCCAACAACACTTAAGTACAATTACCGAAACAGGCGTTGAATTTCGGTCACACTTGGACGGTTCGACGCATCAGTTGACGCCGGAAAAGGCGATCGAAATTCAAGAACATTTAGGTTCAGACATTATCATGGCTTTTGATGAAGCAACCCCGGATTTGGGTCGAGCATATGCGCAGCAATCAATGGAACGAACTCATCGATGGCTGGTGCGATGCAAAAAGAGGTGGGAAGAACTAGAGAGTACGAAGTACGAAGTTCTAAGTACGAAACAAGAATCTATTACTCAGTACTCCGTACCCCGTACCTCGTACTTTCCCCAGGCGTTGTTTGGGATTATTCAGGGGGGAGTATATCGAGATTTGCGCCGGGAATCGGCACAATTTGTGATTGATCAAAATTTACCCGGAATCGCTATGGGAGGAGCCAGCATTGGCCAGTCTCCCGAACAGACTGAAGAAAATGTATCTTGGGTGCGGGATTTGTTACCAGTGGATAAACCGGTGTATTTTATGGGGTTGGGGGTCAAACCCTCTGATATAGTTGCCGCAATAAAAAGCGGGGCCGATATGTTTGATTGTGTGGCGCCCACCAAGTTGGCTCGGACAGGGATGTTGTACACGGGAAAATTGGTCGGGTTAGAGGGAGCAGCATTGGCTGAGATCCGGTTTGAATCGACATATGACAATGAGCGCTTGGTAATCGAGAAGAAGGAATTTGAAACGGATGAACGACCAATAGATGAGGATTGTGATTGTTATACCTGCCGACACGGGTTTTCCCGAGCGTATCTCCGTCATTTGTATCGAGCCAAGGAATTGCTCTATTATCGACTAGCTTCCATTCATAACGTGCGAATGATGATTCGGGTAACGGAACAAATGCGACAATTCATTTTGAAATAGGCCCGGGATGACGAGAAGAAGATACTGGGTCGACCGGGATGATGGGGATGGGGGTGATGAAGAGTTGGGGATTGGTTTAGTTGGTGATTTTCTTTACCATGGATAGATATGGCTCATCGAAAGCACCGGCATTTGTGGTGGAAGAAATTTAGTTTATCTCCCCGAATTTCGTGGACACTGTTGGGGATTGTAGGTCTTTTTTTGGTAATGTACGGTTTGCGACTGGCGTCTTTGTGGCAACAACGGACTTGGTTTGGTAAAGAACCATATCGGATTTTAGTACTTCATAAGGAGAAAGCGGCTACGTTGGCTTCAGCTGAGGTAGTGTCGGTATGGCCAGATACGGGGAAAGTGGTATCAGTGTCAATTCCTAATGACGCGTTCATGGGTGTCGTTGGCGGCTATGGCACCTATCGATTAGGAGCGGTGGGGGAGTTGGGGCGGGTTGAGGGAGTAGGGAATGAACTCTTGAAAGATTCGGTAGGATTTTTATTGGGATTACCGATTCATCAGGTCGTGTGGCAATCGGGTTCCACACCAGATGTTGCCCACGCAAAATGGTTGATGCTACAGGAAGGATTAACCGGCAAGCGATCGTTGGCAGAAGCGTACGAGATTGGCCGTATTTTGGCTCAGGTTCGGGGCAAGTCCATTGAGCGGTATGAGCTATCGGAAAAGAACGTACTTCGGCGACAAGTGGACGTGGACGGGATGGAAAATCTCCATGTTGAACCAGCGTTGGTAGACCGATTTGTATTGGATAATTTATCTACCATGTGGCGGGAGGCAGCGATGATTCAAGTGGCGGTTGTGAATGCCTCAGGCAAGTCTCAATTGGCAACCCAATGGAGCCGATATGTGCGGGCGGGCGGATTTGACTTGGTTAGTGTAACCGACCAACAAACAAAACTGTCTCGGACCAAAATCATATTTAGTTCAAAGGAATTGCTGGAAAGTGTCCCTGGAAGAGCCCTGCGATCTTTATTTCCGAATTTTGTGACGGTGGAAGTAGGGGATGTGACTTCTTATCGAGCCCATGCCGCCATCTTGTTTGGTACGGATAGCTGGTCCTGGCTAAATGAACGGACGGCGTATTTAAAGAAATAGCGGGTATTTTATAGATTCCGGGTCGGAGCCCGGAATGACCATTAGAAGCTGGGGGTATTGGCGAACTGGGGAGCGCGATACGTTTCACGGATAAAAACTGATACCTGATTGGCTTCGGCGGTACGAATCACAGCTTGAAATTGATTGCCGCCGGCAATGAACTGTTTGAGGTTATATGAGACATTGTCAGCCAAAGATCCGATGTAGGTATTGTCTTGAGTGGTAACGGCAATCCAATGGTTCTTGATGATCAAGTTAACCAGCTGGCCTGGCTGCAGATTATTCAAAATGCCATTATCTGCCAGACGGACCAAGGCAGTGGTTTTTGTTTTACCTCGTTCTTCAATAAAATCAGTGGTGACAATCTTGGCGCAGCCGGTAGGCTGACAGGGCCCGGTTTTGAGCAGCGCACATTTTTTTTGGGCAATGGTATTAAATTTGTCCAGGCACAGGACTTGTTCATACGCGGCAATGGCTTTATCCCGTTCACCCATTTGGGTATATGCTTTGGCGAGACGGTTGAGGGCGGGGATATGGTTGGGGTTCTCACGCAAAATCTCGAGATTTAACGTAATGGCCGTATTCCAGTCGCTCTCGAGAGCGGCTTTGACGGCTTGGTCTTCAAGATTTGGTTGCATAATTGGTCTACAGAATACCGGTAAAAGGGCAGGAGTGTCAATAAGAAACTCACTTTATGCGGTATAATGCGAAGAGTAAACGTCATTGGTATGAGGGAGGCAATCTATGTCAGGTCATTCAAAATGGAACAACATTAAGAATAAGAAAGCCGCTGAGGATGCCAAAAAAGGTAAAGCGTTTGGCTACATCGGGCGCTTAATTCGGGTGGCAGTGAAAGAAGGCAAGAGCGGTGATCCCAGCTCTAATCCCGGGTTGCGTTTGGCGTTGGAAAAAGCGCGAGAAGTGAATATGCCCAAGGTGAATATTGATCGGGCAATCGAAAAAGGTTTAGGTAAATCAAAAACAGGCGCTTCGATTGATGAAGTGGTTTATGAAGGGTATGGACCGGGCGGTGTAGGCATCATGGTGACGGCGGTGACAGATAATCACAACCGGACGGGGGCGGAAATCCGCACCTTATTTGAACACCATGGCGGTTCTTTGGGAGGGCCTGGATCAGCAGCCTACCTTTTTGATATGGCTCCCGATGGGTCAGCTACGGTGAAGATACCATTAGCATTGGATAATCCTGGAACAATATCTCAAGTTGAAGGATTAATAGAATTGTTGGAAGCTCATGAAGATGTGGAACAGGTGGTCCACAACATGATGGTTGAGGGTGAATAAGCATTCATGACTAAACGTCAAAAATTCTTGTTGAGCGCAGCATTGTTATCATTGGGGTTGTTGGCGATCCAATATATTCCGATTGCGTATCGGTATGTGGCGATTTTTGGGTTCTTTTTAATAACGTATTTAGTTTCCGCCTGGGCATTGTTTGATGATTTGAAGGCGGTGGAGTGGCTCACTATTTTGTCATTGCCGTCGTTGTATGCAGTGGCGATAGCCTTGTTTTATTTTTTGCTTCCAGCCAGTTGGTTTTCCCGAATCATTCTCATCTCGTTGTTTGGGGGCGGTATGTATGCGTTATATTTGACTGAAAATATTTACTCGGTGGCAGCGGTGCGGACGATCCAGTTGTTGCGGGCGGCCCACGCGGTGGGGTTTTTGTTATCAATTTTAACCTTAACCTTACTTTACAATACTATCTTCTCCCTGCAGTGGCCGTTTTGGGCCAACGGGTTGTTGGCCATAGCAGCCAGTTATCCGGTGTTGGTCCAGGGGTTGTGGTCGGTCCGCTTGGAGCCGATCGTCTCCAAAGATATTTGGCGGATGAGTTTTGGTTTGGCCGTTTCTTGCGGTGGAATTGCTATGGCGCTGTCCTTTTTACCCGTAACCGTGTGGGTGGCAGCCTTGTTTTTGGCGACCGTAGTGTATGTCAGTCTGGGGTTATTGCAGCATGATCTGAGCGAACGATTATTCAGCCGGACCATTACAGAATACGTTTTGGTGGGACTGCTGGTACTTGTAGCGACATTGTTGGTAACGCCGTGGAAATAGTCGTAATTGCCACTTGCGTAGTGGAAGGTTGATGCGAGAATATACAAATTGTGTTAAAAAAAGGAACATATGCAATCTGACATGGTCGAAGAAGCTGATCCTCCTCTGCCTCACGAACCGTTACCTGTTGTTTTTGTAGATAACTTATCTGAAGATGTGTGGCCGTTTATCGCAGCTCTCGAAAATGAAGCTGCGCGTCAAGCCGAAGTGACGGAGAATGTCGGTTTAAGTGATCGGCAGTATTTGGGTATTCGAGCTGAATTTCCCCGCGGTTTATATTTTGTTGGTCCCGGCCAGATAGATCCGGCTTTTATTCAATATGTAGATTCATTAGTGGACGGCGTGGAGCCGCATATTTTGGTTCCCAAGCATCACAGTGGTTTGTTATCCAACGACATATTAGAAGATAAACAGGTACTGAATGACTTGCTGTCGGTTGGCCGGATGCGGCTGATCAGCTATTGCAGTTCACAACCTTTCTACAAACTAGTTGATTCTCTTGATGGTCAGAAACAGGTGACACTCGTAACTCCCGAAGCTCCCCCCAAAGACCGTTGGCAGCAAACCGTGGGCGTATATGGTACCAAAACGGGTTTGCGAGAGGCCTTGGATGCCAAAAACGGAACACTGCCCGGAATAAAAATGGCAAAAGGATTGGTAGTTCAATCTAAAAATAACATTATCAAAGAAGCGTTGCGGTTTAACGGTGCAGGGGATGGGGTAGTCATAAAAACGCAAAAGGGACATTCGGGAATGGGAGTACTAATTATCCGACCGGGAGAATTGATCGGTTCAACTGAGGCTCAGCAAACCCAGTTACGCACACTATTGGAGGAGTCAAACGGGTATTGGGATTTATTCCCAGCAGTCGTGGAAGCATATATTCCAACAAATCGTGATATTGGGGGTGGTTTCCCAAATGTCGAGTGTCGGGTTAATGAAGACGGGAAAACGGAAGTTTTGTTTGAATGCGGCATGCGTGTAAATCGAGGTGGCATATTTGCTGGGATGGAATTAGATCAGGCAGCGTTACCCTTAAAATATGAAAAACGCGTTCGAGAGATTGGTAGCGAGTTGGGAGCATTGTATGCAGCTGATGGGTACAGAGGATATTTCGATGTCGACTTTTTAGCGGGAACGGACGGGGAACTCTACGTGGGTGAATCAAATGTGCGACGTACCGGCGGGACTTGGGCGTACCACTTGGCTCGGCGGTTGTTTGGAGATCATTACCTGGCTGGCGGACGTTATTTTGCTTCCAATTTATTGAAAATTGATCCGGCAATTTCAGTAACATTTGACGAGTTGTTGGCCTTGTTTAAATCAATCTTGTTTGATCGAAATCAGGGTAGGGAAACGGGGGTTATTATCGCATCAGCCAATCTGCTGCGGCAGAATACGCTGAACTATATGGTGGTAGCCAAAAACCGAACTGAGGCAGCAATGTATGAGAAAGAAATTTTACGTTTACTTGAGACAACGAGACAACCCAATCTTCTGTAGGTTAGGGGACGGGGAGGGGAGTATGGGGCCTATAATAATGTGTCCTATAATAATCAATTTAATGATGTTTCACGTCCTATAATAAATTTGTTTCACGACAGCGTGGATGATTAGCATAGTGAGTGGTGCGGGTGCTAACGGGAGACAGAGAAAACCCGAAACGCGCTTATTGCGACTATCCCGATGGGGAATATATGTCTTTGATGCGTACGTATTGTGGATAACCCTGTATAGCAGTGGATGATAGAGATTGATATAGTTATGTGTTCAATTCCAGGCTGAGTGCCAAACGGCTAAGACGAGGGTTCATTAGAGAGAAGGATGCAAATAACGAGAAATTACCGTTTTCTTTAGAGCATTAATGGGAATTATTAGACCAATTCTGGAAATAGTCGTTTGACCATTATCCCCTGTGGGGAGCATAGGTTAAAAAGCGTCGTACAATATACCTTTTACGACATTCCATCTGGTTTCGGGGGAGGGTATCAATTGTTGAATATAAACGGATATCAATTTTTCCATATGCGTATTTTGGGCCAATTCGCCCCATTTTTTCATTTAGTGGTTATCCTCCAAACTGTGGATGCCTTATATTTGACAATTTGTATAAAAACCCGAAACCACGATTCATTAACTACATATTGGCTGCGATTGTAGTAAATTAAAATAATATTCATTCAGCAGGCCAATTTGCATATATATCACCCGGTCGGATGGCATTATTAGATGAGTAGTTAATCGGCAAACGATGAGTTATGCCGAATTTGGGCATTCTACGCGGTCTATATCTGGTAGAGGGGGGTAAATTTTATTATTTACCAGGTTTTCTGTCTCGCGTGCTCGACTGCCTAAAGGCGTCCGGCTGCGCGCGCTCGCTTAGAAAACGCTTTTATTATAAAATTTATGAAATCTATGAAAACGATTGTGTGTTTGGGTGATTCGATTACTGCCAATGATGAAGCAAAAAGTTATGTCAACGAATAGCAACGGTTGTGCGATGAAGTGTATGGAAAACGCATTGTCACCATTCATGGTGCGGGTGTATTTGGAAGTCGCCTAGTGGATCTGTGGCACATTTTCGGTAGTGTCGCACAATCCATTTACGTTTTCGCTTATTGCTTCACTGTCCTCGCCTATGGCTCCGGATGTTTCGCAAAAGCTGCAAACGTAATAAATTGTAAATAAATTGATGTATCAATCTATAAAATGGATGATTAACTAGTCGGCTCCCCTACCAAAAAACCGATTTTGGGGCATTGTACACGGGTTGTATCTGGACGAGAGGCACTTTCGTCATCCTGAACCTGATTCAGGATCTTGTGGGTATGGATCCCGGCTCAGAGGCCGGG
>CAZQBH010000023.1:416-10417 GCA_964591645.1 uncultured Pseudomonadales bacterium | reverse complement strand
TGACAGGAAGATCCCGGGTCGTCCGGCTGAGCCGGCCGGGATGACGATCTACACTTTTAGAGCTGGGCAATAAGATCACACAACGCATGGTAATTGGTGACATGATCACCGGAAGGCTCACCAATCAACCAAGTATCGGACGGAAGCATTTGATACATTTTAAACAGATCAATAAATTCAGATTGAGAAGGAAAAACGCCGGTTCTGGCAAAGTCGGAATCCAGAATGCCATAGTGAGCGTCGGTGCCGTTGTATGGTTCACCGAGGGTGTTGATATGACACAGCTGGGTGTACGGCAAAAATGACTGGGTAATAGCTAAAAAATCTTGATATAAAACAGACCTGGGTTGATTAATTTGCCGACTAAACGTGTGACAAAAGTCATTGGTAAAACCGATCAGGTGACGCTTGCATAAATCGAGCAGACCGGTGGGGCTGGCGGGGTATTCGGGGACCGGTTGCGACTCAAGCGGATGATTAATCGTGCTATGGGGAATTAATTCTACGAGGAGGATCGTTTGTTGCTGGTGAGCATACCGGCCCAGTTCTTCTAAAGCCTGATTGCGAAGCGTGATTGCCTCGCGGTCTGGGATGGCGGGAAACTCGGGATCGGCAGTCATGACAACTCCGTCATTCAAACTAAGGTTTATTGGTTGTCGATTACCACTATGAATGTTGACGTATGTTGCCTGCCAATCATGAGCGATTCGGAGACATTCCCGCATCATTTGAATTGATTCATGGCGTAATTTTCCGGGATAGGCGAGGTTGGCCTCATGACCGGAAGTGGTCACGCCCCAGAAGTGCAATCCAAAGGGAATGGCAGCATCATGGAGTGCTTTCAGGGCGGGATGGTAAGTGTTTGCCTGGTCAAGCCTAAACCACACCTCTACACATTTGGGGCGAGCAGCGATTCGGTCGTGCCAATTTTTCGGTCCTATCTTGATGCCAGGTATAAGCATGGGGCCAGTATACGACACAAATAGTTATATAAGGTGATGATTTTGGGTGCGGTTATCCCCTCTCTTGACAGGAGTCTGGAAGTCTTCTATCTTGGTAGTGTGTCGCACAATATATGGTCGATTCCCTCTTGCGGGAATAGCAGAAAATCTACTACTATGAATATAGTCTTCCCTGCTCCATGGGTGTGTTTTTTGTGGGGCATTTTATTCCCGCATCCAAGTGAATTAATTATAGTGACGTACTCTACTCCTACTATAGGACGTAGTGGTTTTACTGACTATATCAAACTAGTACATGAATCTATATTAATGATTGATATATCAATCTATTTTAATACCATTATGAATTAGCGGTCTTGTATGTGGAGTGATAATGTCCGATAATAATCATTTAGATCAGCTACTTATCCGTTACTTAGAGTATCTTGAGGTAGAGCGACAAGTAAGCCAGTATACTATTAGAAACTATAATCACTACCTGCAGCGCTTTGTTGCCTGGATGAACGAAACCAATCTTGAGCCGGTGGCTTCAAAAATTGATATGGAGGTGATCTCTAAATATCGGGTCTATTTAGCCCGGTTTACCGACGAAAATGGCGATCCCCTATCCCGAGTTACCCAGAGTTATCATATTATCGCTTTGCGCTCCTGGTTTAAATGGATGATAAAACGGGATATCCACGTGATGGCGCCTGAGAAAATGGAGCTGCCCAAGACGGAAAGCCATTCGTTAACTTTTTTGACCATGGAGCAGCTCGATCGATTGTTATCCCAGCCGAGGTTAGCGACGGTGGTGGGTTTGCGAGACCGGACAATTTTGGAAGTGCTGTTTTCCACCGGCTTGCGGGTATCTGAGCTGGTCAAGCTCAATCGAGATCAGGTGAATCTAGAAAAACGGGAGTTCGGCGTTATCGGTAAAGGAAAAAAATTGCGCGTGGTGTTTTTGTCGGATGAGGCGGTCAAGTGGCTGGAACGGTACGAGTTTACTCGGAAGGATATGTGGGAACCCCTGTTTATCCGATATTCTCAACGGAAAGATGCGATTACGTCGGGCGGCGAAAAAATGCGGCTGACTACCCGAAGCGTACAGCGTTTGGTAGAAAAATATCGCAAGATGGCCAAGCTGCCGGTACCGATTACTCCCCACGGATTGCGCCATACATTTGCCACGGATCTCTTGTCGCACGGAGCAGGGTTACGGGAAGTGCAGGAAATGCTGGGGCATAAAAATGTGGCTACCACTCAAATATATACGCACGTCACCAATCCTCAATTAAAAGCGGTGCACGAAAAATATCATTCGAATAAAACAGAGTGATCCATTCTGTCATCCTGCCTATGTCCCCTTCGTTATTCCAGCCTTCGAGCACATCTTGAAGCCACATAGGACGTTAGAAACTTTCCTCTGGTATACTTTGAGAATGAACCAAGAACAAAAATGGATCTCAAGGAGATTTTTAATCTATAAGTTTCTCACTAATCTATGGTTTTATAGTGCAATTTGGCTCTATTTTTATAGATTATTTATTACAGACCGAGAAGTAGGTATTCTTGATGGAATGGCATTTGCTGTTGGCTTAATTGCCGAAGTGCCATCAGGTGTCTTAGCTGACAAGTTTGGTAGAGATAAGATGGTAAAGTTGGGACAAGCTTTAGCTGGAGGCGGACTTCTTATACAAGCGTTTGGTAGTAGCTTCCTACCCTTTGTGGTTGGGCAAGCAGTGATGATGATTGGAATTTCATTTGTCTCTGGAGCAGATGAGGCTCTCTTTTTCGACAAACTTCAATACCAACAGTCATCGGCTGATTGGCGGAAATTGATTACTAAAGGTTCTCAAGTAGCATTGATTGGGTCAACAGCAGCGACGCTTTTTGGTGGATTACTGCAAACAGTTAACCCTCGCATTCCCTGGATTTTAACTGGACTGTCACTTCTTGGCTCAGTGGCAGTAGTCTGGTCAATAAAAGAAACTCATTCTTCCAACAATAAAAGGAAATTGATAATTGAACTTAGGGAACATATAGAAAATATCGTTTCTGGTTTTGCTGAGTTTGGAACGAAGAAATTACTTCTATATGTGCCATTAATTATTATAGTTCAAGGTCTTTTTTATGCTGCTGGGTGGGGTTTATTAAAAATGGTGTTATTAGATAGATTTCATTTTAGTGCTTTTGGAGGCTCGGTAGCGATTGCTGCGTGTAGTTTGATAACAGTGGGATTCTTAGCGTCATTGCATAAAAATGCAGAACAAATGAGTGAGAAGTTTATTCTTACTTTTATTGCTGCCTTGGCGGGGATAAGTTTAATCTCATCTATTCCAAACATTGGAATGTGGGGATTTTTGGTTATTCTGGTACTTTATGCGGGAGAGCATATTTTATATACGTTTATGAGTGAGATAGTGAATTATCGTACAAATGAAAAGCAGCGTGCAACCGTGTTATCGGTTGCTTCATTTTTACGAACAATGCCCTATGTAATACTTGCTCCAATTATCGGATATCTTAATGAACAGAATAAACTTGAATATTTCCTTATTACTTGGACTATTTTTATTGTAATGGCAGTTGCATATTACCTCTCCCAAAAAAACTTGGATTTCAAAATTAGCCTAGCCAAACGCGAACTGTAAAATCTAACTGGAAATAATTTTTCACTCATCCTGAGCGTAGCCGAAGGACAAACGACGCCAGAGCGAGCAAAATTTGTGCTATGCCAAGCCTACGATGTGAGAAACCTCCACATCTGGAACCTATATAGGACATCGGGGCTCTTCTTTTGGTAAAATCATCCTATGAGACATATATTATTTGGTGACAGTATTGGATTTGGAGTTGGAGATTTTAAAAATGGAGGCTGGGCAACTCAATTAAGGTTATTTATTGATCAGCAAAGACAATCTAAAGACCATAATTTCATAAACCTGAGTATTTCGGGTGATACCACCAGGAATATACTGGCTCGAATGGAGCGAGAAGCCACACTCCGCATGAGACAAGATCCACCAGAAGCTTTCACCTATTTAATTGCAATTGGAGCCAATGACTCCAAACGAGACAAATCAAATCCCGAAAACGATATCTCGGTTGTTGAATATGAAAAGAACGTTCGCCAAATAATTGAAATTGCAGAAAACCTGTCCAAGGAAGTTATCTTGATCGGTCTTATCCCAGTCGATGAGGCGAGGACAACCCCATACAAGGAAAATAAACACTATTTGGTTGGAGTGTTGGAAGAATACAACAGCATTTTGTTAAAAATAGCTAAGGAAAAAGGTTTGCGATTTGTGAACTTATTCCCCAACTGGAAGAAAATGAACCTTCCAGAATTATTTGCTGATGGTCTACATCCAAACACCCGTGGTCACCAAATCATGTTCGAGACGATCAAAAGGGAATTGTTTGAAAACAAACAATAAATTCATATGACCACATTTATTCTTCACGGAGGGAAAACTTCAATCGACTTACCAGGAAACGAAGTGTTTTACCGTCACTTCACTGACTTAGTAGGAAAAGATGAGGTGAAAGTAGTGATGTGTTATTGGGCTCGTGATCGACATGAATGGGATGCACTTTTTAAACGTGACACCTCAAAGGTGCTCAAACAGACAACAAAAAAGGTTGCGTTTTCCATTGCTGAAAATATCGAAGATTTGTATTCCAAACTAGACAACAGTGATGCCCTTTATGTTTCTGGAGGTGATGCCGAACCTATTGAAGCCTACTTGCCCAAACTAAGTAATCTTAAACAACATCTTGAGGGGAAAATATATCTAGGCAGTTCGATGGGCACATTCATTGTGTCCAAGAATTATGTCTTGTCCCTAGATAAGCAGGATACGAACTCAATCCATCAAGGATTAGGTTTGGTGCCAGTAAACACCCTTTGTCATTGGAATGTAGAGACTCACAAGGCGGAGAAGATGAAATTACTTTCGGACTTCGACAAAGACACCAAAATCCTGACTTTGGATGAGGGCCAGATAATAAAACTATTGATATAGGGATGAAAAAGATTATGTACGTAATTATCCGACCAGCAGAAATCAGTGATATTGAGGCGTTGCGGCAACTTAACACCCAGATTTTCGAGGAGATTAATTCCGCCTGTGATGATGATTTAATCCCTAAGTTTGCCGAGACCGAAGCGGGTTTAATATGGATAACCAAAATGGTCAACCGAAAAGACGACGGTTGTTGTTTTGTGGCGGAAAGCGACGGCAAGTTAGCTGGGTATGTGTCCGGTGAAAAGATGGAGCAACTATATCGAAAGAGTCAATGGTTTGAAATTGACAACATCGGAGTCATCCCAGAATTTAAAGGTCAAGGTATAGGTAAACAATTGTTGGACGCTGCTATGGGATGGGCTAAAGATAAGGGATGTCAAAAAGCGCACATTATTTGTTATGCCGCCAATAAGGCAGCCTGTCGTTTTTATGAACATGCTGGCTTCAAAAATGTTGATGTGACCTATGAAATGGATATTATTTAGATGAGCGATAAGTCAAAGGTTCTCAAGCAAACCACCAAAACAATAACGTTTTCTGTTGCGGAGAACATCGAAGATTTATATATCAAACTAGTCACTCACGATGTCCTTTTTGTTTCTGGTGGTGATGCTGAGCCAATTGAAGCTTATTTACCAACTATCTGATTTAGAAAAATATCTAAAGGGTCTTTACCGGGATGACGAAGGTGAGGAATGGGATGACGTATACATCAATTTACGCCCTTCATAATGGTTTGGGGCAGGGGGGCATTGGTGGTAGCGGGTTTAGACGAGAGGGCTTGTTCCAGCTGAAGAATTAAATCAGCAGGATCTTTGTAGGGATAAATGTGATTGGTAATCATGGCGATGTTGGCGCTAGCAGGATATCCCTGGCGGTAATAACACAGGATGGGTTTGCCCAGCATATCAGCCCAGCCTAATTCGATACCCTGAGCGGTATATGAAAAAGTGACTTCGGCGACTACTAAATTCACACTTTGCAAAACTGCTTTGGTGTCGGGACTTTGACCGCCGCCGTTTAAAAAGGGCAAAATGAGCTGATGTTCGGTCGCCAACGGCGAATTAAGCAATGGACCGTACAGTTCATTTTGATAGTCAAATGACCGGGAATGGGATACGTAAATTCTCACCCTATTATTCTAGGTCTTCTGACTGGGGGGTTAAAGCGGAAGTTGGCTCGTCCTGTATAGGTGTCGGATACCGGCGTGCAATTAACGACCAACAAAGACTGCATTGATCGTCTTCGATTTCTTGAAGTGTTTTGATCTCTGCTGGAGTGATAAAGCGTTTGCCTGTGTCTGTTTCGGACATGAAAACGAGTTTACAGATTCAGGCATATTTGGTCAAGATGAAAATGGAGATATTAGCGGTTCAATTGATATACGGCGAAATTGAGGTATGAGGCAAAAGAGATCCAGGCGAGATAGGGTAGCAACAACAATGCGGCAGTCTTGGAAACGCGAATGCTGCTGATAATGGTAAAAACAACTGAGATAACCAGGAAACCGATTTCCAAAAGCCCTGCGAATGGGTTTTTAAATCCAAAAAATAATATACTCCAAAAAAGATTAAATCCTAATTGAATGTAAAAGAAAGAACCAGCGATTAATTTGGCGACAGATTCAGCCTGGCTTTGACGAATTAAATACAAGCTGATGCCCTGCATAAAATACAACAACGTCCAGACTGGGCCAAACAACCAATTGGGGGGAGCAAAGGAGGGGCGCTGCAGGGTTTGGTACCAGGTATTGACCGAGGAGCTGGTAACCAGACCGCCAATGATAGCGGGTAGAAAACAAATGAGCAAAGAAGTGAAAAGGACAATTCGATCCTGTGTGTTTTTAAGCATACGTTTATTCTATCAACATAGCGTCCCCAAAAGAAAAAAATCGATAATTCGTATCGATGGCAGCTTGGTAGGCGCGACCTACAAGAGAAGTATGGAAGGTGTTGAAAGTATGGGGAGTATTGGGAGTAGTACAAAAAGCAGTCACCAGCATTAATAGTGATGATTCAGGCAGATGAAAATTGGTAATGAGGGCATCAGTAAATTGAAATTGATGAGGGGGCAAAATAAATAAATTGGTTGAACGTGAGCCTGACAAAATTTCACTATTCACAACGGCTGATTCAAGCGTTCGACAGGCTGTGGTGCCGACGGCAATAATTCGTTTGCCTTGTTGTTTGGCTTGGTTTAATCGGTCAGCGGTGGTCGGTGATATGTGATACCACTCATGGTGCAACGATTTCGCTTCAATTTGTTCAGGCCGCAATTTGGCAAACGTGCCCGGACCAACATGAAGGGTGACGCGCTCTATTTGAACGCCTTGATCTTTGAGGGATTGAAGGAGTGCGTCAGTAAAATGCAGACCGGCGGTGGGGGCGGCTGCGGATCCCTTTTGGTTTGCATAGACGGTTTGATATTCTTTCCTCAAGACGGATTCAGTGAGGGGTGAGTGAATATAGGGGGGTATGGGGGTTTCGCCGACTTGGTCTAAAACGTCTGCTAATGACGGGCGGCCATCGGCGGCAGACAGGTGCACGGTGACAGTTCCAGTATCCGTATTTTTCCCCGTGACTATTCCTGTTAGGGTGGAACCAAATCGAACGATTTGGGATGGTTTTAAACCGCGTGACATAGCTTCCCATACGTCATTGCCGATTGGTCTCAGTAATAAAACTTCAGTTATTCCCCCACTTTCTTTGACTCCTTTGAGTCGAGCGGGAAATACTTTGGAATCGTTTAGTACAAGGACATCGTTACTAGTGAGATGAGTGGAGATGTTTTTAAATACATCGTGATGGATGCTGCCGTTTTTTCGGTTAACAATCATGAGTTTGGCTGCATCGCGGGGATTGGCGGGAACCTGAGCAATGCGGTCATCGGACAGATCGTAATGAAAATCGTGCGGGCTAATCATGGCGTGTAGTGTACCATACCGGAGGTAATTTAATATACCTGGGGTGGGTATATGGAAGTAAAGCGGGGGGTATATATCGGAATACTATATAATAGGGAGAAGGGAAACAGTATATGAAAACATTGATTATGCATGGGTCCTATGGTTCGCCCGACGGGAATTGGTTTCGGTGGTTGGAAAAGGAATTACATACACTTGGCCAGGATGTTATCTTGGAACAGTTTCCCGTCGATGATTGGAATGAGGTGGATGCGATGGGTGAGGCAAACAGTGTTCATTATCAGCCCAAAGAAAATCTCCAATCGTGGGAGACGTTTTTTGTCGAACAGGTTTTGCCTCGAATAAACGGTGAATCAGTCAATTTTGTATCTCATTCTTTGTCTCCGGTGTTTATGTTGCATATGTTAGAAAAGTACCCGATCCAGCTTGCCAAAGCGGTGTTTGTATCCCCTTTCTTTGACTTGGGTACGGATGAGTGGCATTTCTATTTGGTAAACAAAACGTTTTATAAAACCGATTTTGATTTTGAAACGATTCGTTCAAAGATACAGAAATCATTTGTGGTATATGGGGATAATGATCCGTATGTGCCGGTCGAACAATCAACATTGTTTGCGCAGAAATTGGGAAGCAAACTAATCTTGGTTCCCGGCGGCGAACATTGTGGTAGTATTTTCAAAGAGTTCCCGTTAGTTCTCGATTTGCTAAAAGAAACATAATGAATCAAAACAAAGGCAGACAAGCGTTTATAGATCATTATCGAACCTTGTTTGGGGACGATTTTGACGCCATCACCAACAGTTTTAATTTACCGTTTTTGCCGGTATTGCTGCATCGGACCGATAAAGAAATAGACATTTCCAGCGACGTGTTGCCGTGGTTTCCCGAGGCCTGGCACTGGCCAACAAGGGTCTCCATGGGGACTCGGTTGCCAGGCGTAGAAGCGGGTTTCGTCTATCCCCTCTCCCCGAGTTCGCTATTACCGGTCATTGCTCTGGATATTCATCCTGGGGATGAAGTGTTTGACGCGTGCGCGGCACCCGGAGGCAAGACGCTTGCTATGTATCTTCGCGGAGCATCTATCGTCGCCAATGACATTTCTCCCGATCGGGTAGCTCGACTGAAGCGAACAGTACGAAATTTTGGAGCCAGCGGAAAGGTGGAAACAAAACAAGCGGTAGTAGAAATTCTGGCTCGGCGAATGAATCGAACATTTGATAAGGTATTAATAGATGCCCCCTGCAGCAGTGAATTGCATGTGTATACTTCTGAAAAACATTTAGCCCAGTGGTCCAAGAAACGGATTGAGACGCTGCATAAACGACAAGTGCAAATGATTCTTGCCTGTCTCCCCCTGTTGCGTTCGGGCGGCAGACTAGTGTATTCAACCTGTGCTTTGACACCGGAAGAAAATGAGCAGGTGGTGAATGAAGTCTTGAACATTGTTGGTCAAACCTATGGATTAGTGCCGGTTGATTGGCGCGGTATGCCCGGCAGTACTCATCAAAACATGCACCGAGTGTGGCCGCATCGGAATGGATTGGAACCGATGTTTGTGGCTGCGTTTGAACGGAAAATACCATGAAACGATTTGCTTTTTTAATTCTATTTTTGATTGCTGTATGGCTCCTCGCTCGCGGTATGGTTAAACCAGAAAACATTGTCGCTCCGGCCCCTTCTCCCCTCCCCTCCCCAATGGCCAGTGCCAAGCCTCCGTTTGGATTGGCGGAAGAGGAAGAGGTACTGATTTCGCTTCCGGTGGGGGCAACTTCTTTTCGGATCGCTTGGATGGAAATTACCAGTCCTCGAATTATGACAGTCGGTATTAATGAACAGCTGGCTTCGACCAGTGCAACATTGCTACAGGCAAATGGTTGTCGCAGCTTAACGAATGGCGGGTTTTATGACAAAAACGGGCTGCCAATGGGTTTGTTGGTGTCCAACAAGGAAACATTGGCACCTTGGCAAAAAAACCAGCTGTTTAATGGAATTATTGGGTATGACACGGATGAAAAACGAGTGGTAGTGGAACAAGGCGAGCCAACTAAGGCATATGGATGGGCGGTTCAGGCAGGTCCGATTGTATGGAGTGAGGGTAAGCCAGTG
>CAZQBH010000023.1:0-406 GCA_964591645.1 uncultured Pseudomonadales bacterium | reverse complement strand
ACAGACCAGTCTGCCCGAAGAATTTTGGGGGCAGTCACCGATAAAGGCGAATTGTTTTGTGGAGTAGTGGTAGCGGATGACAGTTTGTTTTCCGGTCCGCAGTTGTCTGAAATGGGTGGAGTGATTGCGGCTTGGCAGACTGCATCAGGTAAAACGTTTACTTCAGTGTTGAATTTGGACGGAGGAACGGCGTCGGCATATCTTTCTTCGACGCTGAAGTTGAAGGAGTTAAAAGCGATTGGCAGCTGGATCTGCGCGAAATAGTTGGAGGTATTTATGACAAGCGGCAAAGAGTTGTCTATTCGAAGCACAGAGGCGGATATTTTATGGCAAGTCCAAGAGGTTAATTATCCCATGGCTGCCAATTGTTATGATGCCATCGATTTATTGTTGTTTAAAATTCAAG
>CAZQBH010000022.1:4776-17877 GCA_964591645.1 uncultured Pseudomonadales bacterium | reverse complement strand
ACATATTTTGCTGATGAACGCTTGGCGCCAAAAACAATCAAAACCCCAGTTAGGAACACGCTTACGATAGCCAGCTTGAATATCGGGATCATAATTCTATTTGGATCACCAATTTCGACAGCTGATTCTCCTGATTGAGGAGTAGGTAGTTTGGTTTCAACCACTGATGATGAGATAACGACCTTGATATCTGGCAGACCGATGGTAGCCAAATCAACATCGTTGTCTGGTATCGAAGTGGTTTTTGGAGCTTCTACCACAGCAGTTCCTAGGTAAAAGTCTGGGTTTAGCCAGCATGAAGTGTTCCAACAACTGGTGTTGTCGGGAGCTTCGGTGCGGACAGCGAAATGTATATGGTCATTGATGACCGTCATAAATCCCGTATGTCCGACCCAACCCAGAACTTCTCCTTGTTTGACCTTGTCACCGACATTTAAATCAGCGTTTGTCTCCGACATGTGGGCGTAATAGGTATACAGGCCCGATTGGGGATGATACACCACAGCAGTGATGCCGTGACCATTTGGTTGAGTTCCGGCTGGCCACCATTCGTTCCAAACTAATACACCGTCGGCGACAGCTTGGATGGGAGACCCACCCATGCCACACGCGCCATCAACGGCATTATGGAAGGATTGTTTTCCAATCGGGTTGTTTTCACCAAAATTTGCACCGCATCGCTCAGCACCATTTACCGGGAAATATAACCACTCCTGGTTTGGTTGTTGAGCATGAGCGGGTGAAACCATTATGAGTGCGAGGAGAAAGACTCCAAGCACAAGTGGGAAGAAGTGCGATTTGCGCAAGGGTCACCTCCTGTAGGCTGCGCGAGGAAAGAGGATTTGGTTAAGGTGGAACGGGAATGCTCTTCAGGGTTTTTTTGAGTTCCTTAATATGCATCCGTTTCACCTTTTCTGTAGGTTCAATACACGCATTGTTGCTGGAGCCTGGTTTGATCAACCCTTTATTTTCTAGAGGGGTCAATAAATACCGGTATTCTTCCGGAATGAAACAAACACGGATGTAATTTAGTCGTTTCATGGCGGATGCGAAGCTGGGGATGTCATTCACGACAATCATTTCGGTAGTTATCTCCTTCGATGGGTTTTTGAAAATGGGGGACTACCGATAAAAAATACCAATAAATTAACAGAGTGCCGAATGGTACTCTGGAATTGTCAATCAGGTACCGGATGGTACCTGACGCGGCCGCCCTTTGGTTTATTTACGCAATTTGGAGTACGTTAAATAATTCTGGCAGAGCCTTTAATAAGCGGGCTCGCTTTGCTGGGTTCCAATCCCATCGGGCCAGCTTACACTGAACCATGCGGTTTGCGATGTTCATCTCATCCTCTGACAAGTCCGTATCGGGAATACCAATATCCGATTTTGGCCCGCTTGTTAAGGACGCGGCCAAATGTAATACTCGCTGGCGGATTTCTACCGGAATGCAGTCCATATAGTCTCCATTTTGAAAAGTTTTTAGGGCGGCGGAAAGTTTAGAAGCTTCTATCTTCTAGCTTCTAAATTTACTGCCGCCCTAAATAGGGAGACTTAGTTGTGCAGTATTATTTTTTGTTTCCATCCCACCTGCGTACCAGATGTTGCACTTTTAGGCCTATTCGGCCAAATTGCAATCTGGATACTACGGTGGGTGACGCGGGTGGAGAAAATATAACCACCAGGCGTCAATTTACCTTGTTAAGGTGCGAAGTTGGGTAGTCGCAGCAAGACAGCAATTGTCTTGAGCAGACAAGAACTCGCAACTTAAGATAAAAAACCACAAAGTTAACCATTTCCCTGGTTTTGCACTGGTGTGCATCGACAGGGGTGGTTAAGCTGTGTTTATTTATCTAGTAAGAACCGGATTGAAGCGACAGAAAGGGGTTACCGATTATTGAGAGGTATTATACCTTAATAAGTCAAACTATCGGATATGTTTATTTTGGTATGCAATATCAGTACTTTATATCAAGTATAGGTAGAATTGGGGAAATCATAATAATCAGTTATAAGGATAAAATAATTAGTGCAGCGTTTGGGGTTGGGAACAATAATCAGGGCTAGTGGTATAATTCGAAAACAAATTGAGGGATTAAAGATATGAGTAATGAAGTTAATCCAGGTGGAAAAAAAGAGCCGGAAGTGGTCATGAATTTGTTGGTTTTGCCGATATCACTGCCGGTTGCGGTTGTGGTTGATATAGTTGAGGCGATTGGTTCAATGTTTGGTCCAGAGAATCTTGAATCAGAGGTTGATGCTGATAGAGGACATTACACTATCAAGGTTTTTGCAGGAAAATGGCCGTTTGGGGGAAAATGATAAGAGGGTATTACCACTGGATCAACTCGTCCGGATTGGTAACTTCGACTAATTGATTGCCTTGGTCGAAGTAGAGTCCGTGATTGTCGGTTTTGATGTGGTCGGTAAAAAGAATTCCTTCCAGGTGGTCGTATTCATGTTGGATGACACGGGCGTAAAAGTTAGAGAAAATGTCGACTTTTTCTACCAGTGATTCGAGGTCAAAATTTAGTGTACTCGCTCCCACTTCGTGGGGTCCGGCTGCGTGCATAAATTTTTTGACCTCTGCATCACCAAGTGTTTGATATTTTACTTTGACAGTTTGATAGCGGGAGACGGGTCCATAAAGGGCGGGAACGGATAAACAGCCTTCAAGAGCGGGTGTTTTTGGATCATCTCCCAGGGTTGTTTGGCCAGAATGATCAATAATTTCCGGATTAATGAAAAATTTTATCTCAGATTTAGGCGTGTTTTTGGCATTCTGGCCCAGATCAAATAGCGGGGGTAAATAGGTAACAAAAACACGTTTCAATTCACCGACTTGTACGGCCGACAAGCCGACCCCGGGAGGATCATTTTTTTGTAGCAATGTTTCGGCTAAGTTGGCCAAAAATTGTTCGTCTTTAGAAGTGAACGTATCAAATGGAGATGATTTTTGACGAAGCAGTTTATTGGGAACAGTGACAAGTTTGAGACGCATACGGCTCACATTTTACCACGCCGGGCAGAAGCGGTAGCCAATTCAACCAAGGCTGCTTGGACGAGCGTATTATTGGGATTTATCCGAGTCAAAATATATTGGTACTGTTCTTTGGCAGCGTCGCCTTGACCCATATCAGTAAGCAGTTGTCCGTATTGAAAGCGGGCAGTTTCATCATTAGCCTTTAATTCGATAGTTTTGGCATATGTTTTGAGGGCTTCATCGCGATATCCCAATTCTTTAGCCAGGAGGGCTCGGTTTAACCACAACTTGGCGTCGGTGGGCGCAAGTCGAATAGCGGCATCCAGCGTCGCGGCTGCTTCAAGGGCAAACCGGGGGTTAATTTGGGCGAGATTAATAAAAATTTTGGCGCGGCTTTTGTAAAAATTCAGATGATATTTGTTTAAGTTTAGGGTGCGGTTGGCTAATTGAATGGCGATGGTAGCGGCTTCAGACGCTTCGGCAGGTTTTTGGTTTACGGCTAAATTTGCCGCAACTTCAGAGGCGGCTTGAGCAAGTTCATCAGTATAGAGCGGCTCATTCGGGACCAAACGAATCGCATCTTGTAGTTTTGTGATGGCGACTTGGTAATTTTTGGCACCAAACGCTGCTTTGCCAGCGGTGTATGAAAGATCGGCAATCAGGCCGCGATTGACGGCCAACAGCAATAGGATGCAAATAGCTCCAATTACTCCAAGAAGCAGATAACCGTTGGTAGAGAGCGACAGATTTTTTTGAGTCTTTGGAACAGCATTACTGACATCGTCGGTAGTGAAAAGATACGCCAGCGCCGGGAAAAGAAAAAGCAGTGTGTTGACCGGGACAGTGGCAAAACCAAAGAAGTTACTGATACAGAGGGCAATAAAGCCTGACAGCAGAGCTGTCAGAAGTGTTGAGTGTTGAGTGTTAAGTGTTAAGTCATTTGACTTAGGACTTAAGACTTCAGACTTATGACTTACAATCTTTTTAATGCTCCAGACAATAAAGTAACCCAAGAAAAGCAGATAGGTGCCCAAACCTACGAACCCGGTGGTGGCAGCATAATTTAAAAATTCATTGTGGGCTTTGTTGTATAAAAAGTTCCATTCAGAAACCAGGTTGTGTTCAACCGGGCGAACATTGTAATAGGAGTAGGCAAAGGTTTCGACACCGGTACCAAAAAAAGGATGCTTGAGGGCTAATTGCCAGGCACCTTTCCAGACAATCCGGCGAATATCGGAAGTGGGAGTAATACTCACCTCCATAGAGTTGGCTGGAGCGGGAGTTTGTGGCGCGGCGACAGTAGTGGGGGGAGGGATTATTCGATCGATGATTTTGTTGGTGGTCCCGGAAACGTTTCGACCAAAGAGCAAGAAACTAGTAACAAGCAACAAGAGACAAGAAGTGATGATTTTGAGTACATTTTTTTTGCTGCCTTTAGTTGAGGTAAAAATGGCAAAAAAGAAGACGCCAAGACCGACAATAAAGCCCAAAAGTCCGGACCGGGATTTGGTGAAAATGAGGACTAAGAAGAAAAGCAGGAAAGGTAGATATCGAGTTACATAGCTTGATCGTTTGATAGTTTGTTTGTTTTCAAAAATTTCGCTGAGGGGTATAAAAATGAGCGAGATAAGATAAGCAGCCAGCCAGTTGGGCTGGCCAAACGTACCAAAGACCCGGTTTTGAACGTCCTGAACCCAACAACGAGCGTCAAATCTTCCACTAATAATAAGACAAGAGGGTGAATGACCAAAGTGTTCCGGAAAAGCATAGAGAGCGGATAATAATGCGGTATACACAATTGTTTTAAGGATTATTTTGGCATCAGTGCGGTCAAAATTTGAAACGGCGGCAAAATACAATAGCGCGTAGCACAACAAAGATACGAGACCGCCATTAAAACGGGAATAATATCCAAATAGACTGGTATGAATATTGATTGACGTCAGGGTAGCGATTGCCTGGGAACCAAGAAACAAGAGGAGCGGAAGTTCAAGGGGTGTGCGGCGGAAAATGAATTGTTTTTCTTTAACCATCCGAGCGAGCCAGAGACCGCCGATAATGATTGTAAAGGCATATGTTAACAATATTTTTGGGTATTCAAACAGTTCAGAAGTGGAGGACGTCCATACAAGAGGAACGAGGATCAATAGGGCTTGGAAGGCAAATAAAAGAGCAGTTTTAAGTGTGAAGCGCATGGCTAAAGACTAACACTGGATGAGGAAATTGGGAATAGGGTATGGGTAAAGGGGATGGGAGGATTTAGAATAGAGCGTATGGTTTTACCGCGTTTTTTTAGCGCTTTAGCGCACGATGTTGGAATTGACTTGGGGACTGCCAATACCATGGTGTGGGTGCACGGTAAGGGAATTGTGATTTCCGAACCATCTGTAGTGGCTCGTCACAAAGAGACGGGGGCGATATTGGCGGTTGGCGGCGAAGCCAAGCGAATGTTGGGGAAAGCACCAAAGAATATTGAGGTAATTCGACCGCTCAGAAATGGGGTGATTGCTGATTTTGATGCAACCGAAGCGATGTTGTCCTACTATATCCAAAAAGTGCATGAACGAATGTGGGGGTATCGATTGGTGCGGCCGCGGGTGGCTATCGGCATTCCCACAGGAGTAACAGAAGTGGAACGGCGGGCCGTCCAAGAGGCAGCACTGTCGGCTGGAGCACGGGAAGCGTATTTGATCGAGGAACCGATGGCTGCGGCAATCGGAGCGGGATTGAAAGTGTTGGAACCGGAAGGACGAATGATAGTAGATATCGGAGGCGGAACTGCAGAAATTGCTGTTATTAGTATGGGCGGGATGGTGATTAATCGTAGTATTCGAACTGCGGGAGACGAATTGGATGATGCAATTATTCGGTTTGCTCGGGTAAAGTATGGATTGTTGATTGGAGAGATGACGGCGGAGCAGGTGAAGTTGGCGGTTGGAAGTGTGGTTCGATTTGAGGGGAAAAAAGACGTGTTACGATCAAACGAACAAACTAATAATGGGGTGTTGCAAACAGTAGTTCGGGGGCGGGATTTGGGGACAGGATTACCCCGATCAATGAAATTTAATTCGATTGAAGTTCGGGAAGCGTTAGTGCCAGTGGTGCAACAAATTGTCCAAACTGTAAAGGATGTACTTGAGGAAACTCCACCCGAATTATTAGCAGATATTTTGCAGGGCGGAATCGTGCTGACTGGGGGGTCAAGTTTACTCCGAGGGTTTGACCGATTAATTGCAGAAGAAACTAAAATGGTGGTGTGGCGAATTGATGAACCATTAGCGGGAGTGGTTCGCGGTTGCGGTATGGTGCTGGCGGATGAACCGTTACTTCGGCGGGTACGAGTGGTCGGTGGTTTGCGGTGAGCAATTTGCAGGTTGGGTGGGAATTTGCTAGAGTGAATAAAGCAGCTTAATTTTTTATAATGGAGTCGTTATGGATACAATCCTTGGTGTTCGGTCAGTCATCGGCGAGTCGTGGCAGATAGTCAAGAAACAATTGTCTTTTTGGTTATTGTTAATGGTGGGGATGTTTTTGGGAACTATGGTGCTTGACGGGGTACATCAGTGGCTTGGAAATCAGGATTGGTCGGTACTCCAAACAGTGTGGGGAATTATCACCCGTCTGATTCAGATGTACGCGGGTTTGGTGGTGGTCGCGGCTTCGTTGCGGGCGGTTCGGGGAGAGATGATCGAGTGGCCAAGTTTAGTAATAAAAGATACTCGGCTAATGTGGCATTATTTCTTAATTTCTCTGGTCACCGGTTTAATCATATCGATGGGGACGCTGTTATTGATTGTTCCGGGGATTATTTTTGCGATCATGTTTAGCCTGTCCAATTATTTGGTAGTGGATCAGGATACGGGAATTAGGGAATCACTTGAGGAGAGTAAACGGTTGACGAGCGGTAAAAAATGGAAATTATTCGTCATCGGCCTCGCTCTCATTGGAATTAATATCTTAGGGGCAATTTGTTTGGGATTAGGGTTGTTGGTCAGTGCTCCCGTGTCGATAGTGGCTGGGGCATTGTTATACAAGCGATTAACTGCAACAACTCGACCTGAACCGGAAATTGAAACCCTGGCGGAGCCGGTCGAACCAAGAATCGAAGCACCCGCGGAACCAGTAAAGTCTGTTTCCGATGTCAATCAATACCAGATATAAAGGGGTTCATGCAGCGTTACAGTGTGCCAATAAAACAGGAACGGCTGTTGGAAATGTTTCGCCAATGGGCAGTGGTGGCGGCTTGTGGTGGCTTGTTGTTTGGAATTGACAAAGTTGGTTGGTTACGGTGGGTTCGGGGAGGTGTAGAACGGGGATTGTTATCAATTGATCATCAGGTAGTGATGGGTCAGGAAGTAGTCAAAAAACCCATTCGATGGGTATTGTCACTGCGAAATCAAAGTGAACGACTCGCTCGTTTGGAGGATCGATTGGCTGCAACCGCAGTGGATCAAGCGCACTTGGTTGAAATGGAATCAAAAGTAACAGCTCTGGAGGCGTTATCGGTAAAAACAAGTTCGGGTAAAAAGGCTGAACGTTTGGCTCAATTATTAGATTATGGCGACCGGGTAGTATTGGCGGTGGGGACGCGAGACGGAGTGGCACCTGGCCAGATTATTACCGATAAAGAAGGCGTGTTGGTAGGGAAAATCCGGGTAGTGGGAAAGTACATGAGTGAAGTGGAGTTGGTCAGCGACGAGAGCAGTCGGATTCCGGTTCAGACGGTTAATGGAATGACACGAGGGATTATTGAAGGCAGGGGAAGCGGTAAAGCGACGGTGACGGGAGTATTGCAGTCTGAATTGTTGTCGGAGGGAGATGTCTTGGTGACGGCCGGTTCAGAATCTGGCTATCCGCCGGGATTAGTGGTAGGTCAAGCAGCATTATTGACGGGTAATCCTGAGGACGTAACCAAAGGCGCTGAAGTGCTATTGTTGTCCCGAAAAGAAGGATGGGTAGCTTTATGGTAACGGCGGGGTTACTTATTTTTTATATTATTTTTGGTCGGGTATTGCCGTGGTCACTGGCGGTAACTATCGCGCTGATTTTTGGGCGTCAATCAAAATCCTGGCTAAAAATTGGATTACTCTTTGGTATCGGATTGTTGGAGGATATTGCCCACTTGAACTCATTAGGTCTTGGGTCGGTAGGACTGGTGACATTGATGGTGATCACTTGGTTTATCGAAAGCCAGTATCGAAGCCGGATTTTGTGGTGGTGGTATGGATTGGGATTGTTAGGAGAATTGTTTTTTCGATTCATTGAGGGCCAACCGATTACAATCGTAGCTTTGTTGGCGCAAGTATTTGCTTTGGGAGTATTTCGCTGGTTGTCGATGCGCTTGGTCGGGGCTGAAGGCATTTATGTGGGGCGGTAAACGAAAAGCCCATGAAATTCGGGTAATAGCGTGGGAACGAGCGAGTTTGCTAAAGGGAACTATAATTCGGCGGATTCGGGTTTGGCCGGTGGTGGTGCTGACGGTGGTGTTTATGGTGGCGCTGGTAGGCCGGTTGGCTCAATTGACGTTGGTGGAGGGAGTGTGGCGGCGGCAAATGGCGGATGAAAACAAAACGCTCGCGTTATCATTGGCAGCTCAACGAGGGATATTAATGGACCGAGGAGGGACACCGTTGACTCGGAATATTCCTTTGTATCGTCGACAAGTACCAGGAACCAATCCAGCTGAATTGCGATTTGAGGCGGTAGATCGGGATACGGCGATGACGCTGTTGACTAATCCAAATGAAAAAATTAGTTACGATGTCGGACGGGAATACCCCTGCGGGCTCGCATGTGCTCAGGTGGTAGGATATGTGGGTGAAGCTACGCCTGAAGAATTGGGAGAAAATACCGCGTTCCGATTGGGACAATTGATAGGTAAAACAGGAGCGGAAAAGGGATTTGAACGATTACTTCAAGGGGTGGCTGGAACAGAATATTTGGAAGTGAACGCAAAAGGTAAGGCGGTCCGGACGGTGGGAATAAAACAACCACAATCGGGGACAAATGTTCGGTTATCTATTGATTTGGGGCTACAGCAAACATTGTGGGAGGCGTTTGAAGGTAAAACGGGAGCAGCGGTGGCGATTGAACCCCAAACGGGAGCAGTGCTGGCAATGGTAAGTTCGCCTTCATATGATCCAACCAATTTAAAAGCCGCGCTGACTCAACCTGATCAACCATTTTTTAACCGAGCGATGGCGGGTACATATGCACCGGGAAGCACATTTAAACTGATCACCGCAACGGCAGCATTAGAGGAAGGCACCATATCGGAATCAACGTTGTTCCAAGATACGGGGGAATTAGTGATCGGCACCTACCGGTTTGGAAATTGGCTCTATGACGAGCATGGACGAACCGAAGGCGAAGTAAATGTAGTTAAAGCCATAGCCCGGTCAAATGACATTTTTTTCTACAAAGCAGGCGAGGCAGTCGGGGCTGACAAGTTGGCAGAATGGGCCACGCTTTTGGGATTGGGTAAAACGTGGGGGCTATCGGCTTGGGGGGAAACAGCTGGTTTAATTCCCACGCCGCAATGGAAGCTTTCAACTCGGAATGAGCGATGGTATTTAGGAAACACCTATCACATGTCAATTGGTCAGGGAGATGTATTAACGACACCGTTACAAGTGGCGGTTATGACCGCTGGAGTGGCAACCGGCGTGCTTTGTCCGCCCCATTTTTCTTTGGATGAAAAACCGCCGATATGCCAACAATTGAACCTGCATGATACAACTGCCCGGCTCATTCGGCAGGGAATGATTGAGGCGTGCCAAAGCGGGGGAACGGGAGCGCCTTTTTTTACGTTTTTACCTCAAGTCGCCTGCAAAACGGGTACGGCTCAACAAGGGGGCGAAACAGACGAACCTCATGCCTGGTTTACCGTGTATGCCCCAGCCCAGAATCCCACCATAGCGTTGTCGGTATTGGTAGAAAAAGGGGGGCAGGGAAGTACGGTGGCGGCGCCGATTGCCAAAAAGGCATTGGAATATTGGTTGAAGAAATAAGAAAGACTTAACCAATTTCTTTGGCCAGGATCATTGATTGAGTGGAAAAATAGTCCTTTATTTCTTCCCAGTTGATATCGATAAGCATGACTGGCATGTCTTGGAATTCAGCATCTTCGAAATAACATAAACTTTTTAAGATCTGGTATTTATGATCAGCGAGGCAATGATATTTTTGATCATAAAATTGAAATATTTGGGGTACGGTATATGTTTTGGCGAGTAAATAAAGGTCAATAAAATCTCGTCGAGCACCTCGACCTTCGAGGGCATGTAGCTTCATGGCGGCAATATCAGCCAAACTGGCAAGATGTATGCCTTCATAAAGCGTTGTGGATTCAATCAAGTTGTATTCATAAAAAAATATGCTTAATTTAGTGTTCATGAATTCGCCCAGCACGGTTTGCCATTCAACTTTTTCATTATCGAGCTCGTCGGAACTTTTAAGCTGTTGAACCAAAACTTGTTCATTAAATTGTTGTTGGGTAAAGAAATCCAGATCATTGGAAATACGATGACCGAGTTGAAGGGCTAGGGCAGTGCCACCAGCAAGATAGGCAGACTCGAGCCAGCCGGATTTTCCGAGGTACGTTAAACTCCGTAACGTGTTGGGTGATAAGGTGTTTGTAAACATGCGACCCGATCGATAGGTAATTGGTAGTGTTTTTGCCAAAATAGACCGGTTTTCCGGCTAAGATCTCGATATTTCAGAATACAATCTTTGATAGTGTCTTGGGAAAAATGCCGTAAAACCCAGATGACTTCAGCTGTTCCACCCCGATCAAGTAGTCGACCGATAACATAGAAGGGGTATTGATTGGGATCAAGCTTGCTGGCGTCGCAATCCCAGAAATGCCGATAGAACTCTTTGGGAATTGGAGGAATTTGCATAGGTGTATTTTACCATTTTTGGTAAAAATAAATTCCAAAATTTTCACATATGCCGTTTACGGGGGGTGTGGTATCCTTTTGGTTATGAAGCTTGTGATTGTTGAGTCTCCCACCAAAGCTAAAACCCTGAGGAAATTCCTGGGGGGAGAGTACATTATTGAAGCCAGCATGGGGCATGTACGGGATTTGCCCAAGAGTAATTTGGGTGTTGATGTTACCAAAAATTTTGAACCCGAATATGAAGTAAGTAAGGGTAAAAGTCAGGTCATTTCCAAATTAAAAAAAGATGCAGAGACGGCTGAAAAGATTTTTTTAGCGACAGACCCTGATCGAGAGGGAGAAGCTATTTCTTGGCATATCAAGTATTTATTACAACAAAACGGACGCAAGCGATCCCCGAAAGTAGCGGACGATAAATTTTCCCGGGTGACGTTTCATGAAATTACCAAATCGGCAATAGAAGCGGCGGTATCGGCACCGGGTGAATTAAATATGGCCATGGTGGATGCGCAGCAGGCTCGACGGGTGGTGGACCGATTGGTGGGTTACACCTTATCACCAGTGTTATGGCGGAAAGTACGGCGAGGATTGTCAGCAGGACGCGTGCAGTCGGTGGCGGTACGGATGATCGTGGAACGGGCACGGGAAATTCGAGCGTTTAAACCACAGGAATACTGGGAAATTAAGGTTTTACTCAGAAGTACAAAGTCCGAGGTACGAGGTGCTGAATTTGTTGTTGAACTTGTGGAGGTGGGTGGAAAGAAGGTGCGGGTGCGAGGGACGAAGTACGAAGTACAGGAAAAAAGTGGAGACAGTGAGCGTGTTGTTTATATTGATTCCAAAGAGATAGCAGAACCGATTATTGCTGATTTAAAACAAGCAACGTATCAAGTTGTTTCAGTTGATCGCAAGGAACAACAAAAGAAACCAGTAGCACCATTTATCACTTCAACACTGCAGCAGGCAGCCGCCAATGTCTTGGGATGGTCGGGGAAAATGACCATGCAAATAGCTCAGCAGCTATACGAGGCGGGAATGATCACCTATCATCGTACCGATTCGGTTAATTTGGCCAAAGAAGCGGTTGAGGCGGCTCGGAACGAAATTGGCAGAGTATTTGGAGCGGAATACGTACCGGAAAAACCCAATGTCTATCAAACCAAAAGTAAAAATGCCCAGGAAGCGCATGAGGCAATCCGGCCGACGGACTGTGCAAAGTACGAGGTACGTGGTACGGAGTCACAAGACAGTGTGAGGTTAAACAAGTTGTATCAATTGATTTGGCGGCGGTTCATGGCCTGTCAAATGAAACCGGCAATTTATGATCAGACAGCAATAGTAGTGGAAGCAACAGGCGACAAGGGACAGGGGACAGCCAAGTATTTACTTCGAGCTTCAGGTTCAGTGGTGAAGTTTTTGGGTTGGAAAAAAGCGTATGAAAGGGCTCAGGGGACAGGGGACAGACAACAGGATGAAGTGATATTGCCAGCAGTAGTTGAGGGGGAGGGGTTAGATTTTCAAGAGGTTTTGTCAGAACAAAAATTTACACAACCACCAGCCCGGTACAATGATGCTTCGTTGGTGAAGGAATTGGAGAAACGGGATATTGGCCGGCCATCAACGTATGCAAGTATTCTTTCTACCATTGTGGATCGCGGTTATGTGGAACGAATTGATAAGCGGTATAGTCCAACCAGTATTGGGGAAGCGGTGAATGATTTCTTGGTAGCTAGTTTTGCTGAGGTAATGAATTATGAATTTACAGCGGCGATGGAAGCAGATTTGGACTCGATTGCGTTAGGAAAGCGAAATTGGCGTGAGGTGACGAAGGCATTTTGGGAACCATTTGAGAAAGCAGTGAAATTGGCAGATAAAGGGGCTCCCCGGGTAGAAATTCCTGTGGAAAAGACAGGGGAAGCTTGTCCAAAATGTCATGAAGGGGAATTGGTAATTCGAACCGGCAAGTTTGGGAAATTTTTATCCTGCAGTCGATTTCCAGAATGTGATTATAAGGCAAGTTTAAAGCAGGTAGTGCAGGGGGTAGTTTGTCCCTCGTGTGGGGCAGAAATTGTGCAAAAACGGACTCATACAGGGCGAACCTTTTGGGGGTGTAGCACGTATCCAGCGTGCAAGTGGGCCAGCTGGCAAGACCCAACAAAAAAAACCGAAGGTGAGAAAGCGGTTTAGATTACTTGTTTAGATTGGTTTTAATTTTGC
>CAZQBH010000022.1:0-4766 GCA_964591645.1 uncultured Pseudomonadales bacterium | reverse complement strand
CAAGTGGGCAAGCTGGCAGGATACATCCAAAAAAAATACCAAATAACAAATCACAAATATCAAAATAAATAACAAACATCAAATCCACAAATAACAAATCAATACCAAATGTTTTTTAATTATTTAAAATTAATTATTTTTTATTGAATGGTGAATTTGTTATTTGTGTTTTGTTATTAATAAAGGAAGATGTTGTCATGTGGCACGTAATTAAGATAAATAGTCAACGAGAAGCGTATGCGGAGGCGAAAGTAGCCGATGCAATTTTTTTGGCCGCTCAGGATGTGGGTGGCACCGATGAACGATTGGCTAATTCATTAGCAATAGCGGTGACGACGTATCTCACGGATCAATTTGGACGTCGAAAAGAAATTTCAACCCGGGATATTGGCGATGCAGTGGAGCGAATTTTAATTGAACACCATCACATTAAGACAGCCAAGGCATATATTTTGAATCGGGATAAAAAACGGGAAGAGATTGAGGCTAAGATTCGGTTGGGCGTGGTAGATGATGTGGGATTATCTTTAAATGCGCTGGTTGTCATGAAAAACAAGTATTTGCGAGAGGACGAAACACCCGGGGAGGCATTTAAACGAGTGGCCAAAGCGTTAGCAAAGGTGGAAGGACCCCCCTTCGCCAAGGCTCCGGTAGGGGCGCAGCAGCAGTGGGAAGAAAAATTTGAGTTGATAATGAGCGAATTGCGGTTTTTGCCGGGGGGACGAACGCTGGCTAATGCTGGCACCATCAACAACCAGTTGGCCAATTGTTTTGTGTTGCCATTCCCAGACAATATCGAAGGTATCTTTGAAGTAGTTAAGGAATCATCGATTTTGAAAAAAAACGGTGGAGGAGTAGGCTTTTCGTTTAAAGAAGTCCGACCTCGAGGCGATATTGTATCCACTACTAGTGGCAAAGCCTGCGGTCCAGTAGCATTAATGTCAATTTTAAATGATGCTTCAGACATTTTTGTTCAAGCGGGAGGTCGGCGAGGTGGAAATATGGTGACATTGCCAGTATCACACCCGGACATTTTTGAGTTTATAACCTGCAAAGAATCAGGTACCAATTTGCCTCATATCAACTATTCGTTGTCAGTAAGTAATGCGTTTATGAAGGCTGTGGAGTCCGATGAAGATTGGGAGTTGGTTAATCCACGGACCAATGAAGTGGTGCAGACGGTTCGGGCGCGATCCATTTTGGAACAAGCAGCCCGGTTGGCATGGAAAAATGGCGACCCGGGGGTAATTTTTATCGATACGATTAACCAGGATAACCCCACACCCCAAGTAGCTCGATTGGATACGGTAAATTTGTGCGGTGAACAGCCCCTATTGTCGTATGAAGCATGTAATTTGGGTTCGATCAATCTTGCAACTCATTTGACTCAGAAAAAAGGCCGTCAGAGTACTATGGGTGATTTTGCGGTGGATTGGGATAAGCTGGCTGAGACAGTTCGGATTGCCATTCGATTACTGGATAATGTAGTAAGCGTATGCACCTATCCATTACCGGCGATTGACAACATGGTCAAGGCGAATCGTAAGGTAGGTTTGGGAATTATGGGTTGGGCTGATGCCTTGGTGCGCATTGGAATCGCCTATGGCTCACCTGAATCTTTGAAGCTAGCTGAAAAAGTGGCCAAATTTATACAAAAAACTGCTTGGGAAACCAGCGAAGCATTAGGGAAGGAAAAAGGCAACTTTCCCAACTTTAGCGGTAGTATTTGGGAAAAACGAGGGTATAGCCATTTTCGTAATGCCACAACGACAACAATAGCCCCCACGGGGTCGATTAGCATGATTGCAGGGTGCAGTTATGGGATTGAGCCGCATTTTGCGTTGGCATTTTTCAAAAAAGTTATGGGTTCATATGAGCTGCCAGAATTAAATCGGGATTTAGTCTTGGCTCTTAAACGGCAAAATCGGGTATATAGTCAGGAATTGATTGACCGAGTGGCGCGGTTGGGCTCGATCCAAGGATTAGAAGATATTCCAGAGAAAATCCGGCAGGTTTTTGTCACGGCAATGGATATTGCACCCGATGCGCATGTACGAATGCAGGCGGCTTTTCAAAAGTATACGGATAACGCTGTCAGCAAGACGATCAATATGCCAGGGAGCGCTTCGGTAGATGATGTGCTGGACGCATATATTTTGGCCTGGAAACTCAAATGTAAAGGCATTACGGTTTATCGTGACCGATCAAGAGGGGAACAGGTTTTAAATATTGGAAGACAAAAAAAAGAAGATAGAAGACAGAAGATAGAAGATGGAATAGAAAAGGAAAATCCAGCTTCTAGCTTCAAACTTCAAACTTCTCGCGCTGAGGCCTGTCCTCAATGCGGGGGAATCTTGACTCGTCATGAGGGATGTGTGAGTTGCCAGAGCTGTGGATACAGCAAATGTTCGTTGTAATATTTTGATACGGAAAGTGCCGGTTGAGTTAGGGGCTGTTTTTCTTGTAGGGTAGGGAGGATGAATAATATTGAAAACTTATCTCAAAGAATAGGTCCTGTACAGCAATCAATATCTCGATATGATGTATCTCGCCCGTTGAATGCTCATGCGAGACAATTGAATGGTATGTCAGGGTCTTGGCAAATTATTTGGGATGAGTTGGCGGAGTTGCGTGAACTGCGACAAGCAACAGACGAAATACCCTTGTCTCAATTAAACGGTCAAAGGGCAGAATTACGCGGAGAGTTGGGTGATACCATGTTTGGTTTGGCTGAGGTAATTGGAAAACTTCATCCAGACGAGATGGCGAAAGACCAAAGACAGCAATTGATGCACGTGTGTTGGTGGGTGAGAGATACAGAATTGCGATATGGTTTAGACGCAATCTCGGCAGGGGTTGAAGTAAATCTGAAAAAAAATCGGATAAACAATCCAATATGGGCATATCGAGACTACCATCCTTTGGATAGAGGAACTGCAGTGATGGATAGAAATGAGATTGTAAGAAGGGGTTTACGAGAGGTAAGGAAATTGGATACGGGTAGAAAGTTGAATACGGAAAATTTGCTCTATGCACTCGATCATTTTGGATATACACTTGAGGCGGTGCAAGAGTTACCAGTACTTGCGACACATTTTTTGCGCCAAGTAGCCATCAATGGCCTAGTGAGATAGGAGCACTCGTATGACCCAAAAAGGAATACTGATCAGTTTTGAGGGGGGTGAAGGTGGGGGAAAATCGGTTCAGATAAAACAACTAAAAGATCGACTATATGAGGAGTTGCAACGGGAATCTGTGGTATTACGCGAGCCGGGAGGTACGGTTATTTCTGAACAAATCCGGGAGATTCTACTCAATCCGCACAATATCGGCATGGCGTATACCACCGAGGTGCTATTATTCCAGGCCGCACGGGCACAAATTTATCGGGAATTAGTTCTTCCTTCACTTGAAGCAGGAAAGATTGTGCTTATGGACCGAACTCGAGACTCAAGCGTGGTATATCAGGGAATGGTACGTGGTTTTGGTATTGAATTGGTTGAGCAGTTGAATGATATTTCGACTAAAGACACTAAACCAGATATTACTTTTTTACTGGATTTACCGGTGGAAATAGGGTTACAGCGTCGTGCAGGTTCGGGAAAAATGGATCGACTGGACATGGAAAAAACGGAATTTCATGAAAAAGTGCGTCAAGCATATTTAACGCTGGCTCATGGCGATGTGAGCGGTCGGTGGCAGCTGATTGATGCAAGTCGGTCAGTTGAAGCAATTTCAGAGGAAATATGGCAGAAGACACGACAAAAACTCAGCCTGTAGTCAGGATTGTAGATGATGGTTCGGGCAGTCCGACGATCGTGACGGATGTGGGGCAATCGAGCTTGGTTCCAGAGAAGATTCAGGAAGATCAGCGAGAATGGGTGACGGTTGAAGAAGAATAGACCTATAGGATATTTCTTATTTCATTAGTTTAGTTTCATGATTAGTAGCCTATAACCTGTTGACAAGGCTAAGGATTCGTCATATAATCCCTGGCAATACGGATAGTTATGGATTATTCAATGAAAACATCAAAACTTTTCGCCCTTTCTTTAGTGACTGTATTATGGTTAGTTCTTCCCGGAGCAGTTTTTGCTACTGAGGAATGCACTACTTCGACCGGTTCATACGGCCAGACTTCCACAACGTGTAAGGTTCTTGGTGAAACCACTACTATAACTCACACCACCGTTAGTGCGGGAATTGGTGATGTGAATTTTTGGATGCTGACGGGTGTTTTAGTGGCTGCATCAGGGTTATTATTTGGAGTCTCCAAATTGACCCAAAAGATTTATTGGTTTGACTAATTTAGTCCTTAGTCCCTAGTCCTTGGTGCCTGGGGGAGCGTTAATAAATAAAATAAATGGTAGTGGAATGCTGTTTGCCAGTTGGGCAGGCTGACAAGCAGCATTCTGCCACCAAATACAGTTACTCCTAATCACAGGATTGCCCTGTACGGTGGCAAGGAGTACTTTAAAAAACGAATAAAGAATATAGAAGTGTGATTTATTTAGTCATTGAGCGGTGGTAAATCTAGATGGTTTTCGATGCGTTTTATTCGTTTATCATGGTCCGAGTATTCTCTGTCGAAAAATTTGACGATTTGTTTGGTTTCTTTTTTCATCTGGCGGACTAATTTTTGTGATTGTTTTTCAAGTTTCTGGTCAATCAGTGTGCCGATGGCTTGGAGGTCATTATTGGTTAAAGTCATGTGCTTGTTATAGCACGGGGGAATGGATATGGGTCAATGCTGAAACATGTATTTG
>CAZQBH010000021.1:10941-18255 GCA_964591645.1 uncultured Pseudomonadales bacterium | reverse complement strand
CAATTATTTTGTGTTCCGTGCCTTTAACATTTCTGCTCGATTAAAATCAAATGATGTACAATCATTCACCTTTACCCCAAACAAAGTTGGTCAATTTACTTTTTCATGCTCGATGGGCATGTATTCAGGAACTATGGAGGTAGTCAATTAATATGCAAAATATCACGCTGAAACTATTAGGACTTCATTGTACAAGTTGTGCGTTGAATATTGATTCCACTCTTGAAGAAATGCCTGGAATTATTCAAAGTAACACTAGTTATACAAAATCAGAAAGTCAGATTACTTTTGATCCCAAAAAGGTAACCACCGAAAAGATTGCTTTTGAGATTGAACACTTAGGTTATAAAGTCGAAAAAAATTAGAAAAATCTATTAGTGCCCGTTTGCCGTAAATACAATGGAGTATATTGTTGCTTGTTGTTTTCTCGATTTATTTTATTATTTTTCTCTCTTAAAACCCAATCAATATGTTTTTGGAAATAATCATTTACGGGATCCATCCGTAATGCTTCCCTAAATAGAGACTCACCTTTGGTCAGATCACCCGTTAAGGTGTAAATCATTCCAACACTATCAAAAACCCAGTGTTCACCTACTCCATCTTTAAGAGCTTGATCTGCCATCTTAAGACTATCTGCAACTTTTTTTGCCCGTAATAACGCAAGGGCGAGACGGCTTCGATACTCCGCGTGAGTTGGCATGAGCGTGACGGCAGTCATTAATGGTCCAATCGCCTTGTTTGGTTCACGATTGATCAAGTATATCTCCCCAAGTGAACGGTGATATAGTGCCTTCTGTGGACTAATACGAATTGCTGTCTCAATATGCTCTTTAGCATCTAAGTATTCCTGTCCACCTTGAGTCAAATAATATAAATAATAGACGTAGTGAATCCAATCACTGTTTATAACATAAGGATGCGCCCGTTGAATGGCTTCAAACATTTGTGCAAATTGTTGCAAATGATAATACGCAAAAATGATATGGAAATGAGCCTGTTCGTGAGATACGTCGAGAGCCAAAATTTTACTGGCTGTTTCTATAACAAAATCACCACGATGCGTTTGAGAAACAACTTCCAGGGTATGTTCTAACTTTATAAGTTGATCATTCATCATTTTTTAATGCGTCAAGATATTCTTTGACCGTATTATAAAAACCGGAATCATTGCTGTATTTAATGTAGTTATTTACAGTCGAGAACCAATCAGTGATGGAGGCTTTTGAACTAGTAATAATTTCCACTAACAAATTCTGAGATATTAATACGGTTTTACCCGTTCTTACAGCTTCTTTGAACGACCGTTCTGCGGCCTCATCGACAACTCTCGAAATGTCAGCCGAAGAAAAACGCTTAGTTAACCTAGTTAAAATTTTATAATCAATATTATTTTCACAAGGTTTTCCGGAAAGATTTAGTTCAAAAATACGTGCTCGAGCCACAGTATCGGGAGGTGGTGCAAAAATAATTTTATCGAAACGGCCAGGCCGTCGTAATGCCGAATCTACCTCCCAAGGCAAATTTGTCGCTCCAATAACCAAAACACCCTCATTATTGTCATCAACACCATCGAGTTCAGTGAGGAATTGATTAACCAAGGTTCGCAGCATACCGCTTGATTTTTCTCGACTCATGCCGATCGCATCAATCTCATCGACAAATAAAACGCTGGGTGTATTTCTTCGAGCGATTTCAAATATTTCGTGTAGCATTTGCTCACCTTCACCCATATACTTCGAAAAAACCTCGTGAATGTGAATGCTGTAAAAATTTGCTCCAATTTCGCCTGCCGTTGCCTTGGCGATGAATGTTTTGCCACAACCCGGAGGACCGTAAAGTAAAATCCCTCCACCAATTTTATTATGATATTGCTTGTAAATTTCCGGGTGTTGATAAGGATAAATAATATCAGTCCGAATTGCATCCTTAACTTGTTCCATCCCTGCAACATCATCAAAGGTAATTATTTTTTGAACGTTCTGTTGTATCTGGGTTTTTTCTTGATTTTCAAATTCGCCATTGGGAGTAATTCTCGCTTTAATGTCTTTTAAAGCCTGTTCGATAGCAATATCTTTATCGGTTTTAAAAATTTCACTAAGCAAAACCAAAGCATCTTGAAATTCCTCTTTTTTATACAGCTCCAAGGCAAACATTTTTTTAATATGTCCATCATTAGGATTCGAAATTAAAACATTTAAAAGAGAAGTTAACGCTGGGTCAGAGTATGTTTTCATAGGCCTATATTATACAACTATATGCGTAATTAATTCAAATAAATCTTTAGAACCAAGTCTTATTCAGCATTTGTCGATAGACTCGATATGGTTTTGGTCCAACGACAGGTTCTCCGTTCATAAACACGGTCGGAGTACCATAGATACCAGTTTTATCGATTTCATATTTTCGTTTTTGGGTAATTGTTTTGGTAGCCGGATCGTTCACAATTTGGTTCACGGCAGCAATGTCAATCCCGAGTCGTTCAATTAATTGAATTGTGGCAGCCTCACTCGCCACCGTATCATGGGACTCCAAATACAAAGCATCCATCCAATCGAAATATTTTGTTGGAGCAATGGTTTGAATGGCGTAATCATAGGCCATTAAATAATCAGCTTCTTGGTGAGTTGAGTAAAACACAAATCGGACAGTCGGATGATATGTTGCAATCAGCTGCTTTATTAATGGATAGGTTTGTTTGGTGTACTTGCAAGCATAACAGCCAATGAACACCATTTCCTTATCAGATGTTCCCTGCATCTTAGGGAATTGATCCAAATTTACTCCGCTCAGAGTCAAATCCCCAATGGGTGCTCCGCCCTCACGACATTCCACTCCCATGCCTGACACAGCGTTATTTTTCCCTGTAGGGTCGAAAGCACAGAAACCTCCTTGGTTCAATCCATTACAATTGCCCGTTGACCAATATAAATAAATCCCGCGGCCTGACCAAATCAGTGACGCTACAAAAGTAAGTACGAATATCCATGACAACAGCTCAAACCGTTTATTAATAAACCGAGCAAACCCAGGGGATCTAACCAACAGCTTTGATAATATTGCTGATTTTACCTTAATATCAAATCCGGTAGTACAGGGACGCATTGTCACTCGCCGGAATACACAATCAAGTGCCTGTTTTGCCGGGTCTCGGTAACGAGCGCTAAAAATGGACAAGATACCCAAGATGAGGAGTGATGCAAAGCAAAACATAGGTGATTATATAATCGCTAACACCTTTCGTAATGTCTCCAAAAATATATCTACTTCTTCAGTTGTGTTGTAGAAATACATTGAAGCGCGAACTGAACCAGCAATTTTTCTGTCAGTAAACCAGGAATGAACGCAGTGTTGTCCGGATCGAACACATACATTACCAACTTTATCTAACATCAGGGCTATCTGATGATGGTCAGCCCCATCGACAGTAAATGAGACAATTCCAGACCGTTTAGCGGGATCAGAAGGTCCAATTAAATGAATCCTATCCATCTCATTTAATCCCTGAGTCAGGTATGTATTTAGTTGGATCTCACGGTCATGGATATTGTTTAAGCCTAACTGGGTAATATATTCAATAGCTGCTTGAGTGCCCATGATTCCAGCATAATCTTGCAAACCTGCTTCATATCGTTCGGGCACAGGCAACAATGTATACGAGTCATAACTGGTTCGTTCAACTGTGTCTCCGCCAACCATAAAGGGTTCAAGTGTGTCTAAAAGTGAATATTTCCCGTATAAAACACCCATTCCTGATGGACCGCACAATTTATGCATGGAAAACACCAAGAAATCGACATCTAAATGGTGAACATCTATCACTTGATGGGGGACGGCTTGAGCCGCATCTACAATAACTACCGCCCGAGCCCTGTGAGCGAGTTGAGTAATTTCTCTGATAGGATTAGTTACACCGTCTAAGTTTGAGGTATACACCAGCGATACCACCTTAATGTTCCCGGTCAACGCATGTTCCCAGTTTGACACGCTCGCTTCATTGGTCGTAGTTGATGGAACAATCCGCACCTCAATACCCAACGTTTTTTGCAAGTATAACCAGGGGACTAAATTAGAGTTATGTTCTTTATCGCTTATCACCACCACATCACCTCGATTTAGGTGAAGTGAATGCGCCAGCAAATTGAGACCCTCACTCGTATTGCGAGTAAAGATAATTTCCTCTTTTTTCTTAGCATTGATAAAGTTTTTTACTGCCTCACGTGATTGATCCACCGCCTCGCTAACCATCGCTGCCAGATGATGATTGCTTCTCCCCGCACACGCTGACATAGTCTCATAGTAACGTCTTATAGCTGAAATCACCTCAAATGGTCGAAGACTCATACAAGCATTATCAAAATACACAAGCGGTTGTTTTTGATCTCTCAACAAAGGAAAATCTTGTCTGACTTTTCGAACATCAATCATATTATTTTGCCGAAGCAGTTGCCTCTTGGAGCGCTAATTCGATTCGGGCGATTAAATCATTTGGTCCATTTAAATTATTTATTTTCTGACCATTCACGTAAAAGGTGGGTGTGGCACTAATTTTGGCTACCAAACCACTTAAGTAATCAGCCTCCACCAATGCCTTGATTTCTTGGCCATCAATTTCCTTAACCAGACGGTTGGCATCTATTCCGATTTGTTTGGCGTATGTGTCAAATAATACTAATGGTTGTTTGTTCTCACTCCATTCACTTTGCTTTTCAAATAAAAGAGAAGACATTTCCCAAAACTTACCCTGCTTACCGGCAGCTTCGGCTGCTTGAGCAGCTAAGTTGGCATTTTGATGAATTTCTCGCAAGGGAAAATGGCGATAAGCAAAACTTACCCGGTCACCCAATAGTGATACGAGCTGTTCACCTACCCCGTTATATCGCTGGCAAGCAGGACATTCAAAATCACTATATTCCACTATTTTTATTGGAGCATTACTGTTTCCCAAAAACCAATCATTCGTGAGGATTTGATTCACCGGTTTATTTTTTTCAGCTTCCGGGATAGGCAATTGTGCACCTTTTACCCACAAAAAAATACCTCCCACGCATGCGACAATAACCGTTATCAGTAGCCAATTATTTTTTAATGTCTTCATAACAAAACGCTTTCCTTACTATTATACCCATAGAGGACTGGAATAATTTCACGATTTCTTCCAGAGACCATGATATGTATATTTACCGTATTTCAAACTGTTTGTACAACATAACCTCTCCCGGCTGGACCGAGACATTGGTAACTTGGGATAAAAATGTCCCTTCCTTGCACCAAGCCAAAAACGCGTCAACCTTGTCTGCCTCTCCCTCCACTTCCATTTGAACGGCTCCTTCAGGCGTGTTCATGACCCACCCGTATAATCCCAACAAAATTGCTTTATGTCGTGCACCCATCCGAAAACCAACCCCCTGAACCTTCCCTGAAACTGTAACAGCTACATGAGTCAACATATCGCTATTATCCACGACTATAATGTATTGTAAAATCACCTTTAATATACTACATAAAAGGTGGTAGTATAGAAGGTATTATGTTACTACTTAATCAAGTTGCTCCTGATTTCTCCTTGGCAGATCAGGATGGAGTAACGCACCAACTATCAAAATACCAAGGATCGTGGGTCATTTTGTATTTTTATCCCAAGGACGATACACCCGGTTGCACCACCGAAGCGTGCTCGTTTAGAGATAATTGGGAAGCGGTCAAAGCCAAAGCGCAAGTATTTGGTATTAGTACTGACACAGTGTCCAGTCACACCAAATTCGCCACCAAATATCACCTACCTTTTCCCATACTTTCAGATAATAACAAAATGGTTGTTCAAGCCTATCAGGTATATGCCCCCAAGAAATTTATGGGCCGTGAATTCCTTGGTACGCTTCGCACTACGTACATCATTAACCCAAGCGGGAAAATTGCCAAAATTTATCCAAACGTCAAACCTGCCACTCATGTTGCCGAAGTATTGACCGATTTAGACAAACTTCAGAAATCACAGTAAACTTAAACCGTGATTACCACGACATTTAAGAAAGTCTTAGTTGTATTTCCTCACCCAGATGATGAATCGCTATCGTGTGGTGGAACCATGTATGACTTTCATCGCAACGGCGTCCAAGTAGACCTTCTTGTGCTCACAAAAGGTGAGCGGGGAATCGAAGGGGCATTTTTAACGGAAAGTTTAAAACCAATTCGTACAAAAGAACTGCAAGCGTCAGCCAAATACTTACACGTAAATTCAGTACAACAACACGATCTTGGGGATGGAAAACTCGATCACAAAAAAACAGAAGTTTCGAAAATCATTGATAATGCACTCCGTCAACAATATGACTTAGTCATAACCTATGATGAATCGGGATTGTATGGTCACCCTGATCATATGTGTGTGAGTGAAATCACCACCCTATTAATTAACACAAAATACCCCACAACGACGTTGTGGTATATCAGTCGCCCTGACAGTCAATTTAATCAAATGAAGCTTCCAACGCATATGGCTAAAGACTCATCGTTTATCAAAAAGCGAAGAAGTCCCGATATTCACTGCAACATTAGTTTTAGGGGAATGCTTGCCAAAATCATGAGTCTTGAGAGTCACCACAGTCAACACTTTGCTTTTAGTAAAAATAAACCAAAAATCGCACCTATTTGGCTTGTTGCTGCTGTCCAAACAGTTGAGTATTTTGCTATTGCTCATCAAGGAGAATTATCATGAAACAAATTGCGGTAGGATCTCGAAATCCTGTCAAAATTGAAGCGGTGCGCTTGGCTTTTACCAAAATCTGGCCTGATGATGTGTGGGAAGCAGTTGGCTATAAAACGCAGTCGGGGGTCAGTGCGCAACCCATGTCTGCAGCGGAATCTCAAACCGGAGCTAAAAATCGGGCTATCGCCGCACTCAAACAAAACGCTGATGCATGGTATGGCGTTGGCATCGAAGGTGGCTTGGAGCAAATCGGTGATAATTGGTATGACTGTGGTTGGTGTGTCGTTGTCGATCGAGATGGTTTTGAGGGCATCGCTTCCTCTGCTAGAATCCCTACCCCTGAATCCATCATGAAGCATATTAGAAATGGTGCTGAATTGGGTGATGCTATCGACAATATTTTCAATCGAAAAAACACCAAACAAGCCGAAGGGCACTTTGGCCTTATGACCAACAACGCGGTTACGCGAACAAGCGGCTACGTTCAAGGGGTATGTCTCGCCCTCTCCCGTTTTCTTCATCCCAAGCTATTTGAGTAAATAAACGTCGGAATGTTTCTTGATTAATCCATCACATATCAAACCCTCGAGAGCTTTTTGAATCCG
>CAZQBH010000021.1:0-10931 GCA_964591645.1 uncultured Pseudomonadales bacterium | reverse complement strand
TGGGGCAGCTGTTCGCCCTCCGGCACATTGACCTTGAATCCGCATCTCATCAAAAACTGTGCGCACTTCACCTAATGAAATCTGTTTTTTGGTCGCCAATTGTTTCATGATCCAACCACGTACTTCACGGACTGACCCCTTCAGTGGTTTTTGTTTTGAATAATGCGCGCTGTTCCGAGAAGGATTGGGAAATATCTCCTTAAGATACGTACCATAATCCATCAAAGCATTAAACCATTGACGAGGATTATCTCGATCCATCGTTTGTTCTACCAATGGTAATAATGTCATGTCATCCACCGAGTCCTGGTTACTAAAAAAATGATGAATAAAAATCGTCCGAACATTCGTTTCTATAAGCGGTAGAGGTTGATTATAGGCATATACACAAATCGCCTTGGCAGTATAGGAACCGACACCTGGAAGCCTCTCCAAAACTTTGTTTGAAGTCGGGAAAATTCCATGATAATGAGTCACAATTTCATCAGCACATTGTTTCAAAAATAACGCCCGTCGGTTATAACCTAAACCCGTCCAATAGGGCAGGATCGTCGCCAAATCCGCTGTAGCTAAATCAAAATGCGTGGGAAATCGTCGTATCCATGTTTTGTATTTTTCAATTACTCGGGGCACTTGCGTTTGTTGGAGCATTATTTCCGACACCAGTATTGCATAGGGGTCGTCGGTCCGACGCCAAGGTAAATCACGAAGCCTAACATAATACGATAACACCACTTGTTTAAATGTTTGGATTTGCTTCGGTGTGAGAGTCATACATTTTATTCCAATACAGCTCAAATTCTGACGTAGTCATACTATCTTCAATTTTAAAATCCCCAACCCGGGTTCGTGTGAGTGCTGACATGTATCCACCTACCCCCAAAGCATTGCCAATATCCCGGGCTAATGATCGAATATAGACTCCCTTGCCACAGTGAACTTTAATAATTAGCTTAGGATATGTATATGACTCCACTTCAATTGAATAAATTACCACTTCCCGTGGTTCCATGACAATTTCTGTCCCACGGCGTGCCAATTCGTATGCTTTTCTCCCTCCCATTTTTATCGCACTGTAGATTGGCGGCACCTGCTTAATCGTCCCCACAAATTGTTTCAATACATTACCAACTTCTTCTCTTCGTACTTCGTACTTTGTACTTTGTACCTCAGTAATAATTCCTTCCCCATCATCCGTGGTACTGGTAGCTCCCAAGGTAACTGTAGCGACGTATTCTTTATCGTGATTGGTAATCAACCCTAATTGTTTAGTTGATTCCCGCCCAATCGCCACCACCAACACGCCCGATGCAGCCGGGTCTAATGTTCCTGCATGACCCACTCGTTTAATATGAGTGATCCGTCGAACTTGATAAATAATGTCGTGCGACGTCGGACCAATTGGCTTATTAATACCCACAATCATAGAGGCTATCTTACCATTCCAGCGTTTTGATTGTTTTCCAATCGGTTTCTGAAACCACGGTCAATTTGTTCTCTGCAACTAAATAAAGATTGTCATTGATGTACAAAGCACGCTGTATCCCGTATCCCTCAATAGTTTTCAGCAATGTCAGGTCATTGTGTTCATAACTAAAAATATAACCACCCTTGTCTCCGGGCATAAAGAACAAATTATGTTTTGCATCCTGTAAAAACGCATGATGAGTTGATGCAACCTGACTCCAGTAATCGGTTAGTAAGTATTTCGCCACCTCGGTCGGTTTACTTGAATCGGATACATCAAACAATGACACCTTTACCGATTGGTCTTCCTTTCCAATTCCCACGATGAGTGTATTTGTCAAAGGATGTAAATAAGATGAATAACCAGGAATTTTGAGCTCACCCGCCACCTTTGGAGAGGCAGCGTCGGCAAGATCTAGTACATACAGCGGGTCAGTTTCTTTAAAAGTGACCACATATCCCTTATTGCCCATAAACCGAACGGCGTAAATACGTTCTTCTTTGCCCAAATCCAATACCGACCCAATCGATTTCATATTCGTATCGAGTACATAGACATCATTGGCACTCTTAGCGCCTCCTCCTATATTTCTGCCGCCAACAGTAGTGGCGATTCGAAACGTGTCTTGATACTCATCCAAAGAGAATTGATTTAATGGTCTCCCTGGTACGCTGCCTATAGCTACCACCTTAAAATCACTCAAAGGTAGTTTGGCAATGGATGTTTGTTCTAGTTCGCGTTTATGCATATCCACATATGCGGCCATTAAGTTATTTCGCTCAGTTTCCCATCTCATCCGATCGTCGTCGTTCATATTGGCGGTATACGTTGCCAAAATCGAGTCTATTTCGACTTGTTTAGCCGCATCGCTAATTTCCAATGCCATCACTTTTCGTAGATGATCTTTTACTTCAACAGTAATGAGCTTATCGTTATCATCCAGGAAAAAATCAGCAGTTAACGTACTCCAATTAGCTGACTTGGTAAATGATACATAAACAGCCTTAGTGGATACGTACACAACGGTTTGACCCGTAGAACCGACAAAAGAAGTTTGCTTTAACACATCGCCTTTTAAGGGATCTAGTTGAAGGAGGGTGAACGTTGAATCAGCTGAAATCGTGGTCGCTGGTCTTAAGACGTCAGTACACCGGATAGTGATCTCTTTTCCGACATCACTAAATAAGGGTATCGGGCAGGGGATTGAGGAATAGACACGTGATTGAGTTACCAGGATAATCTTGCCGTCAATCGAACGAGAAGTAGTAATGGATTGGTTATCGGCCAAAGTATACACCCACAATTCTGGAAAATCAGATTTAGAAATATCAAATGCTTTCAAATTTCTTCCATTAATTACCACTAAGACGTGATCAATCAGCAACAATTCCCCTCGAGTATCTAGCGTGCCAACCTTTTTAATGGCTTCGGGGGGCAACGCTTGAATAATCTGGGTTTTTAATTCTAACAAAGGTGGCATAGGCAAAATCGAGGTCGTTTCAGTTGGCACCAACCGTTTAATCATAGGTGTAGTTGTGTAATAACCTGCTTCCCCGCCAATATAAATCTGCTTGCCGTCGGTTTTTACGATATCGGGCTCGTCAATTCCTCGGACCTGAACATTGGTTTCAGAGATACGTTCGGGAGCAATTGCCTGTAGGTTTTCATTGGCTAATTCAGCTGGCGCAATCGACTTGGTGAGTGCTCGACCCACCATTACATCATCCGTGGCGAATGACTCCCGACTCGCTGTCGACAAGTAGTTTCTGAATTCAGTCTCCGATATAAACGGCCGCAATGTTTCTGGAGGAATAACCGTCTCTTTTTTTTCTAGATCATATCGTTGACCTACCAACATCAATACACCAGAAACCAATAAACAAATGAACCATGAACCTGCTACCAACCCAAATGCCCAAAATAATTTTTTATTTTCTTCATTAATCAAAGGTAAACGAGTCATATATATCAGTATACAAGAAGATTAAAAGATTGTTCTTATATATAATGCAATATAGTTAATAATTTGCGGGAAATTACTCCATGCAATGGCTTTTGTTCGCATTTTTATCTGCAATTTTTGCTGCCGCCACTTCGATTTTGGCCAAAATAGGTATTAAAGATGTCAATAGTAATTTGGCTACCGCCATCCGTACCACGGTTATTTTGATTTTTGCCTGGGGCATTGTGATAGCCCAAGGATTAACCAACAAGCTTAGTACGCTATCCAAAACAACCTGGACATTTCTGGTTTTATCAGGTATTGCCACCGGCTTATCTTGGCTTTTTTATTTCCGCGCCCTCCAATTAGGGCAAGCGTCAAAAGTGGTCCCTATCGATAAATTAAGTTTAATTCTTACCATCATTCTTGCGGGGATTTTCTTACACGAAAGGATTACGTTGTCAGTTGTAGTTGGATCGATTCTGATGACCGCTGGTGCGCTCATTATCGCCTTGATTAAGTAATTATCATGACCTATAATCCTCACTTATGGCAGAAAAGGTTTTCCCCCCCGGTGTTATAGGATATGAAATAGTAAGGCGTCGTGTTCGGGACCCATTTGGAATGCTTCGTTGGCAAGAAGAAAAAGTACCCATTTATGATACCAGCATCTCCCCGGAAGAACCCCCAGGAGATCCAGACTTACTTACTCCTGATCAATATATGTTGCAACGAGCCAGTCAAAGCACGCCAAACGCAGTACCTCTAAAAGGCGCCAAAGACGATTAAGGTAATTTTAATATGGTAATGAGAGTTCAAAAATTTCTAGCTCACCGAGGGATTGCGTCGCGTCGATCAATTGAAAAGATGATCAATGACAAACGCATTTCAGTTAATGGCGAAGTAATTACTGAACAAGGTGTCAAAATTGATCCGGAAACAGACATTGTGGCTGTAGATGGTATGCCTGTCAAAATGGGTGAAACAAATGTCTATTATTGGATCAATAAACCCGTTGGCATCATTTCTGCCTCTAGTTCCAGTTTGGGAGAAACAACTGTCGTTGACCTAGTCAATACCAACGTTCGGATTTACCCTGTTGGCCGTTTAGACAAAGACTCTCACGGACTACTCCTGCTCACCAACGATGGTGAATTAACTCATCGCCTTACTCACCCCAAATATCACATTGATAAAACGTACCAGGTTGTGGTGACTGGTCAAGTAACAGACCATAAAATTGAAAAGCTACAAACAGGGATTCGTTTGGAAGAAGGCATGACCGCCGAGGCTGAAGTTGAAATTCTGGAAGTAACCAAAGAGGGAACTGCCATAAAATTTATTATCCATGAGGGCAAGCATCGTCAAATTCGCCGCATGTGTGAGGCGGTTAACCTCCAGGTAGTTGATTTAGTTCGTACTGCCGTCGGCCCCATCGCATTAGACAAACTCAATGTGGGTGAATACCGTCCCGCCACCAAATCCGAAATCTCCACCCTTAAATCGCTCGTCAGCCTTTAAATTCCTCAACCTCCGAGGTTATCCAGGTTACAACCTCCGAGGTTGAAGGCAATTACCAACTTCCGCTGGAGCCACCGCCACCGGAACGGCCCCCACCAAACCCTCCAAATCCACCTCCACCACCGGAATGGCCTCCACCAAAACCGCTTTTGCCACCAATCCACCAAGGATAAGACCCGGTCATAGTACTTTGTTTATATTGTTTAGACACGACATAATCGATCAATAACCCAATCAGTCCAAAGCCCAACAATCCCCATATGCCAGCAAAAATAACTCCTGCTGCACCGCCAATCACCCCACCCAACCACCACGATTTGGTTCGGGATAAAATACTCACAAACCATTGCAACAAGAAGATACCCAAGAAAAATATCCCTGTCATCCTCTCAATTGCGTCACTGGCGGACGTAGCTGATCGATTTGGTTCAACCAATGGTTCACCACCAAGAACTGAGGCTATCGCCATCACTCCATCTTTTATCCCTTGATCGTAGTTATTTTCTTTAAATCGGGGAGTGATAATATTTCGAATAATCATACCTGACTGAGCATCGGTTAGGGTTCCTTCCAGGCCGTAACCCACCTCAATACGAAGTTTCCGATCTTCTTTGGCGACCAGTAAAAGAATCCCATTATCTTTACCTTTCTGACCAATTTTCCAATCTTCAAACAATTTCACTGCATAGTTTTCAATCGTATCGCCACCGAGGGAGGTAATAGTCACTACTGCCACTTGCACGCTGTTCGTTGCTTCCACTTGGGTTAATAAGATCTCTAATTGTTGTTTTGTAGCCGAAGAAATTATCCCCGCAAAATCAGAGATATACCCAGTCGGCTTCCCAGGGCTTGAATAGGCGGTCACTCTCGAGGTAAAACAGACAAAAGCTGCCAAAATAAACAGTAATAATTTTTTGCGCACTCCGAACCTCGTACCTTGTACTTAGTTAAAACTTTACCGCTGGTGCAGTTTGAGCTGATGCTTCTGCTCCAAAATATGTCTTTTCGTTAAAACCAAATGCTCCAGCCAATAAATTCGCAGGGAAACGTTTGATAGTTAAATTGTAATCCTTGACTGTATCATTAAAGCGCTGACGTTCAACACTTACCCGATTTTCAGTCCCTTCCAGCTGGGTCATCAATGTTTGATAACTTTCGGAAGATTTTAAGGTAGGATAATTTTCTACAATAACGAGTAATCGGGACAGTGAAGTTTCTAGCTCGTTTGCTGCTGCCACTTTTTCATCCGTGGTCTGGGCTGCACCGTATTTGGTTCGAGCGTCGGCAATTTGTCCGAATACAGTCTGCTCCTGTTTAGCGACACCTTTAACGGTCTCTACCAAATTAGGAATTAAGTCAAACCGGCGTTGGTATTGAGTTTGCACTTGCGCCCACTGGTTATCCACCTTTTCTCGGGATACTACTAAATTGTTATAAAATCCAGAAATCATCAATGCGAGAGCTACAACTACTCCCAATATTATCAACCACGTTTTCTTCATAAGATCCTTCTTTCCTTTCGTCATTCCGGTCCGGCTCAGCCGGATGACCCGGAATCTATATAAATAATTATGGCTCCTGAATCAAGTTCAGGATGACACAGTAGCTACAAAATTTCGCTATCTTCTGTTTTAAGATGAGTATGTTTTTCGAGAATATAGATATCTTGATTATACTCATTTACACCGACAAAAGTCGCCTCATGCCGCTGGATCATTTCCAGGGGGCGACAAGATTGGCAACCCTGTTCCCCGTGGGGGCATTTAAATCGGTTCAGTTTCCGCGCCAAAGCTACTTCTTTAGCAATTGCCAAAATCTGTTTTCGTGATTCTTCTGGATCAGGTAATTCTTTTGGAGTCAATTCCGTATCCCGGTCTAAGTACCAATAGCTGGCTTTAACTACCCTGCGATGTTGGGTGTTGGTTACCAATAAATAATAAATCGGTAATTGTAATGATGCGGGGTCTTCGCTGTTTTTACTGGTTTTAAAATCAATAATATGGACGGCGTCTTGGTCAGGTAAATACTCAAGCCAATCCACCTTGCCGCAGAGAATTATATTGTCTTCCTCAGACAGCCAATAATAAGGGAGATCCATTTTTATTTTTACCGCCAAGTTTTTAAGAGGTCCCGGATTATCCAAAACTCGGGTCAACATCGCCTCGCCTCGCTCGCGATACATTTTTTCTTGTTCTTCATCATGAAAGCCACCTTTAATGCCGCTCACTTTGTTCCACGAACGTAAAAATTTATTGTGCAATGGTTCCTTGAACCGTTCCGATGTCGGTAGGACGGACAAAGATTCAACTACTTCATGCACTGCTTGGCCCAAAGCCAAAGCAGGACTCATAAGCTTTGCTTTGTGTCCGGTTCCCGGATCTTTATATACATTATTTAAGTAATAGGCCCGCGGGCACTTTAAATAATCTGATAAGGAGGTATGAGATACCCACACAGCTGAAAATTTATCTTGCGGCATATAATGACTTTACACAATCCCTTTCACCTTTTACACTTCATGCTATGTCATTATACGTCCTTTTGGATCACATTCGCTCTGCCTACAACGTTGGGTCGGTTTTTCGAACTTGCGATTCAGCTGGAGTAGATAAATTATTCTTGACAGGCTATTGTGCCATGCCTCCCAATCCGAAATTAAACAAAACTGCCCTAGGAAGCCTGGATCATGTCGATTGGGAACATCACTGTGTTACGGAAAGGGCAGTGAATTACCTAAAATCACAAGGAATGAAAATTGTTTGTTTAGAAACCTCCTCCAATGCTGTCCCATTGTTCGACTATCATTTCTCCCCCAATACCTGTCTGGTTTTCGGCAATGAAGAAAACGGTATAAGTGAAACAGTCCTTAAAGGAGCCGACGATGTGGTGAAAATTCCTCAATATGGCATTAAAGAAAGTCTTAACGTAGCCTCAGCAGCGGCAATCGCCATCTATGAATTTCGTCGTCAGCACAAAATTTAAGACTACACACTAAACACTAAACACTCTACACTATCGTGTATATGACAAGAGAATTAATTTCTGAACAACAAATTCAACAACGAATGGCTGAATTAGCCAACCAAATTACGGTTGACTATCAAGGGAAGCCGCTCATCCTCGTGGGGGTTTTAACGGGAGGATTTGTAGCACTGGCAGATTTATCACGCGCGCTTTGGAAAGCAGGTAAACGCGATGTAGAAATCGACTTTATCCGCACCAGCGCCTATGTAGATGAGTGTGATGAATCCCGATGTCCTCCCAAAGTTACGGTAGATTTAAACAAGAACATCAATGGCAAACACGTGCTTATTGTCGAAGACATTGCTGATACGGGTCATACCCTCCATCTACTTCAAAATTATCTTCGCGCCAATGAACCTGCTAGTTTAAAAACATTTGCGTTATTAAACAAACCCTCCCGACGTGAAGTGGAAATTGATCTCGACTATTTCGGCTTTGAGGTTGAGGGGTGGATTGAGGGGTATGGTTTAGATTCTTGTCGATCCTGTCCTTCGGTTCTGGTCCGAGAATAATTGAAATCAAAATGAAAACAACGATAGTCAAATTGTTTCAAAAATACTGTATTAAACCACAGTTTGTCCCGGTATATCAGCACCTGTTTAAACTAAGTTTACGAGGTATGGGCATTCTTAATGCTGAAGGTAGTGACATTACAGGCGAACAATGGTTCATGCAAACCATTAAAGCTAAAAATAGTTCCATGAAAACAATCGTAGACGTAGGCGCCAATGTAGGCGGGTATACTTCCGAATTAATGATGTATTTTCCTCGGGCTTCCTATTACTGTTTTGAACCCAACCCGGAAACATTTGGCCTCCTGCAAAAGAACCATCGCCATCACACTCGAGTCCATCTGTACAATGCTGCCGTCAGTAATCAAAACGGAACGTTTCGTTTATATGATTTTGCGGATAATGCCCCCTTAAAAGCCACTCAACCTACTGCTACCATGGCCTCTCCCTACAAAGAAGTGATTGAAAAATTTCATCAGCAACCCGCCAAAATGTATCGAATGAATTCGATTACCCTTGATCGATGGGCGAAAGATAATCACATCACTTCAATTGATTGGCTTAAGATTGACACAGAAGGCCACGAACTGCAGGTGCTACAAGGGGCTGCCAACCTGTTGCGACAAAGCCAAATCAAACGTATCCAATTTGAGTTTAATGATATGCATGCGTACAGCCGCACTTTTTTACGGGATATTCTTAATGTATTGCCCCAATATCAAATCTATCGGTTGTTACCTCATGGCTGGTACCCATTACCTCCTTATCGCCCCCTGACTCACGAACTCTTTGGTTTCCAAAATCTCGTTGCGTTACTTAATCCATAAATCATGTTCTAACTGGAACTGTCGCGTCTGGCTGTTGCCATTCTGGGAGATAGTAATGGTCCAAGGAATGACATCGATTCCCGACTGTTTAAGGAGTCGAAGCGTATATGGACCAGTACCTCGAAGGGGAACCTCATAGGTTACTTCATATGTACCCGATAAGCCCCCCTCAACCAATCCAAGAAACCCAAACACTTGCTTATCTGTATATGTCGAAATATCAATTGTCGACTTATCGATTGGTTGAGCATTCTCAGTAATAGAAATCAGTGTCGATCCCAGTCGAACATAAAAGCGCTCATATACTTTATATCCTCCCCCCCAAGAAGCTGGAGGTTGAGGTTTGGCCGGGTTGTGATTGGTGTAGTGAAGCGTAACCGTGTGCCGAATTAGCTCAGGCAAGACAGTAATGTGATCAGACACACTGCGACTGATACAACAATTCGTTTTATTAATGCCCATATTTGTTTCATTTATATGTAAATAATCTGCCAAACAGTTTGGCTGATCAGGCGGACATGGTGGTTGACTCAAACTGCCATCCCATCCAACGTGGTGCAAAAAAGTGGCCAAAACAGGCTCTTTTGTTGCGAGCATAATTTGTTTACGGTTTAAATTATTAATCACCGTTGAAACCATCTGCGTCCCCGATCCATCCGCTCGTTCCAAAAGTGTTGTTACTAGTTGCTTGCCAAACGCAGAAAGAAAATCCCGCTTTTGAGTTGAGCCATCAAAAAAACCATAACTGGTTCGTAGTTGTGTTTCCTGGTAAAAATTAGTGTGAGTAATCGAGAGCCGATAATCATCAATTTGAAGCGGTTCTACCAGCCGCAATAAATCTACTACGGGAATAAGATTGATGGCCACCAACGTATCAATCGGTTTAACGCCACCTTCAGTAAAAAACCATTCAATCGTCTTCATTGATTCAGGAAAATCCGGATTCCAATTACTTTCCCTCAATCGCCATCCCGGTGTGCCCCCCTGGTGGACATATTTTGAAATGGGTAATGGAGCGGCCACATATCCTTTTATTTGCCCATTGGGGACACCAATATCTTGGAACTGTAGGTATTTGAGCGCTCCTCGTTCCACATAAAATTCAGCATAACTTCCCAAGTACCCGCCCGTGGGCCATAACTCCATATTGTTTTGGGTTAATACCACTACATGATGCGCTCCGTTAAAACCCAACAATGCGGGGAATGAACTTCTTAAAGCAGTCATTTGAGAAATTGCCTCATAACCCCGCTGTAATCTATTCCCTATTGTTTGCATGCGCGGATTTTCTAAAGCTATGGTAAATAGATTCAACTGTGATTGAATTGCCTCAGCCTCAGTTAACAGAGATTCGATTGTTTGCCAATCCGTTTCATTCCCCGCCAAAAGTGATACGCCCAGCGTTTGTGCGCGAGACATGACGCTGGTAAGGAGTAATCCAGTCTCAGTTCCCACCCGAACAGTTTGCGATACTTCGGCCACATACGGGAGGTGGTAATTTCCTAAACCGGTTAGATTTTGCCAATGTGTTACATCCTGAATTGCTCGGAGATGATTGTTAATTTGTTGAATTTTTTTAGATGCAGTTATTTTTGAAATGTGATAAGCCAACAATCCCCACAAACCAACTTGTATCC
>CAZQBH010000020.1:13249-18681 GCA_964591645.1 uncultured Pseudomonadales bacterium | reverse complement strand
ATTTCTTTAACATCTCGAGATAACACATCAACTTTATGATCAAGTTTAGATAAATCCTGTTTAACTTCCTGGACATCTGCTTTGGTGGCCAATGTTTTTAGATCTTCTTTAGTGGCCAAGGTGGGAAAAACTGATTCCCAAAAATTTGCCAAAACATCGGTCATGATTTGTTTGACATCTTTTTTATCGGCATCAGTCATGAGTTTATTCTAGCGGATGGGTTCAGTTTGACAAGGTGATGGTGATGGGACCTTGGTTTCTGAATACTACTTCCATATGGGCGCCAAATTGACCGGTTTGGACGGGAAGACGGTATGTGGTAACGAGTTCGGTTTTGAGAATATCGAGGAGTTCAATGGCTTGGTCGTGAGGGGCAGCGGTTGAGTAACTGGGGCGGTTGGAACTGGTATCAGCACATAAGGTGAACTGAGAAATTAAAAGAATGGAGCCGCTGACTTGGGATAGATCAAGGTTTAATTTGTAATTTTCGTCAGGAATGATGCGTAATTTGGCAATTTTTCGGGCCATTTTGAAGGCGTTGTCTGGTGTGTCTGATTTCTCAATTCCGACAAACACAACAAAACCATGGTTTATTTCCCCAACACATTCTGTTTCAACCAGAACTTGAGCATGATCGGTATACTGGATCACAGATTTCATTGATGTATTATAGAATGAGTTTATGTCAGAGTGGCAAGAAACATGGAGGTCTCGAGTGGAACGACTAAAAAACCGTCGATCATGGCGGCAGCGGTCTTTTTGGAAAAATCAACTTACCTGGGCTAAGTTGTGGCGAAATGTAGCACTCTTGGCTGGAGCCGGGGTCGTTTTGGGTATGTTGGTGTTCGTGGTTTTATTTGCCTGGTACGCCAAAGATTTACCCCAACCCGATAAAATTGTCCGCCGAGAGGGTTTTTCTACCAAAATTAATGATCGAAACGGAACATCGCTGTATGAAGTATTTGATGAAGAACAACGAACACCCGTAACCATGGAGCAAATTCCCGATAGCTTAAAAAAAGCTGTAGTGGCGATTGAGGACAAAAATTTCTTTAAACACGGGGGGTTTGATGGACAGGGGTACTTACGGATTGTGTGGAATATTGTCACCAAACGACGACTGATCGGTGGTTCAACGTTGACTCAACAGCTGGTCAAAAACGTATTGTTGACCAGTGATCGAACCTTGGTGCGCAAATTGAAAGAATTAGTGTTGGCGGTTCAAATTGAAAATCGGTACAACAAAGATCAAATACTGTTGATGTATTTAAACGAAAACCCATACGGGGGAACTATATGGGGAGTAGGCACAGCAGCTCAGGTATATTTTAATAAGGACGTATCTCAATTGACATTACTTGAGTCGGCCATTTTAGCAGGCATGCCTCAACGTCCTTCATATTATTCCCCCATCGTGTCTTCGAATAAAACTGCATACAAGAGCAGAACTCAAGATGTACTGCGCCGGATGCGGGAAGAAGGGTACATAACCAAGGAAGTTGAAAATCAGACGCTTCAAGAATTAAATGCCCTGGAAATTAAAGCTACCCCCACGAGTATTAAAGCACCCCATTTTGTTATGTATGTTAAAGACCAGCTAGAACAAATGTACGGTGAAGCGATGGTGGAACAAGGCGGGTTAAAGGTAACGACAACGCTTGATTACGAATTGCAGCAAAAAGCGCAAACCATTGTGACTGAAGAAGTAGCGAAAGTAGCCAATCAACTGATTGGCAACGGAGCAGCAATGGTGATGGATCCGGCTACAGGTGAGATTTGGTCAATGGTTGGCAGCAAAGACTTTTTTGCCAAAGACTACGATGGTCAAGTTAATGTCACTATCTCGTTACGCCAGCCAGGCTCTACGATTAAACCGGTAACCTATGCAGTGGCCTTGGCAAAAGGGTATACCCCGGCGACTATGCTCATGGATGTGCCAACTCAATTTCCGGGGGCCACCGCAGATAAACCCTATGAGCCACAAAACTATGATGGAAAATTCAGAGGTCCGGTACAATTACGCTTTGCGTTGGGTTCATCGTTGAATATTCCAGCAGTTAAACTGCTGGGTTTGGTGGGAATTCCCGATATGATGCAAACGGCGTACGACATGGGATTGACCACCTTGGAGCCAACAAAAGCAAATATTAGTCGGTTTGGATTAGCCTTAACACTAGGTGGCGGTGAGGTTCGATTGGTTGATTTGGTCGGAGCATATTCAGCGTTTGCCAACGGGGGAATGAAAGTATCCCCGGTAGCAATTTTAAAAGTCGAAGACAAGGATGGGAAAGTGTTATTTGAACACAAACAAACCCCAGGGAAACGGGTATTGGATGAAGGGGTGACTTTTTTGATTAACCATATATTGACAGATAATAACGCCCGGTTGATTACTTTTGGATCGAATTCATACCTGAATATGGGCGGACGACCCATTGCGGTCAAAACGGGAACGACGAATGACCGGAAAGATAACTGGACCATCGGCTGGTCCAATTCCGGGATTGTAGGTGTGTGGGTAGGCAACAATGATAATTCTTCAATGAAAAGTGTAACTTCAGGTGTAACGGGAGCAGCGCCAATTTGGCGGCGGATTATGTTGGAGGTATTATCCAAACACCAAGCAACTGATTGGAAAATTCCTGACAATGTAGAAGCAAAAATGGTGGATATAGTGTCGGGCTATCCAGAACATGACGGCTTTCCTTCCCGGGCAGAATATATCATAAAGGGAACATTACCCCCGCTTCCCGACCCCATTCATCACAAGATAAAAGTGTGTCGAGGCCAGGATAAATTAGCCAATCAAATGGATGTGGAGCGGAATGAGTTTGAGGAAAAAGAATATATTACTCCCATCGAGGATACTAAATTGGGGAGTTTGCCGAGTTGGAATGAACAAAATACTGCCTGGGCATTAACCCAGGGAGATACGCGTTTTCGTGTTCCGACTGAGTACTGCAATACGTCTGATGAGGTAGTGGTGCGGGTGGATAGTCCTAACAACGAAACAAATATTGATGGCAAGGACGTGACAGTAAAAGCTCGGGTAATCACTAATGGAGAAATTGAAAAAGTGGAGGTCATTGTGGATGGTAAGTTACAAGAAACGTTGGTAGATACTCCCTATGAGACAACGATATCCCTTGAAAAAGGCAAGCATGTCTTAAAAGTAAAAGCATATCGTAAAGATGGCAAAACGGGTGAAGGTGGCGACATTAAAATCGGCACGGGGGGTATCAAATGGGATGAAGCATCCCCTACCCCAACACCATCTCCGTCACCATCGTCACATTAATTGACCAACCAGTTCGGCATGGTGTTCGGCACTGACGCCGTCTACAACGGCCTTACGAATAGGGGCAACGTCTTCAGCGCTGAGGGTTGTTTCAAGATTTCGATAGGTAATGGTAAACGTGTAGTTGTGTTGGTAAATATCTTTTAAGGAAACGTCAGCTACTTGTTCACTGACACGCTTAATGGTTTGAATCACTGATCCAATTGTTGTTTTTTCAGGAATGATAAAGGTCAGATCCTCAATGACGGGCGGGAATTGATAGATGGGCAGAGCGGTGGGATGCGATATAGCGACAGTCTGTAGTTTTTCCATCAGGATATCGACCATGACGTGATTTTGTCCGAGTAAACCCAATGTACCGAGGACTGTTTTGCCAGCCATAATAGTGCCCGCTTGATCATTTTTGGTCTCGATACGGTACCCTTCAACATGCAGTTGTTGCATGAGGGCGTCAACATATCCTTTCAGTTTTCTAAATGATTCATTAGAAGCGAGGGTCAAATGCAATTCTTCTCGAGGTAGTGTTTGGTTTTTAGGTAGATACACATTTTGCATTTCAAAAATGGTGAGATCCTTTTGGGGATTGTTAGTAAGTACCTCCATCAACGAAGGCAATAAGGTGCGACGAAGGTATACTAAATCGTCAGATAATGGGTTGCTGATTTTCAAATGTTTTTCTATAGGGTCGCCCGACTGTTTGGCAATTTTTTCAGAGACCATAGAATACGTATACATTTCTTGAAGTCCCCATCCTGTTAACAAGGTTTTAACATGGTATTCAAAGTGAAAATCTTCTGTGGATGGGGCATATGGAATAGCGGTAGGCATGATAACGGAGGGAAGGTTGTGGTAGCCATAAATACGGGCAATTTCTTCGATATAGTCCTGGGGGATGTTTAAGTCTTGACTCCGGTAAGAAGGAGGAATGATGGTAAGTTGGTCATTTTTTGTTTCCACTAGACAACCAAGATTGGTAAGTATACGGTTAATTTTTTCTGGTTTCAGTTCCACCCCAAGGTAATCAGTAATTTGTTTGGTGGTTATGGTTGCAGACTCGAGTGGTTCAGGGTGGGGATAGATATCAATGCGCTCACTCGCCTCTTTGGCTCCGGTTAGTTCCACAAAAAGATTAATCGCTCGGTCAAAGGCTTCTTTGGCAAGTTCTGGGTCGACCCGTTTTTCATTCAATACAGCGGCTTGGGTACGAATTGATAATCCCATCGAAGCGCGCCGAATTTTGACTGCATCCACACTCTCAATCCATAGAAGAACGGTGGTGGTTTTGTCGGTGATGGATGTATTTTCGGTTCCCATGATACCGGGAAGATCGATAATTGTACCCGTACCATCATCAAAAACTACTTCCCCACCTCGACAGGTGTGTGATTGACCATCAAGGGTGACAAACGATTCGCCTTTTTGGGCTTCACGAACAATAATTTTCTTTTCAATGAGACGGTCATAATCAAAAGCATGAATAGGGTGACCAATGTCCCACATAACATAGTTGGTAATATCAATAGCGTTATTAATGGGTCGCAGATCAATCTGCTCCAACCGCTTTTGAAGCCAAGCGGGCGAAGGACCAAGTTTGACGTTGTTTAGTTTTACCGCCATGATCCGGTGACATAGTAACGGATCATTCTGAATAGTGATATCAAGTGGATTCGTACTAATGATTTTGTTTGGGTGCGGCAGTGGTTTAAGCAAGGCTTTGAAATCAAACTCTGGCAAAATGGCGACTGCTTCACGAGCGATACCTCGAATACTGGCAGCATCAACTCGATTGGTAGTTACTTCAATATCAAAAACGGAATCGCCTTGCCGATCATACGTGCGTTCAAAGGATGGACCACACAGTGAGAGACAACGCGAAATATCTTCAACACCGGCATTTGTATCGAGGTGATCTGATAGCCATACGTGAGGAACAAGAATATTCATATTAAAAATTCCTTAGGAAATCAACATTATCAGAGTACAAAAGACGGATATCATCGAGTTGAAGACCGGCCTGGAGCGTATATACACGTTCAATGCCCCACCCAAAAGCGAATCCGGTATATTCATTGGGGTTAATACCACCAGCTTTTAAAACGTTGGGGTGGACCATCCCTGCTCCTCCGACTTCGTG
>CAZQBH010000020.1:0-13239 GCA_964591645.1 uncultured Pseudomonadales bacterium | reverse complement strand
CAGCCTGATTTACAAAATCGACATCCTTTGCCGTCACAGTGGACACAGGAAAAATCAACTTCAAAAGATGGTTCAGTGAATTGAAAATGGAAAGGACGAATGCGTGATTTGGCAGCGGGTCCATAAAATTCCTTGGCGAAGTAGTCAAGAACACCTTTTAAATGTTGAATGGTAATACCCTTATCGATGACGAGTCCTTCAAACTGGTGGAACATGGCAGTATGAGTCACGTCTTGTTGACGACGGTAACATTTACCAATATTTAACATACGAATCGGCGGTTTGCCGACTCGTTCCATTTCGCGTGTTTGGCCATTGGAAGTGTGGGTTGTCAGTACCATCTGACCCATTTCTGGATCTTTGTCTACGTCCAAGAAGAATGTCTCCCATTCATCACGAGCAGGATGGCTTTTGGGCATGTTTAAGTTTTCGAAGACATATTTGTCCCAATCAATTTCCGGGTAACGGACTCGGGTGAAACCGATCGTTTCAAAAATATGAGTAATGCGGTCAATTGCTTGGGTAACCGGATGAAGGTGGCCTATTTTGGGAAGCTCTCCAGGAATAGTGGTATCAAGCCAAGAATCGTTTGATCGTGAGACAGTTTGATCGTGAGGTAGTTTTCGAGAAATCTCAGTGAGTGATTGTTTGAGTTCGTTAAGAAGTTTGCCCGCTTCGGCACGATTTTCGGGGGCAATATCCTTCATTAATTTAGCCACATCGTTAAACTTGCCTTTTTTACCCAGGTAGTCTTCGTTAGGATTCGCCTTGGCAGCCGTTTCGAGTTCATGGGCATGTTGCTGGAATACTTCTATAGAAATTGTTCCATGTGCGACTTGGACATGGGCTGGTTCTGTCTTTGTTTCTTGCGGTTCATCAAGATGGTAATGAATAAGTGTATGACCGTCTTTGTATTCGAATTCTCCCAATGTGATCGGCCAAAGTTCACTAGTATTACGAAGTTGAGTCCCTCCGTCGGGGGCGGGGGCATGGTCGCCAATGGTGATTAATCGCAGTGGCTTGTCTTCCGGTAAAACAAAGGGCAAAACGATGTGTCTTTGTTCGATTTCCTTAGCAGTGACCATTTCTAAGGTGATTGCTGCGTTATCTTGAATGTAGGAATTAATTTGTTCAGCGATGTTATCTTTTAAACCAGAATCGATAAAACCATTGAATTCGACGTATAGCTGATTATTAATACCATGCATACCTTCAATACCATGGAATTCAGGGGTTATTTCCTTGACTGCTTCGTCGAGTATATGGCCGGCCGTATGGAATTGCATGTGTCGATAACGTGTTGTCCAGTCGATGGTCAAAGTTACTGTATCACCGATTGCCAACTCACCTTCAATATGACAGAAATGTTCAATAAGACCTTTGTTATATTTGACATTGGTAACTTGAGCTTTGCCGTGATCGTTTGAAATCGCACCGACATCACTGGGTTGACCCCCGCCAATAGGATAAAAAATGGTTTGATCCAAGAAGATAATTGATTTTGACCCCGTTGAAGTGATATTGACGATTTTGGCGGTCGTTTCTTTGAGATAACTGTCAGACAAATAGATGGCTTTGGTGAGTTTCATAGTATTAATGATAGCGTACTCCTGTACTACTAAAAACTCCCCTTTCGGGGAGTTTGAATTTTGTTGTGTGGTGTAATAGGCTCCCCTATTTGCCGTATACCTTAGTGACGATGGCTTTAAAAGCTTCTGCATCTTCTACGGCTAATTCAGCGAGCATTTTGCGGTTGATTTCAATTTTGTGATCACCAAGCAATTTAATGAAGGTGGAATAAGAAAGATTGGGATCGATGGTTTCCAAGCCAGCATTGATACGTTTAATCCAAAGTGTTCGGAAATCACGTTTCTTTAAGCGGCGACCGACGTACGCATACCGACCGGCATGCATGACGGCTTCATGAGCCACTTTATATCGTTTGTGACGAGCGTGAAGGAAGCCTTTGGCAGCTTCAAGTACTTTTTTGTGGCGGGCATGTTTAGCGGGACCTGTTTTAACGCGAGGCATAACTTTTCTCTTCCTATATAGCTAACATTCGGCGAATTTGCTTGGCAATTTTGCCGGTAACTTCATGATAAACGCGATATCGGCGAATTTGCTTGGCTGATTTTCGTGCCCGTAAGTGGCGCATGTTTTGAGTGCGGCGCAAAATTTTGCCGGTGGCGGTTAATTTAAACCGTTTCATGACAATTTTTCGGGTTTTTTGTTTTAGATGTGGACCTTTGGCGGGCATAAGCATCCTTTAAGATTTTACTTGCTTTTCTTTGGTTGGAGCTGGACGATAAGCATTTTACCCATCAATTGAGGGGCGCGTTCAATGGATGCAATATCGCCTAGTTGTTCAACGGCTTTATTAATGACTTTATCACCAAACTCCTTGCGGGTAATTTGGCGACCTGTGAATTTTACATTAAGTTTGACTTTATTTCCATCGGTCAAAAATTCACGGGCTTTTTTGATGCGGATATTGAAATCTCCTTCAGCAATAAAGGGGGTAAATCTGATTTCTTTTATCTCCACATTACGAGATGATTTTTTGCTGTCTGACTCTTTTTGCTGGAGTTGATATTTAAATTTAGAAAAACTAATTATCTTGGCAACAGGTGGTTTGGCAGCAGGATTGACTAAGACTAGATCTTTTCCTTCGGCTTCAGCTTGGGACAAGGCTTCGCTTTTACTGATAACACCGATTTGTTTACCAACTTCATCAACAACTCGGAGTTCGCTGTCTTGAATTTGGTGATTAATACGGTAAAACGGGGTTTGTATGGTAACCTCCAAAAAAAGTAGTTAACAAAATAGTATTATGGCGAATTGTATCACGTCTACTTGCCTGGTGTCATCTGGAAAACAATTACTCGGATTATCCTACAAACGTCATCCCGGTCCGGCTCAGCCGGAAGACCCGGGATCCAGGAAATATTTATGGATTGCGGACCCGTCTAGCCGCCGAGGCTTATCAAGTCCGCAATGACGACATTGTTGTAGTTATTAGAGTCCAAGGGATTTGGTGGAGGCAATTTGGGTGAAATGATCAAGGAATTGCTGGTAATCCATCACACCTAAATCCTTTTGGCTGCGGGCGCGAACGGATACCGAGTTGGATTCGGCTTCGCGGGCACCCACAACAAGCATGTAGGGGACCTTTTGTTTTTCGGCATTGCGAATTTTCTTTTGCATCGATTCAGCTTGGTCGAGCAATTCAACCCTGATGCCCTCATCGGCCAATTTTTCGGTAAGCAATTTGGCAGCAACTGCCTGATCTTCTGAGATGGGGATTACAACTGCTTGGGTGGGTGCAAGCCAGAGGGGAAATGCCCCTGCGAGGTGCTCGATCAGCAGCCCCATAAACCGTTCAGGTGAACCCAAGATGGCGCGATGAATCATGATGGGAGTCTTTTCTTGGCCATCAGCATCCGTGTATACCAATCCAAATCGAGAAGGCATGATGAGATCTAGTTGGACCGTACTGATTTGCCATTCGCGACCCAAGGAATCAACGGCAATAAAATCCATCTTTGGTCCGTAGATCGCAGCTTCTCCTTCAACTTTTCTAAACGAGACACCTTCTTTTTTAAGAATGTCTTCTAATATGGCTTGAGATTTTTCCCAAGTACTTTTTTCACCGAGATATTTTTCGGGATGAGTGGAATCCCACAGAGATAATCGAATCCAATATCTCATTTGAAACGGTTCCAACGCTTTACCGATGATGCGAATTACGTTAACAAATTCGTTCTCGATCTGATCTTCACGGCAGAAGCAGTGTCCATCATCTTGAGAGAAGGCGCGGAGTCGGGTTAAACCAGACAACTCCCCTGGTTTTTCATCACGATAGAGATTGGCAAAATCAGAGAAGCGGATAGGGAGATCTTTATAACTTCTGGACCTGGAACCAAAGATGACACAATGATTGGGACAATTCATTGGTTTAAGAAAATACTCATCCTTGGTGTAACTGGATTTCACCCGGAACATTGAATCTTGATATTTGTCGTAGTGGCCGGAAGTTTTAAACAAATCGGCTTTAGTGACTTGAGGCGTCCAGACTTCCTGATACCCAATTTGTTTTTGCAGATCGTTGACATGCTGCTGGAGTAATCGGCGAATCAAGGCACCTTTGTGAGTGTACAGAGGTAAGCCAGGACCAACCAGTTCGGAAAAGACAAAGAGATCAAGTTCTTTGCCAAGTTTGCGATGATCACGCTTTTTGGCTTCCTCTATTTGCCATAGATATTGTTTGAGATCTTCCCCGGAAGAAAATGCCGTGCCATAAATGCGAGTCAGCATTTTGTTTTTTTCGTCACCATGCCAATACGCACCGGCGATAGAAAGTAATTTAAATGCTTTGATGGCTTTGGTAGATTCAGCATGAGGACCGGCACAGAGATCAACAAATTCATCCCCGGTCCAGTAGATGGTAACTTTCTCTCCCCGACTCTCGATCTGGTCAAGCCATTCTTGTTTGTACGGATTGCCTTTGAATAGTTTTTTGGCTTCGGTGAGATCGATTTCTTTGCGGGTAATCGGAAGATCTTTGTTGATGATTTTCCACATCTCTTTTTCGATTTTGCCAAAGTCGGCTTCAGTGATGGTAATCCCTTCTGCGGTGTCGAAGTCAAAATAAAAACCATCATCAGTAGCTGGACCCATGGCCATAATAATTTTGTCTGAGCCATATAGTTTTTGCATGGCTTGGGTTAAGACATGTTCAGTTGAATGACGAATATTGTGTAATTGTTCAAGTGATAAGTCTGACATAAATTCCTTCTATTTACTTGGTGTAATGGGCAAATCTTGTAAAAACTGTTGGTATTGTTTGAGGTCCGATCCTGTGCTCGGCGCGGTAGTTTTATTAAGCAGGTTCAACCCCCGGACGGCCTGTTGATATTCTTGGATGAATGGGGTGATGTGTGGTAAGGCTTGGGTCATAAAAATATATACGCAGATAGTGATAAAAATGGCATATATAAAGATTCCTCCCAATGCACGACCAAACCCGGCAAGGAAATTTTTCCAGAAGACCTCACCTGCTGATACGTCATACACTGAGCGATTTTTATCGAGTTGATCTTCCATATATCCCCCCTTAATACCAAATGAGCTACCAAATACTCAGGAGTCCGATTTGATCGGGCGATTCCATCCTGATTGGTAGCTTAATTATGTTTGCTTCGCGCAAACAGCGCTCTATTCCCCGATTGGTAGTCGGATCGTTACAGAGATATGTTCGCTGTTAGTTTAACAGATAGGGAACAGTTTTTTAAGCCGCAATCTTTCACGGTTACACATCGGGCGCATTTTGGCTGGGAGAGTATGATTAAATAAGTATGATGTTTTGGACCCTGCTCGTTTTTGGAATTGTGTTTGCTTTGGCAATATATTTTGAAGTCGTTCCATTGAATTTTAGGTACGTTTTTTTGGTTCTTTTGACGATTGGGATTGCTGCATCAATTACTCGGTACAATTTAGAATACCAATATTTAGGATGGCAATTGCCAACCATAAAATCGTTGTTTGTTTATGGTGTAATTACTCTAACTGCCTATGCGTTTTTATCAAAATTTAATCTAGTCAAAAGTCTATCTCTTGAGGATACCGTTGCCAATCGTTGGTGGAACAGCAGCTTATTTTATTTTTTTATTTCTGTTCCTCTGCAAAATATCTTAACGAGAAGTTTTCCACTAGCAATTTTTCATTATTTTCAATGGAATTTTGTTTTGCCGTACGTGCTGTTTTCGGCCGTAATATTTTCTTTTTCACACGTTTTCTTAAAGAATGTGAAAATTACGGTATATTCCTTTGTGATGGGATTATTTTGGGGGTTAGCCTTTTATTATTACCCCGATTTCTTCCTGTTGTGTCTTTCCCATTTTATTTTAGGAACAACACTAATAAAGCATGAAAATTTAGCTTTAAAGGTTACCGCGACGTAGTATATAAAGAATTAACAATTAGAAAATATGATGTAAATTATTGTAATGTTATTGACGCTCCACACTGAGATGATGTTGCACCATCAATTAATTTAAGACAAAGTTTCTTTAATCCTTTAGAAGTGAAATTCCAGTTAAAACTTATTGGTCCCTTATAGGTTTTTGCAGGAGACCAGTCGGTTACTATATTACAAAGAACTGCCGAGTCCACCTCGCGTAACTGATAGAAGTCGGCTTTTGTTGCATTGATAGTGACTTTTGGTGACATGCCATTAAAGGTGCAACTTGGCCCACCATTGGGGTACTTTGGGCAACTGTTTATGTTGATGGTTGTAAATGAAGTACAAGCTGGAGGGGTTAATGCGGATGTGGGGGTAACATTTGGATTCACTTGGGTGTAGGTAAAAATTGCTGAAGCGGTAGTTTTGGTGTTTGCTTTAAGGCGTATCCATTGTGTTTCGTAACCCGCAGGAAAAGTATACGTAATTGATTGATTTGGCAGAACTTCTATGGGGATATTGTAGTCTTGCCAAAATCCTGTGCCGAGAATATCTACCTCTAGAGTGAACACTACCGGAGTTGAAGCCGAGTGTGACAGCGTTAATTTTTTACTACCAAAACCAGCCATTAAATATGGATCTGAGGCTACATTTGCCTCTATTGCGGAGTTTAACCAGGGGCCACCAACTCCGACTGGTGCGCCGAGCTGCCATAGGTCTTCAATACTTCCAAACCATAATCCAGTTTTGCCATCTTCAGTTTTATAATAGTGTGTGTCAGCGGGTGAAGTAATTGCGGTTCCAGAAAGTACCAACATCCCTCTCCACGTGGCAAAGTCATAAATTTGTCTATTGTGTGTTGAAATAGGCCGTATTCTTTTTGCTCCTCCAGCATTCAAAAAAGGCAGTTCATAAAAAATGCCACCTACATTCATTAGCAAACGATCCGTCACGACCTGACGGACCTTGCGATAGTTGCCGATTTGTTGAATACTGACACTATCTCCCTTAGGTAATCGATAAGTTCCAATTAAAGCACCTGATTTATCTCTCTCGGTTAAAACGATTGATGCATTATCGATGCTGTAATTAAAATTACTTCCAATTGAATTGATTTTTTTGTTTACATCAAATTCGTTGAAAACTATTTGTTTTTGAGACTGATCGGTTGGTGCAGTGATCTTTAGATCATCAGAAACTTCATAGTATTGATCAGGAGTGGCAGTTGTTTCACCTGTTTTGTTTATTGTTACAAGCTGTAATTTTTCGTTTAATGGGCGCAATATACCGTTTGAGGTGGTGGAGTTTGAATTCTGTAAAGGTATTGCAGCAAACATGTCTAGATTTGGTGGGATTGGCGAGGAGCTGTAATTTGCGAATATTGTGGCATGACTTATTGTTTTATCTGTTTTAAACCGAATCCATTGTCCTTTAATTTCAGTTGGAACCGTGATGAATCCATACTTATTAGTTATGCGTATGGATTTGTATGGTTTCCAAACATTGTTGCCGGTCTCGTCAATTTCAATAGTCACCCTAACTGAATCAGCAGTATCGAATTTGATATGAAACAATCGATTTTCGAAACTCCCAAAATAGAATGGGTCGGTATACATGCCCGCCGTAATGGCGTCGTTGAGCCAGAGTGCCCCGAACACACTTCCGTTACCAGTTGATTTCATAAGATCGAGAGTTGTAAAACGAATATTTGATTGAGGCTTTTCCGCATAGGTGTAGTAACTAGATAATGGAATAGTCAAACTGGTGTCATTTCCAGATATAGCCAATAAATTTTTTGAAAGAGGTGTGATGTTGTTGGTGATGGCTAAATGATTAGATAACGCTTTAATGCCCGCGCTATTTCCAACACTAAATGTTGAGGGAAAAAGATAGTAAGTTCCAAACATATCCAAGATGTGTTCGGAGTCGCTAATTTTGTGGATTCTTGGCCATTCAGTATTCCAACCATGATCTTGGTCGAACGAATAAAATGCTTTTGGAAAACGGTATACGGACCAACTGCCGTTATCAAGAAGCATTAGTTTGGGCGATCGAGCATCCCAACCGATTGCCCAAATTGGATCTGATGCTAGTTTGGATCCAGAAATACCGCCCGGGCCAGTGATGTCTGTGTATTTGTTGTTATCGATTATGGTCCAAGAAGAAGGGTTGGCTGCCGATCCTTGTCCATCCCATGACGCTAACCCTCCACCCTCGCCGTTGTTTGCCACTATTAGACGTCCTTGTCCGGTATATGCGCTTTTCCCGTGCGCCCCCGGAACTATTTGATGCGGTGGAATAGTAACGAGTGCGTTTGCTTGAGCGTTACCATCTTTATGTAATTCTTTTACGTTTAAAGTGTTTACGTCGACTTCATATAGCCCCTGCTCCATTGTATAGATGTAAACTTTGTGATCAGGATCGGTGAGATGTTTGCCAATTCCTGTAATTCTACCAAGCATATTAACAGTCGGAATTACCCGAACTTTACCAATACTGTTTATGAAATATGGGCCGATGATTAATTGATTTGATGCCTCATGTATCATTCTGTTTGAAGCAGTTCCGCCAACACTAACAAAATCTGCTCGTGTCGGATCAGTCGTGTATGCGGGATCATACGAACCGTATTTCTTCATCGCCATGGTAAGAGGGTCAATGGCGTATAGACTGTCGTGACTTCCTTTCCAGGCACTGGGAGGGTATGTAATCATCCATAGTTTGTTGGCCCAATAAACTGTTGCTCCGATGCCCGTCTCGTTGCAACAAGTTGGATTCGCATCCTCCGAGTTGCCAAAAACTGCCAAGTGAGGATATATACCATCTATAGAAATTCTGGTGGTAGGTAGCAAAGAGCTAATATTGGCTTTCGAACGAAAATCTTGGTTTGTTTCAACTAATATCCGGGCCACAGTCAAACTACCGAGCAATAAACCAATGACAACAAACGTTGATAATGGGAGTTTTTGTCTTGAAAATTTCTTTGGCATATAAATGTAAGTACTTTATGCCAATAGTACATGAAAATCGGTGTTTATTAAAAGCATTAAAATGAAGTAGATCTAGAAAGACAAAACTTGGTGTAAACTTCTCGTTTTGTGGACCTGAGAAGTTTAATTTTGAACTTTTTTTGCCGTGGATACAAAAAATGATAGTTGTATATGAAGAACAAAAAGATGATATGGAAGACGGTTTATTGGGGCAAATTGTCACCAATAGTTACAAGACATTTTCGGTTTCAAAAATGAAAAATTGAGATAAATTACGCTACCATGGGGTATTTAAATATTCTCCATGCTAATAATCCACTCGTCATATTGAAGACATGCTGATATCCCAGTTCATTCATCATCTCCACGGCAAAGGGGCTGCGGGACGCACTCAGACAATAGACATAAATGGTCGCTGATTTATCAGGAATAACTTGTTCGATTTTGGCGGACACTTCATCAACCGGCACATTGACAGCCCCTTCAATTTTGCCTCGAGAAAATTCCATTGGAGTGCGTACATCTAACAATATGACGTTTTCATGATTATCCATAGCTTTTTTAACATCTTGCGCAGAAATCTCCAACATCTCCATTTGCACCATTAGCGAATCTCCTGATTTAATTTCATCAACAGCTCACTAATTTGAGCAGCTTGTGGGTACTTTAATGAGTAAGTAACGTTTTTGCCTTCTTTACTTGCTTCTACCAATCCTGCATGTTTAAGTTTGGTTAAATGCTGCGAAACGGCAGATTGAGCCAACTGACAATTACCAATCAGTTCTGTGACTGTTTTTGGTTTTTGAGCGAGACACATCAATATCTTGGCTCGAACACTATTGCCGATGGCACTGTAGACATCATAAGACATAGATGTATATTAGCAGTTGCTAATATAATGTAAAGTAGCTACTATAGCCATGATTGGTTTGTCAGATAAACCTGAGCGGCCTAGTTATCAAGTGGCTGAATAATTTGCTTCAGAACGGATATACCATTATTACGGTTAACCCCATGACTTCTGTAGTTTTTGGATTGAAAGCTTATCCTTCAATAACTGAAATTCCGACTGAAATGAATATTGATATTGTAGATATCTTTCGGAAGTCTGAAGAGGTTTCCGCCATTGTTGAAGAGGTGATTAAAACAGGAAGAAAACCGGCAATTTGGATGCGGGAGGGTGTTTCTTCCATTGAAGCGAAAGAGTTAGCGGAATCGCATGGTTTGGAAGTAGTCATGAATATGTGTGTGATGAAAGTCCATCAAGCTCATTAACGCTGCCAGCGCCAATCTGGATAATGCTGTTGATACATCAACCGCATTGGACCTCGTCGTATCCATAGATTATCTAAACCAGAAACATCAATCAGCAATCCGCTAACGATAATGGCAGCCAGTATTACTACCATAATTAAGCTAAAGTTTTTCTTATATGAAAAGTCATATTGTTTTAGTAATGACGTTCCGGAACCTAAACCGACCAAAATGACAATCACCGACCACCAAGGAAATGATTGGATCAATTGTTGATAGCGAATAGCTCCCATGGGACCATGAGCTCGTAAGGTAAACGAGATGAGACTGACTAAAAATGTAGACAAGATTAGAATACCGATCAACCCGATGAGAGTGGCGATGGAACCGATCACAAAAAACCATCGTGGTTTCATCTTCACTTTTTCAGTCTTTAAATGACTCATGACCGACTCAGTTATATTTATCTGTTCTTTTGACATAGATTCTTCATCATTATTTTAGCCCGTCTTACCCTAGTACTCACAGTTCCGATAGGTAGACGTAAAATGTCACTAATTTCTTCATATGATTTATCTTCCAAATAGTAGAGCGATAATGGTTCGGCATAGAGAAGTGGCAGGTTTTTAAAACAATCATTTACCAAGTTCTGGATATTCTTTTTAATCATCTGATCATCCATATTTTCATCACTTTCAGCCTCAAAGTTATCGGGCATGGCGATCACTTGATGATTTTTACCAATTTCATTGATGGCTTCATTGTGCACAATTCGATATATCCAGGTTGAAAATTTCTTCTGGGTATTAAATCCATTCAAATTGACAAACGCTTTAATGAAGGCGGCCTGAACGACATCGCGAGCTTTGTGGTCATCCTGTAGTAAATACCTGGCATACCGGAATAGTCTCTCTTGGTATCGAGAGACTATTACAGCATATTTTTCTTGATCTTTAGTTCGAATCAGTTCGACCAAAGCCTCGTCCGTGACCACGACCTTGTCCATATCCATATTGTGACACACCAAATTCTTGTTGATGCTGTGCTTTGATAGTCTGGCGAGATGCTTGCCATTGCGCTAATTGGTCTGCATTCATTAAATCACGGGGCCGTTTGCCCGAAGCCAGTTCTTGTTGGATTTGGCTGATTGGTTTACCTAAGAATTTGGCTAAAGCCTCATTACGTTGATTGTGATACGTTGCCATTTGGGTCTGTTGCGCTGGCGTTAACTTGGACTTTATCCAGTCCAATGGTACAAATGCATCCACGGGTTTAACTACTAATGTGGTCAAGGCAGCTATACCTAAACCAGAGAGAATCAACTTTGTTTTAGTATTCATAGTTCTTTTTTCCTTTCTACCTGTAATACAAGTGAGTTGGGTATTTTGTTTCATCAATTTTTTAATCCTATTGACTACATATTAGCATATGCTAATATTACAGTAAATTACTGGGAGGGGGTATATTATTAACTTTGCCTATTTTCGTAAAAGTAACTATTCATTAGACGACACCGTTAAGAATGTAACTGAGAACGCCAAAAAACATGGTTTTAAGATTCTGTCTGAAACTGAGTTACCTGATGACATGGGGAAGATGGTGGTTATCTGTAAAAAAGACTGGCTAGCAACTTTACTGCAAGAAAATCAAAATTTGATTGGATTCTTACCCTGTGCTATTACCGTCATGAAAAAAGGCAATGATGTTATCGTTGGTACCGGTCAACCAGCAGTGATAAAAGCTTTAGCTCAATCACACAAAGTGGCCGATTTAGCTAATACCGCTGAACAAACAATAAAAGAGATGATTCATGAGTCTGCGGGTGTGGCAGAATTAAAACCAACGGCGGTTAAACTATATTCCACCATGTCTTGCCCTTACTGCAAAATGGAAAAATCCTGGTTGGAAAGCAAGCAAGTAAAACACGATGTAGTTTATGTGGATCTAAATGAACAAGAAGCCAATAAAATGGTGGAGCGAACGGGACAAATGGGGGTTCCAGTCACCGAAATCCAATATGAAGATGCGGAGCCAGAATTCATCATTGGCTTTGATAAAGCCAAATTAGCCGGTATTTTAGGAGTAACTCTATGAATTGTCCTGTCCCCAATGAAAACCGGACTGATCGAGCCATTCGCTTAGGGATTGGTCTTCTTAGTATTCTGATTGGATTCTTTGCCCTAACCGGCGCAGTTCAACAGATCGCCTTTATAGTTGGTGGCATAGCTTTGTTTACCGGCATGACGGGATTTTGTCTTTTGTATCAACTGTTAGGTATATCTACCAATCACAGCGCCAAATGATTCTACAAGAAGTTTTGGATAGCCCTTACTGCAAAACTGCGTTATTACTATCTGTGGGGACGATGATCGTTTTGTTACCCAAGACATTGTTTCATGGGTTTATCGCCATACCTGCATTGCTGTACGTAATATTGTTTTCTTTAAATATCACCTGCTTGATTCGCCAAACTAAAGAACGCTCTAAAGCTACTCCGAAAAATTCTGTAGTCAGTTTCATTGCTACGATTGTAGGTATTACAACACTCAGCACCTGCGGAATCAGTGCTCCCATGTGTGGTGCTACATTAGGAATGGGATTATTCTCAACGATTACCCCTCACTTTATCCTGCCACTGCTGTTTCGATATTCGGCATGGTTCCTAATTGGAGCCATTGGGCTACAACTATATTCGTTGTATCGGATGCAGTGCTTATTGGCCAAACATTCTAAATAGCCAACCAAAGAGACCTTTGGCTTGTTCGGCTACACCAATTTTGGCTTGCAGGGAAGTATTCTGTTCAATCAGAGCTTGGATAGCATTTTGGATAGCAGCTTGATCGCCTTGATTACTGACTTGATCCATCAATTGCTGCAGTTGTTGAATCTGGGTTTGGTTTTGTTCCATTTGCTGTTTTAAGTTTTTCACTGCACCCATATCGGCACCCATGAGCATTTTAGCGATACCGGTTCGGGCATCAAGTTTAGATAGTTGTTCTTGAACTCTTTTTATAATATTTGTAAGCTCTAAATTGG
>CAZQBH010000019.1:10313-18703 GCA_964591645.1 uncultured Pseudomonadales bacterium | reverse complement strand
AAGCTCTAATAGTTTTGTCTCGTATTCTCTTATTTTGGTCTCTAATTGAGCAGTATCTTCCGCGATGACAGAAGAGAATCGAAAAAACATCCAAAAACCACTCAAGAAAAGTAGCGATATAAAAAAAACTAATAAACGTTTCATGATCAGTATTAATAGCGGGACGTTGAAATACTGCCGCTGACTAATCCCATTAACGCTCCTGCTCCAACCCCGCCTCCCAGTAACAACAGCATGGTTGTTACAGAAATCGGTAATAAAGGAATATCACCAATAAAGGAGAGCAGTAATGGAGTTGAATATAACAAAATAATATAAAGAATCGACCAGGCAAGAAATGCGCTTACCACTCCATAAAGCACACCTTCAATAATAAACGGACCCCGGACGTACCAAGGCGTAGCTCCTAACAGGCGAAAAATCTTAATCTCATTTCGTTTTTGGGCCACCTTCATCGAAATAATTATGGAAGTAATAATGACTGATGTGGCCACCAAGAAAACCACCAAAATTAATCCGCTGGTACGAATACCTCTGGTCCATCGCTGCAACGCTTCAATCACATCCTTTTGATAGACTACTTCATCAACACCGGTAACCTGCTTTAAATCCTCATTTATTTTGGATAAATACTCCATTGATTTTGCAGAAACTTCCAAAGAAGGAGGAAGGATATCTGCAGTCACCATTTCCAGAAGGAGGGGATCATTCTTGTTTTGTTCTCGATATAAACTAAGCGCTTCTGTTTTTGAGACATATATCACCTTGTCCACATACGGCTGGTTTTCCAACTGCTGTTTGATTTGTAAAATCGTTGTTTCATCCACTTTATCGGTAAAAAAAGCCGTCACTTGCGGACGAGTTTCAAAATACGTCAACAATACTTGAGATCCCAGGGAAACCAACACAAAAGCCAATGCAGCCAAAAAGGTGAGTAACAATATAAATACCGACCCTAATGCCTGAAAAGGAGCTCGGCGAATATTCTTTACACTATGTGCTATCGTCCGATTCATGGGACTCCTTCTCCTGATGTTTTTCAATTTTCTTTGCACGATCACCGGTATCTTCCACGAGTTTCCCATCACGCAAGACTAATGTCCGTTTTCCCAATTGCTTGACCAAATTTAAATCATGAGTAGCCATAAGAACGGTAGTTCCATGTTCATTAATCCGTTTTAGTAGCTCTACAATTTGCATAGCTGTTTCGTCATCCAAATTACCGGTAGGTTCATCGGCAAATAAAACCGCCGGATCCATGGCTAATGCTCGAGCGATTACCACCCGCTGTTGTTCGCCGCCGGACAGCTGCCGGGGAAAATAATTATCCTTGCCTGTTAAGCCAGTCACTTTCAGTAATTCTTCAATTGATTTTTCAATGGATAAATCAGATTTATTTAATATTTCCAAACTAATGGCAATATTTTCCGCTACCGTTCGATCGGGGAACAGCTTGTTGTCTTGAAATATAACGCCGATCTGACGACGTAAATAGGGAATATCTTTGCGTTTAATTTGAGCGTAATCATATTCCCCCACCTTAATTGTTCCGCTCGTGGGGATAGTTTCCGCAATCAAAAGCTTTGAGAGGGTGGATTTGCCTGCTCCAGACGGGCCGACAATAAAAACGAACTCACCCGCTTCAATTCGGAAAGAAACATCCGATAATGCTGGTTTATCACCGTACAGCTTGCTAACAGCATTAAAAGAAATCATGTGGCAGGTATCTCCAAAATTATTCAGCGGGAGTGGTAGTGGGTGAGGAATTTGATTCAGTCCGAACATTGAGTTCAATGACTTTGACATTACCTACATCCATAAACCAAGCTGCTTTTTGAGCCGAAAACGTCTCACCCTTGATTTGAACTTTTGATCCCACAAACAAATCAAGATCAACCACTGAGGAAGTTAAGTAGACAGTTTGTGAGGTTCCACCGGGACGAATTAAATGGTGGGTTCCCTCACCGTCAATACCTCCCTTTTCAATGACACCTTCGGATTGGCTAGGAAACTTCTTATCATCTTCAAGCCCATATACTTTCCCTACTACCAATTGGTTTTGATTGAGGGTTCCTGGTGCTCCAGTAATTCCAGTTGAGTTGGTGGCTTTTGGTCCAAACAATGTAAACGCTCCAAAGCCGGTGCCGACTCCGGCAGCTACAATCACCAATAACAGTGGAATAAAAACAAATTTTCGCATGGAAGCACCCTTCTTTGGGGATGATACTTGATATATCGTTGGAGGAACTACCGGACGAGCCTCTAGAACAGAAGGGGTTGCCTCTGCAGGAACTACCGGCATTGTTTGTGTTGATTCCATTGTATCCATATCCAATCTCCCTGATTCACAGTACAGTCCACTATAGCATAGGATATTTTCCTCTGCCAAGTTTAATTAGCCAACTTCACTTCTGCAATCACGAATGCATCCAGATCACCATCAAGAACACCGGATGTATCGGAAGTTTCTACTTCAGTCCGAACATCTTTAACCAACTGATAGGGGTGTAATACATAGTTTCGAATTTGAGTACCCCAACTAGCCATCCGGTTTCCTCCCTTTAAAGAGTCTATTTCTTTTGCACGTCGTTCTTCTTCGATTTGCCACAACTTACTGGTTAAAATTGCCAACGCATACTTTCGATTTTGTTCCTGATAGCGTTCGGTGCGGGCTTCGACCACAATTCCCGATGGTATATGCCGCAGACGAACCGCCGTGTTCACTTTATTAACATTTTGACCGCCCTTACCTCCAGCTCGAAAGAACTGCCACTCTAAATCTTCCTCACGAACGGTGACTGTTTGACCGTCAGTAATTTGAGGTAAAACTTCCACCAAAGCGAATGAAGTTTGCCGCAATTTATCAGCATTAAACGGACTTTGACGTACGAGCCGATGTGTCCCGGCTTCATGTTTTAAATAACCAAAACACATAGTACCAGATACCATAATCGAAGCAGATTTAATTCCAGCTTCATCACCCCGGGTTTCCTCAATTAATTCGCATTTCCACCGTTTTCGTTCAAAGTATCGCATATACATCCGCAGCAACATTTCCGCCCAATCCTGCGCTTCTGTTCCTCCCTGACCAGCGTGAATAGATACGATTGCATCATTAGCATCGTAGGGACCCGAAAGAAATAAATGGATTTCCGCTTGATCCACATCGCGGGTTAGTGTTGTCAATGCTGCTTCAGCATCAGCTGTGAAACCTGAATCTGATTCATTAGTATCAAGCGCCATGGTCAGTAACTCTTCCCACTCATGACATTTTGCAAGGAGTGATTCCACCAAAGTAATTTCTTCTTCCAAACCGGCAATTCGCTTTAGTGTCACCTTAGCTTTTTGGTCATCGTTCCAAAAAGAAGTTTCTGCCGCCGTATTTTTAAGTTCTGTCAATTCCCGTTGTTTTTCCGCGACATGAAGTTTTTCTCCCACGTCAGTGATTCGGGATAATAGAGTGTGAAACGCGAGCAATAATTCCTGCATACAAGGTTATATCCGATAAAATCGATCGTAGTATAACAGGGTGGTCATTGTACGACCATCCATAATCTCCCGCTCACGAATCATTGAGAGTACTGTTTCCCAAGTAAAATCCGCTATGGTGATGGGAAATGGCTCATCACCGGGCCGAGATTGTGGTCGCACGTTTTTTGCCACAAAAATGTATCCGGGTTCACTCCCGATATATCCAGGGAGTGAATGGGTCCGAAGTAAAAGAGAAATATCGTCACTGGTAACTCCTGCTTCCTCTTCCAATTCCAACCTGGCTCGTTCTTTGGGATCTTCTCCTGGTTCAAGTCCGCCAGTCGGTAAGGTCCAAGCCTCCTGATCGATTCCCAGTTGATAATGCTTAATCAGTTTCACTCCGGTATCAGTGAGCGGTAAAATGGAAACACCGGTTTTGGTATCAAAATCTACCCGTTCATAGATATGTGTTTTACCATCACCGAAGTTCATTTGGCATTGAGTAACGCGTACTTTTTTACCGGTAAACACCACTTCTTCCGCTACTATATGACTCATGGGTGGTTATTGTCCTGCACTACTTGATGATACCGTCGGAGTGATAGTCAAATTTGATTTAATGTAATCCCATTTTTTGGCCGGTTCTGTCAGAAATACATTACCCATGACATTCATGAGCGTTTCGATTGTTAACGCGGGAGGTTCACTAGGAACACCTTGGGCCAAACGAGCCATCGGAGGTATATACGTACCCATCCACTGCCAGCGCGCCTTCCATGTAGACGTAAAGCTTTGCCAGCTTACTTCGTTACCGACCATAAAATAACTAAATGCGGTTGCTGCTCCCCGAACCGGTGCAGGCATTACCGCTGGCTGAACTATGGCGAATACCAATACACCCAGTAAAGCCACCTGTAGCAACCGTTGAATTAATCCAATCATGCCTCTATTCTAACCCATTTCTTCCCGCACTCTTCTATCCCATTCATGATAACCTCGGAGGTTGTCCAGGTTACAACCTCCGAGGTTGAAGCTGCTACTCATATCGTAGGGCTTCGATGGGGGAGAGTTGACTTGCTTTCTTGGCAGGGTATACCCCAAACACAATACCTACAGTTGCCGATACCCCGAATGCCAACAAAATTGCTGAAAGCGTGACTTGGGCAGGGATAAATTGCTTCATAATTTGAGCCAGCCCTTCGGCTATCAAAACACCAATTAAACCACCCGATACTGAAAGCACTACCGATTCGATGAGAAACTGTATCATGATGACTCGGGGAGTAGCTCCTAGCGCTTTCCGTAATCCAATTTCCCGAGTTCGCTCCGTTACTGACACCAACATAATATTCATAATTCCAATTCCGCCGACTACCAGCGAAATTGCCGCTATACCACCTAAACCAGCGGTTAATGCACTCAAGATTTGATCAATCATCTTCAAAATTTCATCTTGTTTATAGACAGAAAATTCATCTTTCTTCAACCGTTTTAAGTAAAATGCCTTAACTTCATCGATTGCCGGTTGTACCGTTTCTTCTGACCGGGCCGATATCATGATCTCTGTAACCAATTTTGAGTCAAATAATTGAAACCACGAGGTAATGGGAATGTAAACGAAACTATCAAATGAAGGACCACCAAACCCACCACCCTTTTCCTCGATTACTCCAATGACGGTAAAGGGTCGGTTTTTCACCGAAATAGTTTTTCCCAACGGATCTACTGATCCGAATAAATCCTTGGCTATCTGGAATCCCAATACCGCTGCCTGGCTTTTTTTATCTTCTTCTACTTCAGTAAAGAATCGGCCAATAGTAGGTTTGGTGTTTGAAATCTCTGCATAGGCTGCATTAACCCCCACAATAGATGATTTTTTTGTTTCTTTTTTATATGACACCTCTGCACGATTAGCTGAGTATGCGGTCACTCCCTTTATATTCTGTCTCATCTGCTTGATTTTGTTGATATCTTCAAACCGAAGTGCTTCCGACAACATACTCGCTGACACCTCCTCATTACTGGAAAAACTGCCATTTTCACCAAATATATTTCCGGGAGAAACGTAAATATTATTGGCTCCGAATGATTGAAATTGATCCGTGACATATTGTTGCAGCCCACTCCCAATCGCTACCAGCAAAATCACTGACCCGACTCCGATAATGACACCCAGCATAGTCAAAATCGAACGAGATTTATTTCTCCAAAGAGATCGTAAAGCCATCAAAATAAGCGCGCTAAATGACATCTTATGCCTCTCGTTGTTCCCGAGTATATTCTTTTAAACTATCTATATGTTTATCTTTTGTCTTAATTTGCCAGGTGGAGAAATTTTTATATACCACCGTATCTTCTTTACCCCACTTAGTCAAGGTGTCGCTAGTAATTTCTCCGTCGGCAATGGTTAAAATCCGTTTGGCAATCTGAGCCATCGCCAAATCATGAGTGACCAACACTACCGTTTTCCCGGCGTTGTTTAATCGAATAATCATTTTTTTAATTTCTTCACCCGATTTACTATCCAAATTTCCCGTCGGTTCATCCGCGAAGATAATAGAGGGATTGGTTACCAGGGCCCGAGCAATAGCCACTCGTTGTTGTTGGCCACCTGACAGTTGAGCAGGAGTGTTGTAAAGTCGTTCTCCTAGGCCTACCTCCACCAGTTTTTCCTGCGAACGTCTGAGCCGTTCTTTTTCTGATACACCGGTATAGATCAAAGGAAGTGCTACGTTTTCTAAAGCACTGGTTTTGGCCAACAAATTAAATTGCTGAAATACAAAGCCAATCTCTCGATTCCGCAACAAAGCAGTTTCCGGTTCGGTGTAATCCGTAACATTCTTATCTTTTACAATTATTGATCCCTCAGTCGGTTTGTCTAAAAGTGAAGCGATATGCAGAAACGTAGATTTCCCGGAACCGGACGGTCCGACGATGGCGACAAATTCGCCCTCAAAAATTTTGACGCTAATATGCAACATGGCATACAACGTTTGGTCACCCAATTCATAGACTTTACTGACATTATCAAGCTGTAAAAGAGGATTTTTCATAAACTATTTTTATTTTTCAGGCAGTATCACTTCATCATTAGCCGTTAAGCCACTTGTGATAGCCGTATAGTCCTCATCACTGATTCCTGTCGTCACAGTCCGCTTAACTGATTTATTATTTTCGAGCACATCAACATATGTTGTTCCATCACGTTCAATCAATGCATCCACCGGGATGGTCAACACCTGTTTTTGTTGATCCAGGACTATTTCAGCGTCACCATTCATTCCCAGCTTGTATTGCATCCGGGAATTGTCGATAGGCATAGTCAACCAGACAGCGTAACCCGTTCCGCCACTTTCACTCACTGATGGGGTAAATGATACGCGTTTAACCGTAGCGGGGAATTCTTGGTTAGAAAAGGCGTCTAATCGGACGATTCCGGATAACGAGGCAGAAATTTTTGACACATCCTCTTCATCAATCACGGCACTAAAAAATACACTCGCCGGGTTGACGATTTCAATCCCGTCAGTTGGTAACATTAACGCGCCCACATTCTTTTGATCAATCTTCGTCACAATGCCCGTAATCGGACTCGACATATATGACAGCTTTACTGCAATATCTGCCATTTCCACCGCCAAAGCAGTATTGCGTAAATTTAATTGAGCCGTTTCGGCTGACCGGCGTTCGGTTTCAGATAATCCGCTTTGGGAATAATAATCCACCGAGTCTAATGAATTTTCAAAAGCGCGAAATTGAACTCCGTGAGTATTTTGAGCTACTTGAAGATTTTTTTCCAAAGTTCGCGCATCAACCGATGCCAACCCCTGATACTTTTTTACCATCTGACCTTCAGTCGCGTTCAACCAAGTTAGTTTACTTGCCCCCGCAAAGGTCAGCCGAACTTTATCTTCGGCGTCAATTTTTCCTGATACTTTTAACACCTGGGTCACATCTCGGAGCGCAGGATTAACAGTTGTAAACTTCTTTGATTGTTGGCGTTGGCTGTTCCACCACCAACCCCCGCCGACCACAACCAGCAAGAGGATTCCAACAATCCATTTTTTTTGTTTTAACCATTTAATTAACTTCGTCATTACAGCTCCTTACTATCTATTCATTGTCTACGGATTTTCCCGCTGTTTCAATCAGTCGGTAAGATTCTTTGTAATAATGTTTCAAATTGGAGGGTTTCTTTAGGACTAAGTGAATTCAACGGAAACATGCACGCAGTATGTGCGGTTGTGATAATTTTGGTCAACGCAGTATTGCCATAGGGAGTCAGCTGAATGAGTTGCGCTCGTTTATCTGCAGTCGATGTAGTTCGTTGAATGAGACCATCACGCTCCAACTGCGTTAATTTTTCAGAAATGGTCGACGCAGTGGTAGATAAAAGCTCAGACATTTCGGATACGGTCCGGTCTTTCTTTTGAATGAGCCACAAAATAGTTCCGGTAAACATTTGTTCATGGTGTGATGTACTGACCATCTGTCTAATGCGACGACCATGAAGATAGAGACGGAACAGTAAATCCATATTCATGGAAAACATATTACGGTAACCGAAGTAAAAAATCAAGCGCTGCGCAGTTTTGCTCGTTGTTTATCCCAATATGCTCCCCGACGGCACAATCGTCGGACATCGTCACGATCACGCAATAATATTTCCACAGCAGACTCCATCAAAATTGAATTTTGGGACCCCTTTACTAAAATGACATCACCTTGCCGTAATTCACCTAGGAGAAATTTTCCCGCTTCCTCGGCATGGGCAAACCATCGGATTGCCCTATTTTGTTTTTGAGCATACGGCAGACCGAATTGTTCCATCAAAGGACCAACCGTATAGACCATGTCGGTGGTTCGAAACGCTACGTCCAAGACACGTTCATGCTCGCCTTTAGCTTCGTCACCCAATT
>CAZQBH010000019.1:6995-10303 GCA_964591645.1 uncultured Pseudomonadales bacterium | reverse complement strand
CCGTTTGGCTGGTAAAACTGCCAACATTTCCAAAGCATCAATGGTTGGCTGGGCAGACGCATTATATGAACTGTCGATAATCACCGAATCATTCACTCCCCGGAAAAGTGACATTCTTCCTGCAGGTAGTTTGTACTGATCTTGTAGTTGGGCGCAGCCTTCAATAAGTGATTGACGACGGAAAATTGACACACACAGGGCAGCGGCAAAGGTGTGTCCAAAATGGTTGGGTAATACATACGGGAGTTTCAATGAAGCAATCTGATTTTGATAGGCAAATTGGAATACGGTGGAATCTATTGTCTGCTGGATTGAAGCAATTCGTACGTCTGCCTTGGAGGATTTGCCAAAGGTTAGTACGGTAGCTTTTACGTTTTCAGTATGTTTCATCACTGCGGCGTCATCTGCATTGAGGACAGCCAAACCATCTTTCGGCAATTGCAACACCAACTTGGATTTTTCTTGCGCAATGGCGTCGATAATCGCTTGTGTTTGATCACTGGGATTCAGGATACTCACACCTGGATCAAACGCAGCAGTGTGAACCGGTAAAGCGTTGAGAAAAATGCCAATCTGCGGCTGGATAATACTCAACAAATAATCCATATTTTTGGGCGGCTTGGGGGAATCGATACCCATTTCAACGACATACGTATTAAATCGACTTGGAACCAAATATGCCCGAAACGGAGCCAGCAACAACATTCGAATCCAATCCCAAGGTGAATAATCCGCTGGACGTAAGTCCAATATATTCAAGGGGATACCTGATTCAGAATTTGCTTTGATACTAACCTTTAATTGAGTCGAAGTACGCAACACAGCCGCTACGGCATTTCGCGTACTAGTCTTGCCTGCGCTGCCAGTAATGCCAATAATCAAAGGTCTATTTCGATTGAGACGACGCCGGGCAAAAAACCTAAAATATGCCAACACCCACCGTCCAAAAAACTGTTTCATAACCTCATTATACGGATGATTTATGAAACGTGCCTATTTTGTTTCTACTATAGACAGAATTTTATCGCCGATGGCGATAGCCCGAGCCACATCCATTCCATTTACCACTTCACCAAAATTGGTGTATTTACCTGTCAAAAAACTACAGTCAGTAATACAAATAAAAAACTGGGAATCATTACTTATTTTAATATCTCCACCTCGGGCCACTCCCAGACTGCCGATAGTAAATGGTTGGCTACTTAGTTCAGTAGCAATGTCGCCTCCACCACGTCCAGTTCCTTCAGGATCGCCACCCTGAATCACCCAGTCTTCCACTCGATGAAAGGTGAGGTTTTTGTAGTAGTTGCTTTTTGCCTTAGCCAAAAAATTTGCCACCGTTAGCGGAGCTTTGTCAGGATAAAGCTTCAGTGTAATCACTCCTTTTGAAGTAGTCAGATTTACGTTTACTTCACCTTTCTTTGTGACTGGTTTAGCAGATTCACTGGCAGGAATTACAGATGGAGAAGGGGTGGGTGTAGGTTGAATCGTAGCTACGGGAGTAGCTGCTGGCAGATCAATATTGTCCGCTATTGACGGGGTGTTAGTACAACCGCCCAAAAGTATTGCTAAAGTGATTAATGAAGGAAAAAGATAATATGTTTTCATACTCCAGAAACTACACGATTAGAGTGCGTTTGGCAACCAATGAAACGACATGCTATAGTCTTTTGTGTAAAACAAAAGGAGAACAATTATGGTTGACGAACCTCAAATAACAACTGAAACGACTTCCACAGAAACCGCTTCAGCTCCCCAAGCAGCTCCCGCCTTTGATACAACCGCACTCGATGCCACTCAAGGGCTCATTGTGCGTCTGTCACAGCAACTCGAAGATTTGCAAAAGAAACAAAAAGAACTGAAGGATATGTTAAAGGGAATCTTTGACAATGACGAAGGGCTTCAAAAAGCTCAAACGGAAGCCGAAGCACAGTTGAAAACTGCCAAAAGTCGAAAAACCGAACTCGGTCAATCATCTCAAGCGATTGAACTAAAAAACAAAATCGCTGACGCATCCGAAGATATTAAGCTAATTATGGAATCACTCAACACACACTTACTGAATTACTACCAGCTAACCAGTTCCACCACAGTAGATTTCCCTGGAGGTGAGGAACGCGAAATGGTCATCAAAGCCAAGCTTAAGCGCGGCGCTTCCAAGCAGGAATAATCATTCCCCTCTATTGTTTTCGTCATCCCGGTCCGGCTGAGCCGGATGATCCGGGATCTCACTTCAAGGTCCGTCCTTGAAGTCCAGATTGCCTAATAACATAAATACTATCCTATAGTATAGACAAATTTTACTGTCTATGATATTATTGCCGACATTAGTTTGGGTACTACGAAATACTTGCACGTTTGCAGCACTTCAAACTACTGTGTTTTTTGTTTGCACATTAATATGCTATGGAAAGTAGCCTTCTTTTAGTAAGGAAGGTATATCGCGTAATCACATATCCTTATCACCTCAATATCAGCACAAAGGAGTTGTCATGAATACGAAAGGTGAACCGAAAGTAGCTCAAAGCTGGAAACTCCGAGATCCTCTGGTCGGTCAATTTTTGATTATGCCTGAGAACATTGATGTTTCCAATCATTTCTCCGGTGCGTTCGGTAACATGGAGACGGAAATTTCTGCCAATTGGTTGGTGCGGTTTGCCCAGCAACGAGGCAAGGGATGGACTCCATTCACCGAAAAGGAAATTGATGATTTCTACCATCAAGGAACATGCAGACCAGCAGATGAAACCTTCTCATACAATCGGCTGATTGACCCGGAAATGGTTTGTCCTGGTCTTTATGAACCAAGTATTCCTGAAGGTGGAGGATGGATACTTCGATCAGAGGGAGGTAAACTATTCTTTACTCCGGAATTTGTGATTCGGTGTTTTGAATCATCACTCAGAAGATAAACGTTCCAAAGCAATATGTACACAAACATCCTCCGACCCACAAGGGTTATTCCGAAAGGAATTATAAAGTGAGGATGTTATTTTTTTATCTTCAACATCGGGAGTTGAAGAATTTTCGTCATCCCGGGCTCGACCCGGGATCCATTCAGGATTTCTTCTTGATATACTTCCCGTATGAAGATAATGGTTTTTCTCCATGGGACTGCAATCATGCACAAAGGGGGTCTTGGTAAGACACCAGCAGAACGCGGCCAGCAAGTTGAACAAAACGAACCATCAGTTAGCCAGTTCGAGGAGTATGTTCCGGTCGATAAAGCCGATGAAAAACTCCGGTTATGGGCTCAACAAGGCGCTGAAATTATTTATCTCAGTTCACATCAAAACAGTCATGACATT
>CAZQBH010000019.1:3452-6985 GCA_964591645.1 uncultured Pseudomonadales bacterium | reverse complement strand
TGCCGACAAGGAAATAAAACCTACGCCGACATTGCAGAGGCCGTCATGCCCAATATTCTCATTGAAGATGACTGTAAAAGCATTGGCGGCGAAATTGAGATGACGTATCCTCATATCTCAACAGAAAAGAAGCAACACATAAAATCCATCGTAGTTCCCGAATTTTCTGGCATCGATCATCTCCCAAGCAACATTGAAGATTTAAATAACAAATAAAAAAACACAAATAAACAATTCAATAATAAATACTAAATATTAATTATTTAAACCATTTGATATTGATTTAGTATTTGTTATTTGTGTATTTAATATTTTCTTGATGTTTGTGAATTTGTTATTTGTTATTTCTTATGCATTTTCTTCCACATCCACTTGAGAATTCGCACCCACATCGGCTTCTGTGGCGCATAACGTAATTGGTTTGACCAAACCGATAACACCACCCCTTCTTTTCGATCATTCTGTTTGGCGACCACTTCTATCTGCCGTTTCCCCCAACTTTGAGAAAATACCCACCCTCCTTTGGTGGCGGCGTATTCCTTCTTCTTTGGTCGTCGCCAAGTCGCCCACGCTTCGCTCTGTGAGACATCCCGCTCGCTCAATCGTTGCAAGGCGTGGTTGGTAAAAATCAGCTCTTTGTAATTCCGATTCATATCTTTATCTTATCGCGATATACTGCGATCTGAAATCACTATGCGCATACTCTCTATTTCCGAATCATTTCCAACCTCAACCAAAATTGACCTTATCGACGGAGTCGGTACCCGAGATTGGTACGTAGCGACAGAATTAGCCAGACGCCATGATGTCACTGTTATCACTCCTGCGAAAATAAACCACCCTCCCACTGAAACGATCAAACGGGTCAAAATAATCCGTTTAGGCATCCCAACATCAACCGGAAATAACACACCTCTGATTGCGCGCTTAAAATTTTTTGAAGCCTGCAAACGGGTCATTCCTCAAATGCATTTTGACCTTATTCAAGGATCAAATTTCTTTACCCAACACATCATTGCTGATACCTCCAGATCCTTTAATCAACCCACTGTCGCCCTTATGCCTACTGCCTCTGCCGGTTTTTGGATAAAACACCCCCTCGAAAAATGGGTAATGATGCAGCCCTGGGACAAGATTATTTCTTGGAGTGAATCTGTAACCCAGACACTCATTCGTCAAAAAGTTGACCCGCACAGTATTAGTATCATCCCGGGAGGAGTGGATAATCAGCTGATAAATAGTCAATACATTCCCAAACGCAAAACACCTACTGTGGTTACCGTCATCCAGCGGGGACCTCATCAACAGACAGATCTCCTGATCAAAGCAATCGCGTTACTTGTCAAAAAATATCCCCAATTAAAATTATATATTCTTGGTGATGGTCCAGACAGAAAAATGCTTGAACAGGTAGCCATAGATTCCAACTGTGATAATCGCGTTTTTTTCCTAGGCCAAGTAGGCAACTATGCCAAAGTCATTAAACTCATTAAATCTGCCCATATTTTTTCTCTTGCCTCTCACAACGAAGAATCAACCGTAACCATATTAGCAGCCTGCGCGTGTGGCCTTCCCTATATCATTGAAGACTCCCCGACGACACGCCAAGTAACTGAAAACGGTCAAGGTGGATTTTTGATTGACCAGCCAACCCAGCAGCATTTTGCTGACACACTTGATGAATTACTCAAGAACCATACGCTGTATAATACCAAAGTTCATCAAGGTCGGGCGCTTGCCCGGAAAAATGATTGGAGTGTTTGTGCCAGAAAAACCGAAAAAATCTACCATACCCTCATCCGACAAACCAGTAAGAATAGCCTTCATTATTGATGCCTGGTTTCCTTCGGAAAAACGCCAACAAGGTATCTGGGGTGGGGGACAAATGCATGTTCGAGAACTAACCAAAGCATTAGCTGCCAAATATCCGGTTGAATGTCTTCTCTTTTTCCCCATTTATCCCAATCCGATTTTTCGTTTTTTTTGGTCTTGGTATGCTCCTCTAAAAATCATTGGACTACATCATCAACAGCCTTTTGATTTAATTCACTCCCATGGCACCAATGCAGGTCTAGTGGGAAAAATTGTTAGTCAACTAATTCATATTCCCATTATTCATACGGTTCATGGCAGTTTACTGTTAGATTTAAAAGCCAAAGGGTTTGGGTCGATGCTTGAGCGATGGTTGCTGACCAAAATTAAATACAATGCTGAAATTAGTGTGGCGACTACGTTCCTTAAATACCCCAACGTCAATACAAACATCCGAATTATTGCCAATGGGGTTACAGTCGAAGATTTTGATGCAGTCCAAGTTGAAAAAAATGAAGACCCCACCCTTATCTGGGTTGGTCGCGACAATCCAATCAAAGGCCTGAACGTATTGCGTCAATCGATTCTCAAGGTGAGAAAAAAAATTCCCAATTTCAAAGCTAAGTTGATCACGGGTGGAGCGTTAACCGGCAAGTCACTCATCAAAGCCTACAAACGAGCTCACGTATTTGTTTTGCCGTCGTTTGCTGAGGGACAGCCCATTACGCTTCTGGAAGCGTGGGCAGCCAAATTGCCAGTCGTCGTCACCAATGTTGGAGATAATCCCTTGATGGTAAAAGACGGCGTGACCGGGTATATTGTCGAACCGAACAATGTCACTCAACTAACCAATGCGATTCTCAAAGTCCTACGGGCCCGTACCAAAGATACCCAGATGGGAGAAGCGGGATACGATCTAGTCCGAAAATGTTTTTCGTGGGAAATGGTTGCTGATCAAACCTGGGACGTATACCAGGACGTACTCCACCCCCAAGACCGCTAAGTGATACCATATACATACGTATGCTTGATCCCAAACTGTTAAATGTTCTCGCTTGTCCAGAATGTAAAATTGATCTGGTGTATCGCCGGATTGGATCCAAAGAAGACCTGGTATGTCCCAAATGTGGCCAGGTCTTTCAGATTGACGATGGCGTTCCTGATCTATCTCCAAAAATGGTAAAATAGACGCACTATGCACAATTGGTCCTCAGACCTTACCCGTCTTAAAAAAAAGTCTCAGCAGTTCAAAAAATACCAACTCGAGCAACAGATAAATTTTGGTTTATGTGGCAAAAAAATTAATACCAAAGATTTAATGCTGTACTGGGATAAATTGTCCATAGATCTCCATAAAAAGGCTTTTCTTAAAGAATTATTATGGCCAAAAACCTCTTAACACAATCACAACAAATATTTTTAGCCACAGTTTTAAAGTAAATATAAAAATCTGCCGAAACCAACCTCGCGCTAACCCCATAGCTCTTGTATTATGAGTGTATGAATCAGGTAAATCTGCTGGTAATATCTTCCGACACGCGTTTGTTTGACCCCGGATCGGCAGTATTCGCTCGTCAGCAAGCCTATGCCCAGCACTTTTCTCACACGACCATCCTGGTCATCAATACTCAACGCAAGACTTCAGACTTAGGACTTACCACTGATAAGTTGGAAATCGTTCCCGTTAATGCCTTCAATACATATATATCAATTCCCCACAC
>CAZQBH010000019.1:0-3442 GCA_964591645.1 uncultured Pseudomonadales bacterium | reverse complement strand
TTCCCGTTAATGCAATCAACAACGTTTTTCTCATTCCCCAAGCAATTCATTGTGCTATCCAACTGCATCGAAAACATCGGTTTGAACTAATTACTGCCGAGGATTCATTACAAACGGGGTATGTCGGCAAAAAACTAAAAGAAAAATTTCATATTCCTCTTAATATCCAGGTTCATACCGACACTGTTTCCAATGCCTGGCGTCAAAAATCCTGGCAAAATCGGCTTATGTTTCAAGTTGTCAAATCTAATCTTCAAGCCGCCGACTCTATCCGCGTCATCTCCGAATCCCTCAAACAATCACTCACTTCTATTTTCGTACCTCGTACTTCGTACCCTTCTCCTTTGATCTTTATTGCCCCCACAGAAATTGATCTCAGCCTCTTCTACAAACCCGCCCACTACCGCCCTTTAGGTACCCGACTGGTGAGTATGGGCAATCTTGTTCCGGAACAGAATTACTCGCTATTAATCGATGCATTTGCTCAAATAACCAAGAAATTTCCCGATGCCAAGTTGACCATTATCGGCGATGGACCGGAAAAAGAAAAATTGGCCTCACAAATTATAAATTTTGGCTTAAACGACAAAATATTTTTAGTCGGCAATAAAACAACCAGTGAAATCGCAGCAGCGTTACATCGACATGATATATATATTCAGCCCGGGTATGATTGCCAGGGGTTACTGCCGTACATTTGGGCGTATGCGGCCGGATTACCGATAATTGCTGCTCCCGTTGCCTCAGCAGGGGAGCTGCTTAAGCCAAACCAAAATTGTCTTATTGCTACTGATCACTCGTCTCTCGCAGCCGGTATTGAGTTGCTTATCCAACATCCAGAAGAAGCCTATCGATTGGGGAAAAATAGCCAAATGTGGATAAAACAAAACCTGGAATCACAAATTCTTGTCAAACAATGGGTTGATGGGTTGGTTTATACTCTAGGAACTTGATACAATTTTTGTTAATAGAACTGTAAAGGATAGCGGTATGGACACTCGGTCATTTTTTGAGCAAAAACACGTCTTGGTTACCGGAGGTGCCGGTTTTATCGGTTCACATTTAGTTGATCGTCTCGTCGCCGAAGGCGCCACGGTTACTGTCGTTGACAATTTTTTGACCGGCAATCGTCACAATCTTGATGCGGCGGTACAAACTGGCCATGTGACCATAATTGAAGCAGATGCCATTCAACCGCCCAGCACTTATCTTCCTGCCGACAGAGTGATTGATGGAATTTTTCATCTTGCCTCACCCGCTAGTCCCAAAGGCTATGGCAATCACCCCATTGAAACCTATCAGGTTAACGCCTTCGGTACCCATCATTTAGCTGCCTATGCGCATCTATACCATATTCCTATGCTCTATACTTCCACCTCCGAAGCATATGGTGATCCCGAGGAACATCCACAACCAGAAACGTACTGGGGTCATGTGAATCCCATTGGAATCCGTGCTTGTTACGACGAATCAAAGCGCTTTGGCGAAATGGTGTTGACTACCTGGGCGAGAGAAAAGCAATTAAATGCGCGAATAGTCCGTATTTTTAACACCTATGGACCTCGCATGGATCCTCAAGATGGTCGAGTCATCCCCAATTTTGTCAACCAAGCCTTAAAAAATGAGCCAATTACCATGTATGGTACCGGTGCTCAAACCAGAAGTTTTTGCTATGTATCAGATTTGGTTGAGTTTTTAGTACGTGTTTTTGTTACCCCCGAAGCGCAAGGTGAAGTCATCAATATTGGTAATCCTGATGAGTACACCATGCTGGAATTTGCCGAAAAAATTAAACAACTAACTGCTTCTAACTCTGAAATTGTTTATCAGGATTTACCCAGTGATGATCCGGCTCGCCGAAAACCAGACATTACCAAAGCCAAACGAATAGTGGGATATGAACCAGTGGTTACATTGGATGAAGGTCTTCGCCAAACCATTGAGTGGTTTAAGAAAAACCTGTAATCAAAAATTTATTATAAACAATATGAGTAATTTTAACGAAGCCATCTCACTGAGTCGGATCATAGGGATAGTAGTAGCAATTATCTTTCTTTGGATCCTCCTTATTCCCCTGTGGCAGTTTCCTGGAGAATTTGAATCATTTGCAGCGGTACAGGATTATGCCGAACTCAAAACCATTCCGTCAGGGAAAAATGTTTCTCAAGAATTAATCGAATCACGAGCAACGGCTGATCAAAACAACGATTCCCGATATGGCTACAACGAGGTCTATATATCCTCATTGGCATACACCACCAGAACCATACTGGTCGATCAACGACAGCTTCCGCATACTCCCATTGCCTCAATTTGGGGAGCGTTTGCGTACCAGCAAGTTCACTTTAGTGATCTCTTTATTCGCGTCTTTGCTACACGGCTTGCGTATCTGCTTTTGTTGGTTGCGTTTGTGGCTCTGTGCAGCGTGGTTGCTATCAAAATATTTCCGCATGAACCGCGGCTTCAGGCAGTCACCAGTCTCCTTATTGGCCTCAATCCCTATATTATTTTTCATCACCGCCAAACTACAGGCATAATTGCGTTCCAGTTTCTCTGCATTACCATCCTCACATTTTTGATTGTTTGGGGATTTCGTCGTTATCTCAATCGTCGTTTCGCAGTTACAGTTACGTTACTCGTGCTATACCTAGCCAACGGCGTGTATCTGTGGCAGGTATGTAGACAGCTATATGATGCACATACAGTTGTCCAATTAATGAATCAAATCAGCCAATATAAACCTGAGTTTCTGAAGTGGCCAAATATTTTGTTGTGGTTTATAGGCGATCTTCTTCTTGTTTTTTCTAGCCTTCATCTTTTTATAAATCAGCTTATTACAAATGCTCGTAACCAGCGACAAGATAATTTGGGAAGAAAATATGCCTAAACTTTCGATAATAATGAGCGCCTACAATGAAGACGCGTACATTTACCGTTGTTTGGAGAATATTGTCAACGAAAAAATTCACGGTTGGGAAAAGGAAATTATTGTTGTTAATGATGGTTCTATCGATAATACATTAACGATTCTTGAAAATTTTCACAAGACCGTCTATCCGATCATCATTATCAACTCCACTCAAAATCAAGGCAAAGGATCGGCAATTAAAAAAGCTGCAAGTACCGCCACAGGAGACATTCTGATTATTCAGGATGCCGATTTAGAATATGACCCGCGTGATTATGGTCCCATTGTGGCAAAATACGCCGACCCTGCCGTTGATGTGGTTTACGGCTCTCGGATTTTGGGGGAGAAAATATACACGAACCGCACAAGCAATATAATTTTTTATATTGGCGGTAGATTTTTATCGACGTTCATGAATATCTTGTTCAAAATTCATATTACCGATCAGCCGACCTGCTACAAATCTTGGAGAGCTTCATTAACACCAGAGCTCATCAAGCAATGCTCAAGTAATCACTTTGAATTCGAAATTGA
>CAZQBH010000018.1:0-19007 GCA_964591645.1 uncultured Pseudomonadales bacterium | reverse complement strand
AATCGCAATCCCTTTGTTTGGCAAATGGTGAAGCGATAACCTCAACAACTGCAAGAAATAGGGTTTGATATGAGAATTTACGATGTCAGACAAATAAGCGATGCGTCACAGCAATTAACCTTATCCAAAAAACTGCAGGTTGATAAGATAGATGCAGCTCTCGTGCAGACGTGCATATTTTTAGGGAGGTATAGTGGAAACAAACCACAAGACTTTAGTATTCAGTTAGTAGATGGAAAAATTGGTGAAGGCACAATAAATGGAAACGTAATTGAAATTCAACTTCCCAGTAGAAGACAGGCAATATCTGAAGTAAGAGCTTTAATAGAACCTTTGCTTAAAAATTATGGCGACGAGGAAAAGGACAAAGTTGCGGAAGAATTAGTAATGGCTGCAACTGCTTCTACCGTGCTACATGAGGGTGTTCATGGATTATTAGATAGTAGGCCGGGTTCAGCGTTTTTTGTAGATTTTGAGGCTATTACCGGCTTTCCTAACAAACAAGGCGAAACGTCAACTTTATTAGATGAAGGTATTGCATATGCTGTCCAAGGTATTTATGCGCCGAATGTTGAACTAATTGGGAATGTGGCTCCCATTGTAAAGGAAACAGATGAAAGGTTAGTCAAATGGCGAAAGAAATTGGGTGAAAAACTGAGACCGGATGTAAAAGAATATATGGAAAGTAAGAAAAGTATAAATACCGCTTTCTTTGAAAAAGCTAAACAGTTTATTGTTGAGATTCAGAAAGAAAATTCTGAAAACTGTGAGGCGTGAGTTTGGATAATAACCTTAAATTTATAAGGTAAAGACAGTATAATTTATGGATGTGGTTTTGGTTTGCTTTTGGATCGGCTTTATTGGGTTCTGTTGATGTCATCTTAAACAAACGCTGTTTGAAAAACGTTAGTGCAACAGTATTGACATGGTCGTTGTTTGCATTATCGCTTCCACTTTTGTTTTATATGGCATTATTTTATGGACTACCTTCAGTTAACCAATTGTTTTATATAGGCGTAATTGGTTCAGCAACATCTTTTGTTTTTGCTAAAACGTTGCAAAATGTCGTAATTAAGCAACAACAACTTTCAAAAATATTTCCCTTAACCGCATTCGCTGGCGTCTTTACCTATGTATTAGGATTACTCTTTTTATCTGAATCAATTCAATTACTACCAGTAATCGGTTTGTTTTCAGTCATTATTGGATCATATATTTTAAATCTTGACCAAGCTAAAGAAAATTTTTTAAAACCATTTACATTATTATTTACTCAACGAGCGTCTTTACTTTTTTTATTGGCCTTGTTTTTAAATAGCGTAACTTCTTTATTTGACAAAATTGGGGTGATTAATACCTATCCTACAAATCCTGTATTTACGTTATTGGTTGAAAATTTGATAATGATAATGGGATTAACGATATATTTGTGCAACAAAGAGCCAGGTTGGATAAATGTTGTTCGGAACAATTTCAGTTATTTGTTTCTAAACAGCAGTGTATTTCTTATTACGTCGCTTTTGGTTTTTTCTGCGTTTGTTGAAGGTCCGATGGCATTGGTAATGGGAGTCAAGCGGTTACAAATCTTTTTTATCTTACTCATGAGTTATTTTCTTTTTAAGGATAAACCCGGTAGGCACATATGGTTGGCGTCATTCATCATGGCGATAGGAACGGTGTTGATTAAGTTGGGTTAGACACGTTAAGGACTTATTTGAAGTTTGATACACTGGAAGAAATGAAAAAATCCCTGTTTCCTTCAATTGCGGTAGTTTTGATTCACCAATATGACAAAGTGGGTTTTTTGTCATGGCTGGGACAATTGGATACGGTGGTTTTTCCGGGAGCTCAAAATCACTTCTTTATTTATGACGCCGCGTTGGTTGATTCAGAACGATTGGTTCGTGAAGATATCCAGCGGATTCAAACACCGATGCGATTGTTGTTTGGTCAAGACCAATCAACTGCTTCAATGTACAACGCGCTTTTTCGATCAATTCCGGATAATTTCCAGTGGATTTTATTACTTGATGGAATGGTATTAAAAAAAGATTGGCAATACCACCTAGCGCCTTGTTTGGCTCAATCGTCGTATGGCTTGTGGCAGACAGCGGATACTTCCCTAGTAGCAATTAACCGGGCAGTTTTAAACAAAATTGGCGGATTTGAAGAACGTTATTTTTCTGGTGATATGGTGTTTGATGATCTCTTGTGGCGAGTGAAACATATTGGAGCAAAAGTCGGATTCATACCGTTGCCTTTGGGATCAAAAACAGTCATACATAAACCCCACATGAATGGCACCTCGCTTCGTTATTATGCAGTTCGTAATGAGTGGTTGTTTGCCCGTCTCCGTCTATCCTGGTGGCAAGCACTTTTGTATTTATGGCCTCGGGTTTGGTATAGGGGGCTGGTAAAAAGAGGTTTTTGGCAATCTGATTTTCGGAGGGCATTGCGAGATGGCTGGAAAATTTATGTTACATCCTGATTAGGCTGATCCCCAGTAGTACATGATTATAGAAAAGTCTGTCAGGTCAACCAATTTATCGTTATTGATATCGGCTGCAGCATTGTTGGTACCCCAATAGTACATGATGATGGAAAAGTCAGTTAAATCAACAATACCATCACAGTTTAGGTCTCCGTGAGAAATATCGCCGCACGCTGAACCAGTAGATCCGGTTGAAGAGATGGTAAAACCGATGGAGGGACTGGTTAAACTGGTTAAGTTTATATCATTTTGAACCAACGCATGAATGTGGTAATCACCAAAAACGTACTCTGATGTATTGTCAACGGTATAGGTCCATGTTCCATCAGCACTCGCGGTAGCGTTGTATGAACGTAACGGGGCTTCGGTGAAAAGTGTGATAGCACCATTGGGGACTGCGGATCCGGTGGCGATGATGTTTTCACCATGACTAAAAACTGTCTTATTAATCATTATCGTAGGAGACAAAATTTGATTGGCAACGGTGGTTTCTTGGAAGGCGGGGGCATATACATCAATGATTACCGGCGAGGTAACCAGACGATTGCTATCGGTACCAAAAAAACTAATTTGATGGTTACCGGGTTGGAGACCGGAAAATACTATTCCAAAATGACCATCGTCACCAGCCACATCGGTACCGATAACTGCACCTTGTTCAGTAAAGGTGACAAACGTGTTGGGGGCCGTGTAACCGGAAATGATAATTCTCGCTTCAGGAGTATCAATAGAAGCAGTCACTGTAGCGCTTGGACCGGCTCGACTGGAAGCAACTTGGAGCATATTTTTTATGATGGTCGCATCGGCATCTTCGGTAATCATTACAGTTGCATACATCAGCCATTCCAATTGAGGGTTTTTGGTTGTGATACCAAAAATAGATATCGAGGCACCAGGAACCACTGTAATTCCCGTAATGCGAACGTAATTCCCTGATACAGAAAAAACGGGAGTACCACCATGAGGGCCATCAACTCTGATGGGAGGGGTGAGATTGGTAAAAGCGGGTAAATAAATTTGAATATAATCAGTGGTTAGTACCGGAGAGGCATTATACGGTAAAGTAAAATAAACCGCGTGTTCGGATGTTTCTCCTGAACCTAGCGTGTTTACGATATCCCTGACGTTAAGTAAGCTGGTGCTGACAGCCGCATGAACAGGATACGTCCGGGTTTGAAACAACAGACAGATGAGAAGGGACAAAATTAGTGGTCGGGGCAGGAATTTGCTGGTCATGAAAGACGTTCTCTCACTCCAAGAGTTAACATATCTTGATTGTAGCAATCATGAGACTCTTGTCGCAACGACAATCTAGATGAAAATATTATTTACCCTTAACCATGACACTCATGGCCTGCATCAGCCGTCTTCTGCCCGAAACGAGGGAGATAATAAAAAGAATCAGGGCAATTACACCGACACCGATCAATATAGCGGCGGTTTGGCTGACTACTAAAAACTTGGTAGCTGCCGTCAACGGAAGATTTTGTTGCCCATAGGTAGCGACGAGCGTAGCGGTGTAATAGCCTAACAAATTGGGGCGTTTCCACTCCGTGTCCATTTTTCGAGTAGCTCCGGGAAGCACGTTAGCTCCATTTAGAGGGAGTTCATCCACTTTTGAGCCGAATAAGTTGGTAATAATGATCGTTCCTTTAGGGTTAATGTGAGTGTTGCCCTCGTCTTTGAGACGAAGCGTAAAATTAATGGGACTGTTTTGGGCATATTTGGGGGCCTCAAAAGTTTCAATACTCGCTTTTTCGGTGACATTCCCTGAGACTCGAAGTAATACCAATGCACCTACTCGTTGGGTAACGGCGGTGGAGCCTGGTCCCCCCTGCCCTCCTACTTGGAAAAGAATTGAAGCATAATGACCACCTGGTTCGGCGTTGCGGGGGACGTTGATAGTGAAAGAAAACGCTCGCTCCTCTCCTGGTTGAAGAATTAAGTCTTTAGCTTCCGGTTCTAGCCATTGTGCCAGAGAGTATTGAGCGGCTACTTGGCTGTCTTCCGAAAGCACAACCTGACCCTCTTCTCCACTGGAACTAAAATCTTCGATGATAACTTCGTATGTTGCAGGAACGGTGGAGTCATTGCGAACTCGAATTTGTTCAACTACTTGATCGCCAGGATTTGCAAACAATTCGTATTTGGGTGGAGTAATCGTGATGCCACGACTAGCTTGTGCATACAGTTGAGTCACTGCCGCCAAAAATAAACAAATACTCAATAGTGAGGCAGTGAGTCGAAAGTATTTCACCATATTAATCCTGTTATTTACCCTAGGTTATTATATGTTTTTTTACTTGTCAATCATGGGGTTTTGGTAATCTTTTTTCCCCATCAGCAGTTCAGTGTATAGCATAGCATATTTTTTAGCGGAGGTAATCCATGAATAATCTGCTGTCATGGCATTTTTTACCATTTCAGCATACTTGTTGGTATCTTTTATGGTATTCATAGCATCAAATACTGATTTCATCATCGCTTCGGTATTGTATTGTTCAAATAAAAAGCCGTTACTATTCGGTTTAATCGTGTCAGTTAACCCTCCAGTATTACGGGCAATAGGCAGGCTGCCATAACGCATGGCGATCAATTGAACCAGACCGCATGGTTCAAACCGGGATGGAATAAGACATAAATGGGAAGCGGCATAGAGCTGATGTGCAAGCGGTTCGTCAAAACGAGTAATTACGCGGATATGGGGATGATTATCCCCAGCTCGGTGGAGCTCAGATTCTAATTGTGGATCACCGGTACCAAGAAAGACGAATTGAGCATCGTCCGGGGGAAGCTGCTTCGTATTCATGGCTTGAATGATAAGTCCAATACCTTTTTGATACGGATCAACCCGACCAACAAAACTAATCAAGGGGCGGTCTGTATCGTTGGGTAAATTTAATTGAAGTCGGAGATTGTGCCGATTGGCGGCTTTGGCTTCTTGCCAGTTATCGACCGTGTATGCATGAGTGAGATATTTGCTTTTATTGGGATCATAGGCAAGAATGTCTATGCCGTTGAGGATACCAATAATTTTTGATGCCCGGCTTTCGATTATATGATTGATGTGTTCTCCATACTCATCACTCAATATTTCCTTAGCATACGTTTCGCTGACTGTCGTAATATAATCACAGTGAAGCAATCCCTCAAGAAGAATATTAAGGTCGCCATCGGCAATATCCCAGGATAGAATTTCACATTTAGCGGGGTCCATGTCCAAATGTTTTAGTACAGGTGTTTGGGTAATGCCCTGATAGGCAAAGTTATGAATCGTAATAATAGTCTTATATTGTGTTGCATGAAACATATGCTTTAAGATGACTGGGATGAGTGCAGTGTGCCAATCATGACAATGAATGATGTTGGGTTGCCAATACGGAGAATGGTTGATGATCCAGGTACTAATAGCCAAAGACAATACAGCAAATTTATCGGCATGATTATCTGAGGCGTCTGTATGCTGAGAGAGATAGGTGGGTTCATCAAACAAATAGACAGGGATTGAAGTTCCGGGAAGGAACGTATTAATGACAGTGACGTGGAGGGTTTTGCGATTATAGGTAATGTCAAACTCGGCGTCGGTTACCGTTGAACTGGATTGAAGGTTGATTTCCGGGTGACGGGGCAGAGCCAAACGAACATCAATGCCGAGGTTAACCAAGGCTTGAGGAAGTGCACCTCCCACATCACCGAGCCCGCCAATTTTATAGAGGGGGGCTGCTTCAGAGATGGGGAAAAGTACATTCATATGGGCAGAAGGTTGATATGATCTACTTTCGGTAATCTACATGAATTGATCCGAGTGAATACCCTGATGAGGTAGCAGTTTCGACAAAAACTTGCCAGCCGAGTCGATTGTTTTGATTGGGAGCAACTCCAGATGCGTCGATGATATTTTCATAGTACACCGCATCGTGCATAATGGGAGACTTGACATAGGTGGTTAATAAATAATCAAACTTATCTAATTCTGAGGTATCTTCAAGGGTAAAACCTTTGAGATTTTTATATGGGGGAACACCTTTGATCATCGTATCAATAAGTAATGAAGAAGCTGCGGGCGGGTTGGACAGAAAGGCTTGAATTGAGGTGTAGGTTTTATTTTTTTGATACAAATGAACTGGTCCGTCGCTAATTTCCGACCAAGTAAGATTGGTTAATTGAGGATGAGTCATGAGATAACTATTTATTTTGCTTGACTCAGAAGCATTCAAGAGGGTTAACCAGGCAGTTTGAATTGGTCCGGAAAATTTTATAGGAATTGACACAAAGGTTTTGTCTCGAGCCAGAAAGATTTCAGAGTAAAAGAGCGCCCCTTGCTGCTTAATTTCTTTCCATTCGTTGGTATCGGGGACACCAGTAGAAGCGGGGGCAGGAGTGCTTTTGGGGAGAATGTCTTTGTAGATTGATTGGTAGATGCTGATCCCTGAAATCACGATGACAATAGCCAGTAAGATTGCAATTGTAGGGATGACCGCCCTTTTGGTTGAAGGGGAATTTTTTATTGGATTGCGCTCTTTTTTATTCGACATGCAACGCCTCGACTCCAACTAATGATCCTTCAACTAAGTATGTTAGCATAGCACCGCCTCCGGTACTAATATGATCAATCCCACCCTCAAGATTAAAGAGTGTGAGGGCGGTTTCTGTATCCCCTCCTCCCATGAGGGTAAACGCGGCCGTTTGATTAATGGCTTCGGCGACAATTTTGGTACCCAATTGGTGTTCAGGTTCTTCAAAAACGCCCATTGTTCCATTCCAGACGACGGTTTTCGCGCCCATAATACTATCGGCAAATTGACGAGCTGAACTCTCGGTTATATCTTTACCGTCTTCAGTCAATTCGGCGATAATAACATTGGCTGGGTGAACTTTATCCTTTAGCTCAATGGCAACTTTGCCTCCAACTAAAATTTTATCGGCTGAATGAGCAAATGCTTCTACGAGTGGAGCTTTGGTTTCTAGTTTGGCTCCACCGATAACCACAACGAGCGGTCGCTCTGGATTGTTCTTGACTCGACTGAGGGCGGCAATTTCTTTTTCCAATGACAGACCGGCAAATGCGGGTTTAATCGCGGGAATTCCTACTATAGAGGCATGTTTTCGGTGACAAACAGCAAAGGATTCGTTGACATAAAAATCACCCAAAGAACCAAGATATGCAGCGAATTGCGGATCATTGGTCTCTTCTTCTGGCCAGAAACGAAGATTGTCGATTAATACCACCGGATTATCTGGAAGTGAAATTTGGTGATAATCCAATTGATACGGGGCCAATGCAACGGGTTCGTCAATCAACATGGATAAAACATCGGCAACGGGTTTAAGTGAATCTTCGGCATTATATCTGCCTTCTGGACGTCCCGCGTGGGCCAGTAGCATTACCCGACATTGGTTTTGGCGAAGCAGCTTGATAGTAGCAACGGCATCTTCTATACGGGTGGTATCGCCGACTTGACCGTTTTCCAGGGGTACATCGAAATTGGCCCGGACAACTGCGGTTTTACCCACAAACTCAGGAAATGCTTGGTGTAATGATCGCATAAAAACTCCTTCAAGTAACAACAACTACTCTGTGCTATTACTATACACGATCTATTACCCCATCTGACAGTCGTAGAGTTTGGACTGGTATTCTCTCAACATTCTTTTTGCAGAAAATTGTTCAGCAAGCTGGATGGTACGCTTCATTCGTTCAAGCCATGTTTCGGGTACACCGACTTCATTGCGGCGATAGAATTCCGGAACAATATCTTCCTCAAGTCGGAAATAAAGGGTGTCTGCAACATGATCAGAATCCAGTGTCCAGCCGATGTTGTGCCAATCAACTTCTGCAGCCCAACCATCTTCCACGGTGCATTGAAGGACGCCATTGGCAATCGCTTTCATACCTGAAGTGCCCGAGGCTTCTTGACCAAGTATGGGAGTATTGAGCCAGAGGTCCGTTCCCTTGACCATCATGCGAGCCACATCGATATCATAATTGGGGATAAAGAGGGCGTAACCGGCTAATTCTTGTTGCATGTAGCGAACAATTCGTTGCAATGTGTCTTTGGCCATTTGGTCGTCTGTATGTGCGCGCCCGGCTACAATCAGTTGAATTTCTTGGCCTGATTTTGAAACAATTTGTTTTAATTTTGCTACGTCACTAAAGATCGCATCCATGCGTTTGTAAGCAGCAATTCGGCGAGCCCAACCAATAACCAGACGGTTGGGATCATAACCATATCCAGTCTTTTGCTGCACAAACTCCATTAATGCCCGTTTTTTCTGGCAGTGTATCTGCCAAAGATCGTCATTGGTTTTATTGACGTTTTTAATGTCATTGTCTTGCCAGGTAGGCAAGTGAACTCCATTGGTGATCCATTGCCAGTCAAATTCTGGCCATGTTTTTTTGGAAAGATCGTAATGAATCTTGCTAACAGCAGAGGCTTTGTATGAAGTGCGGAGTGCAAAATGGGTAATACTAAATCCTCCCGTGGCTGAATCAAGTCCTGGTTCGAGCAAATCCTCGATGGTTACACCCATTTTGTCTGCATAGTATTTGGCATATTTACGGAGGATGTTTGTGTTATATGATTGATTACCCGCTCTGACCAAGGTGTGATTTGTGTAGACGGTAATTTTTTTAGCTTCGTTACACGCATCGGAATAACTCATGCTGGAACGTTCCATGAATTGACGAATCAGTTGCCAATACAGAAAAGCGGGTCGACCTTCATTCACATGGTATAGGCTGGGGTGAATTTCCAACGCGTCCAGCAATTTGACCCCTCCAATACCCAAAATCATTTGCTGTCGAACCACGTCTTCTTCGCGACCGTGGTATAACGCCCGGGCAATGCCTCTATCTTCCGGAAGATTTTGATCGGTATCTGTATCCAATAAATAGAGGGTGGTTTCTCCTACGGCTCGTTTCCAAACACGGGCCCACACATCTTGAGTTGTTAAATGAACCCGGATAAACAACGGTTGATCTTCTTTGGGGACATAGACATGCTCAAACCCGAGTTCAATGGGGTCCACAGGCATGTCGTTTTCCGTTTGGCGGCCATCCAAATCAATAATTTGGATAGCTTTGCCTCCCCGGTACAACAAGCCGATACCGATCATGGGAAAGTGGTCATCGGCAGCCTGTTTCAACGTGTCGCCAGCTAAAACACCCAAACCTCCCGCATAGATAGGAAGATTGCTTTGTAATCCATATTCGGCACAAAAATACACCACAGGACGTTCGGTTGTAACATTAATCATAGTACCTTCCAGCGTATCAGGGAACGGGCTTCATGATCAATGGGAAAGTGAGGCAGATGGAGTAGCGGTAGGATTTTGAAACAGATAAACTTGTTCGTCAGCAAAAATAATCGGCCATTTTTCCGTGTCTTTTAGAACTGATGCCAACGGATACTGAGGCTGAATTAATACGTAGTCTGGATTTACCCGCAGAAATAGATCCCGAGCCCCCTTGAAGACATACACCATTTGCGTGTAGTCAAGGAAGGCTGAAGCACCTTGTTGGTCGCGCCAAACAGTCATTCGACCATCAATCATGGGTTTTAGTTCAGGTAATCGGTAATCTAAGTAGCCTCCCAAACGATAGGCATTCCATAGTTTTCCTTGAAGGTGATGATTTCTGATGAATTGGACAGCAGCTTCAGAACAATACACATTGCTACGACAGTATGTATTCCACGATTGGAAAAAAATACCTCGTTGAGAAAAAGAAACTATTCCCACAATGACTAGGAGTACCGTGAGAATGATATATACCGTTTGACGCTGCCAACGCTTGGGAATGAGTTGATTACTAAAAGTAATGAGGATTGGCAGGGAAACCAGGAGATAGTATGGGACAATTCGACGAGAAGTGAGCGCAAGTATTGTCATGGCTGCCAATGGCAAGATCATAGCCAATTTTTGACGGGTGCGGCTGACTTCCCACCAAATGACGCCGGTAAACATAATCAGAACAATCATCAGCGGACTTGATAACGGTATCGGTAGCCATTCATTTATATACGCCAGCTCCGGAGCATTGAGATGACTGGCAGCAGTTGTCCACAGTCGGTAGGTAAACGGATTAATAAAGGTAATTAGGAAACAGCCAAGTTGTAGCAGTACCAAATAAAGGCGACCTTGTCTAGAAGGGGCTTGAAAAAAAAGAACGGCAACAACCAGTCCCATTAAACCTAGACCATAAATAAATTGGCCGTGGAGGTTTGCCCAACATAAAAAAAGCAGTGGAAAAAGGAGATGCCAGCGTTTATAGCCAATTTTTTTTATGGGCGAATCGGCCAGTTTCATCAATAGACGCCAGAGGATTGCTGTCAAAACCAAACTAAACAATTGGCTTCTAAGACCGGTGGTGAGTAAATATTGGGTAACTATCCAGTAGGTGCCGATACCAACAAAAACCCCAATGGAGGACGGGACGGGAGCAATAATCAATACCGCTGCCGCAATGAGGATGCCTCCGGAAAGTGAGATGATCCAAAATCGGTGGCCATTAAACAATGCAGCACAAATGACATCAAATCCCCAAGAATGATTGGCCCACTGATAATCAGGCATGGCCCAGGTAAACTCATTGGCTCTCAAAATTTTACCCGTGTTGAGAAAATATTCACCATATCGTAAATGCCATCCGAAGTCGGCATCTCCGGCAGGGAAGGTAAAGAAGAGTGCGGTAGCAAGAAATAAACAAAGGGTGAGTATTGTGGTACGGGTGATTTTGGGAAAAGTCATATTCGCTTATTCATGAATAACTGGTTGAGCGTTGACTGATTGTAAAACAGTTTGAACGGCCTCGAAATATCGAAATCGGGAATAATGAGTGTCAGGTGCGCAGGTGGTTCGATCATTTTTGAATACGGTGTAGCCGTTAACCCAGACGGGTTTACCAAATTTATTTACAAAATACCCATTCGTCTCCATGAGACGAGTCATACCGGCGAATTGCTGGTCGGTTTTAGGAACAATAAAATGACTAATCATTTCCAAGTTTGCCGGCGGATAATCCAAAGAATAAAGGGGTACATTCCGATTAAGGTGATAATATCCCGGTGTATACACCCAGGTGCGGGAGACATCATACAAAGAACAAAGTGTGGGGTCATGATAAAGCGCTTCATATATGGATATGTCGGGATCTTTCAACAGCATGGGTTGACCGTAGGCGGTCGATTGGTATGGGAGTTTGTCGAATATACCCGCTAGGGAAAGCAGGGCGAATGCGACGCTGGCTCCGATCCAGGATCGGACAGTCTTTTTTTTACGATTCAGATACGTATTGAGATGTACTGTTATTAGGCAAATCCACAAAGGGATACATATGAAGATAAACCGATATTCTTTATGAGGAATCAGGGTATGAATGAGGACAATACTGATAAAGGCGATCCAAATTGTTTTTGCAGGACGGGATTTGGGAGGAAAAAAGACCAAGAGACTGATTCCGGCTGATGTCATGGCAAAATACACCAGATAGTACCACCAATATTGGGTACCGAATTGTTCACTAATTCCGGCTAAAAAATTAAGCTGTATGTTGCGAAATAATCCACCCAGAAATGTGCCGATATGGCGCCAATCAATAAGACCAAAGAAAACTGTACTGGTCAGTATGCCCAACGCCGCCTGTTTGTAATCTTTTGGTTTGAAAAAGGCTGCATAACTAATAATCGCGATAGGGAAGAAATGCGGTCGAAGCAAACAGCCTAAGGTCAACAACAAGGAGCCAAAGAAATACTTTTTCTTGGAACGAGCGAGGGCGATGATAGCGAATGAAAAACTGTAGACTGCCACAATTTCCGTTAACGCTCTGGATGAAAAATATATTAATTCGTACCAAATAGCCAGACAAAAAGCGGCAAACAGCGCTGGGGTGGTTTTTTTGGTGCAGTATTTAACTAAATAGTAACCTGCAACAATGGGAGTCAGTGAAGCCAATAGGAGCAACAGTTGTGGAAAGAAACGATATATGGCTGGGTCTTCGATCCGAAACAGCCACGCAATTTTTAACGGGAGTACCAAAAAAAGCGGCAGAGCATACGAACGAATACCATAAATAACATCCCAGGGGACAATGCCATATCCCTTTATCAGACGAAATGACTGTTCGAGCGATTGATATACCTCATCGGGATAATAGGTATGGTCGCTGACAAGAATGAAACATACTCGGAGGATGAATCCAAGAATCACAATAAAGAGCAGTGGATACTTTTTGATTACATGCATACAAAATCCCCCACGTACAGATGGTACCGTACGTGGGGGTTGTTGACTATAGGAATTACCTTATTATTTTTTGAAGATTCGTTGGAATAAGGTTAGGGTTTGAGCGCGGCGTTTTTCCATCGCAGTGACGCGATGGTCTTTTAAGTGTTGTTCTGCTTCCCAGACAATCAATCTGGTTTTATCAATCATATCGGGACTAACTGAAACACTGGTGGCGCCCCAAGAAACGAGTTTTTCAGTAATTTCAGGATAGGTGGATGGAGCTTGGCCGCAAATAGAACAATTGATCCCCCGTCGTTTGCAGGTGCGAACAATCATCTCCAACTCTTTGAGGACTCCGGGATCGCGTTCGTCGTACACATCAGAGACTTGCTCAGAATCGCGATCGCAGCCGAGCGTTAACATAGTTAAGTCGTTGGAACCGATGGATACACCGTCAATGCCCAAATCAATGAATTCGTCGAGTAAAAATACATTGTTGGGGATTTCTACCATCATGTAGAGTTGGAAATTGGAACGTCGTTGTAAGTCGTACTTGGCCATGAGGGCTTTGATGTCCTTCATTTGTTTGACGGTTCGGACAAATGGAATCATAACATGAAGGTTTTTGTAGCCGAATTTATTGCGAACTTTTTTAACCGCATCCATTTCCATGGAGAAGAGATCTTCTTCTTTGACATATCGGCCGCAGCCGCGATACCCAATTAAGGGATTGGCTTCATGCGGTTCGTATTTGTCACCACCAACCAAACCCCGATACTCGTTGGTCTTGAAGTCAGTGGTGCGATAGATCACTGGCCGTGGATTGAAAGCTCGACAGAAATATTCCAAGCCTTCAGCCATTTTGTCGACAAAGTAACTACGGCGTTTTTGGGCTAATAATTCCCGGGGATGTATCCCGATGTATTCAGAGATAATGAATTCGGCACGGAGTAAACCAACCCCGTCGACGTATTTTTGGGCAATACCACCGGCCATATCGGGCTCGCCCAAGTTAACATACACTTTGGTCTTGGTTTTAACGTCGCGAAGCTTTTCAAATCCTTTTGGAAGTTTAAGAGCGGTCCGTTTAACCTTAAGTTCGCCCATATACACTTCACCTTTTTGGGCATCAACCGTGATGGTATCACCGGTTTTAAGTTTGGTGGTGGCAGAGCCAGTACCCACTACACATGGGACACCAAGCTCTCGGGACACGATGGCGGCGTGAGACGTTTGACCTCCACGATCAGTGACGATCGCGGCAGCCCGTTTCATCGCCGGTACAAAATCGGGGGTGGTCATGGGAGCAACCAAAATATCACCTTTTAGGATTTTGTCGTTATCTTTGGGGTCGCGAATAATGACCACTTTGCCGCTCACAATGCCAGGACTGGCTGGCGATCCGGTCAACAGTGCTTTTGGAGTGCCGCCTTCAATGTTGGCAATTTCACCAATGGTTCCCGAGGCTTCGACCGCAGAGACGGTGGTAATGGGACGAGTTTGAACAATATAGATCTTGCCATCTTCATACGCCCACTCTACGTCTTGGGGCTTATTGTAATGATCTTGCAGTTTTTGACCCAATTTGGCGACTTTGAGAATGACTTCATCTTCCACTTTTTGTTTGTCGACTTTGGATTCAGGGACCTTCATTTGTTTGGTAATCCCCTTTTCCTTACTCAACATGATTTTTTGAGTGGAAATTTCTTTCTTTAAAATTAACCATTTTTCGCGGTCGATTTCAAAATGATCGGGTGTTGCTGAACCTTGGACGATCATTTCTCCCAAACCCCAAACTGATTCCACCACAATAGTGAAAGGGTCGTTGTTTATGGGGTTAATGGTAAACATTACGCCAGACACTTCGGATTGCACCATCATTTGGACAGGCACGGCGATACCGACTTTGAAATGGTCAAAGCCTTTTTGGACTCGATAGAAAATTGCCCGAGCTTCAAAGAGCGAGGCCCAGCATTTTTGCACAGAACGGACAACATCGTCTTCGCCGGATATGTTGAGATAGGTGGCTTGTTGACCAGCGAAAGAGGCATCGGGTAAGTCTTCAGCGGTAGCAGAGGACCGAACGGCCACTTCTTGGTTTTTACGCGGAAATTTCTGGTAGGCGCTACGAATTGTTTCAGCTAAATCATCGGGCATGTGAGCGCGGACAATAATCTCTTTGACTCGCTTGCTAGCTGCAAATAAATCGTCGTTGTCATTGACATCGAGATCTTTGAGCGCTTCTTTAATTTTATCACGGAGATTGTTTTCATCGAGGAAATAGTAATAAGCTGGGGCGGTAACGCAGAAGCCATTAGGGACAGGAATATCAGCTTGGGTCATTTCTCCCAAGTTAGCTCCCTTTCCACCAACTAAGGGAATATCGGCTTTCCCAATGTCTTTGAACCAGACTACATGGGGGGCAGTATTTGGCATGTTTCCTCTTTTTATCTGTACTTAATATCTGTTCTTCTCAATTCAAACAGACGAAACCTACCTAGTAACAGCGGTCCCGTATGTCCATAGTAGAGGAAATCCATTCAAGGGTCAACGGGAGCAACTAACGACGCAAATGGTTGGATTTCGGTATATATCTCGAGCTTGTTTTTTTCTTTAAATTTTTGGTGGAAACAAATAGGAAAAAGAAAAAAATACCAGCCAAAACAAATCCTATACCCATATATATAAATGGGCTCGGGGTAGATTTTTCAAGCATATCGGGTTGGGAATACGGTTGAGTGTTGATCGCCGAGGGGGTAGCAACGGCTTTGGCCAGATATTGAACGACTAAGGTGCTGTTGGTCTTTTGTTGAAATGAACCTTCGATGACGGCGACACCGGTGTCGCTATATTCAGGATTTAACAAATTTTCCCGATGGGATGGTGAATTAAGCCAGGCCGCCACTACATCTTGGGCGTTTTCAAAGTCTTTGGCCAAGTTTTCCCCGGCAATGATATAGATGTAGCCAGTAGTATCAATAAATTGCCATGGGGTTTGAGTGGGGGTGTTGTGCGACCAGGAATTGGCAGCGATCATGGCTTTGGCTTTGGCAGCAGCGGCTTCCATTAGCTGGGGCTGTGGTTTGAGGGGAGAGATACCTTGTTCTTGGCGCGCGGCATTAGAAATAGAAATAATTTCGGAGGCGGTAAAATTAGAAGTGTCACCTTTTATGCGTCCCGAGGAGGAAGTTTGAAAAATAATTGAGGATATCCCCGCACAGAGAATAGTAAAGACCAATGCCTTGTGGTACTCTACCTTTGGTTTTATCATCATATTATTACTGTAGCGCATTTTAACGTATGTTTGACAGAATCTTATTACTATTGCTGGTAATTTTGTTGCCCCTGGGTATTGTGATGAGCAGAATGTTTACCGGGGAATTATCTTTTGGTACTAACCAATCATCCTCGGTAGATGAAAAAAAAGTCGAAGAAATTGTTAAGCGTTTGAATCCTTCGCAATCCTCGGCTTCCCCATCGGTAGGAAAAGAATTTAATGTGACGGGGATGGTGTATGCCACCGAATCAGGAAAATTAAAAGTAGTTGGCATGTCACCGAACGATCAAACATTGTTGTGGATATGGACTGCCAGTTCTCAGACAAAATCGAGGAAGGCTATCACGTCTGCATCAGCCAGCGCGTCAGCTGAGGCTCGGCCGATATGGGATGGACCATTAGTCATCCAACCACAAGCAGGAGGTTTTTTCTCGGTGGAGGTAGATGTGTCTTTGATGGCGGGGATTGTAGAAATTCGTTTGGAACAAGGTACTTCCCGATCAGTGGTACGTTATGATTTGGAAAAACGAGCACAAATTGTAAAGTGATTTTTAATAGGTGGGGACGATATTGTAGACGATTGTTCCGTAATAGGTGTCGGTGGGTTGTTTGCCGTTGACTTCGATCGCATACGTAACATATGCATCCGTACCGGAGTCGATATCGGTTGCCTGCATGACCTTAACTGCAGTGGTGCCGATACCGCCAAATTTTCCAGAAGCACTACTCCAGTTGGGGACACGAGTGTCGGATGTGTTGGCTCCAATCCAACCAGAATTAACATTAGGACTGGTTCCGGTGGGGCTATACCAAGTTTCCGGACTAGTCCAACTGGCGGGAAAGGCCTCAATAATATTGGCGGGATAATTTCCCTGGAGTGTATTAAAAAGTTTGGTAGTAACGGAATAGCCAGACCCTGCAGTTGTCTTGGCAGAAAGTTTGTGAGCTATATATTTTGGAACTCCAGGAAGAAGGTAGCCAAAATCAATGGTAGTAACTTGGCTGACATTAGTAGTAGTGATGCCGTTGGTAACCGTGTTGCTGGGAACAGCGGCTACCGTAAATGATAATTCGGGATACAGGGATAAGGGGACAATCAGATGACTTGCAGTAGTGACGGTGGTGCCGTTACCACTATTTTTAATTTGAGTATCCAGATTTTTGGCGGAACTGGGCAGTGAAGCAGTAATTTCTTTGGACCGAATCCGATTGTAGTTGGTGGAGGTAACCGAATTTTCTGAATCTGTAATCGAGGCAGAATCGGATACATTGTATAGCTGGCTGTAAGCTGTGCCAGCTGTAGCCTGCAAAATACTTTCAAAATAGTAGTTAAAACGCGCTCCCGTAAATCGATTAGGATCGTAGGTGATGGGAAACAGTTGGCTTAGGTAGGTATCGCTGGAGGCGGTGACGGGGGTATTGATAAGCTGGTGATGTAATTCGACTTTGCTAATACCCATCGTGTTGCTTTGAGTAAAAACAATTTTGGCGTTTGCCAAGGAAGTCGTTTGGCCTGCTGATGATTTGATGCATACAAAATAATCAGTGTTGTTATTCAGGGATATTGTGCTGCTGGTGGGGCTTCTGCCCCAGGTAGTTCCGGTAACGGTAACTTCACTGCCGGTGACGGTGGAGGAACAATCACTGACGGATGACAACGCGGCATACGCAATTCCTTCACTGGTTGACGATTTTAAGGTGGCTTCGAAATTAATAGATGGGGACGGAGCAAATACGGTCGTGTCATGATGATAGATCTTGGGACCTGAAATAAGCTCATATACGGTATTAGTAGAGCTGGTATTGTTGCCTACTTCAATCTGGGTTTCTGTTTGAGTAATTGCAGTGGCCGACTGGGCAATGATCAAACGGGCAGCCTTAATTGATGCCGAACCCGAGGTAGCATCAAGCGATAGACGAACGGAGTAATCGGTGTTGTCGGTGAGGTTGGTGGTAATTGTGCCAGAGCGGACAAGCGTATCAGTACTATTTATGGTGGTGACAGTCGAGTTGGTGACCAGGGTGCCGTCAGTCTTGTATAGCCCGGCTTTGACCTGAGTATTGCCTCCACTGCAGCCGACGCATTTGACAATGGCTTCAAAGTAAACGGTGTCATCGGAGTAGCGGGTACCATCCCAATGAATAATACCTAACCGGTTATCAGCCGGTTCAGCACTTAAAGTTGCCGTGGTGGTAGCAAACGCTTGATCGGTAATATTGATTTGCTGTTCAAAAGCAACGGTGGCTTGCGTTTGGCTGGGGCAACCCAGTAAAAAGCAGAATAATAAAAATATGACGATGACCATGATAAATTCCATCATACCGTAAACGAGAAGATCCAAAAAGACTCCTTGTTTAAGGGAGTCGTTTTGGTTTACATCCCGGACGTAAAAAGGGGAGAAAAAACCTAATAAATTAGGATTTTTCAAGCATTAGTACGTCGGCACAGCATTGTAGACCAAGGTGCCTTCGTAGGCATCTGAAGGTTGATACATATTTGCTGAAATACCATAGGCCACATAAACAGCATCGGCTTCGGTGCCGTTATCTGGACTGGCTTTGGTCATAACTGGAACTGCATCTGTACCAATACCGCCAAATTTTTGAGCAGTACTGGAGGTCCAGTTCGACACGTCTGCATCTGAAGTGTTGCCTCCAAACCAGCCGGTGTTGTCATTGGCAATGGTGCCTGTGGGCGCTGTCCACGTAGTGGGAGCGGTCCAAGGAGCTGCAAAAGGATCAATGTTGTTCACATTGTAAACACCTTTCATTTGGACCAACATTTTGGCTGTTACGGTGTAACCGCCTTGAGTGTTGGTGGCAACTTTCAGTTTGTGCATGGTGTATTTAACTGCACCTGCTTGTAAGTTACCAAATGGCAGATGTGTTGCATCTGAAGCTTCAGAGGAGACAATACCATTACTGGTAGTATTTGCATTGACACCGGTAACCGTGAAGCTGAATGTAGGATCTACTTTGGCTGTCACAGTGACTGAGTCAACGAGGGTATAAGTA
>CAZQBH010000017.1:0-19346 GCA_964591645.1 uncultured Pseudomonadales bacterium | reverse complement strand
GTGTCTATCTACACTCACTTGGCGCCAAAGTCGACGTCAATTTCGCTGCCGCCAACCACCTTGATAATGTAATCTCTCTTGCCCAAACCAAATTTGCTAAAGAGGGAGTCACTTCCTACATGCGTACCCGTCTTCTTCCCTTCCTTTTCAATCCCGATGATATTAACAAACTCAATCATTTTGGACAGGTTATTTCTACTAGTACCGTAAAGTAAAGTATACTTATTCCATGGATACCATTTTCAAAGCTATATCTGCTTTCTTTCTTTCGCTCACCTCTTTTTTTGCCCCTGCCCGCCTGTCTACGCCAGTTGACGGCGTAGCCCCCTCTCCTCCCCCTCCGCTTCCTTCAGCTACTCCCACCTATCAAACCACTACCTTCACGCACACGAGCCCCAATTACCAATTTAATTATCCTGTCAATACTACCCCCGAAAAGTTAGCGTTGCGTACCGACTACTTTCCTTTCCCTGGCCCCATTACGTCGCAGTCTCTCCTCACTACCGATCTTATGTGTACTGCTGATGGCCCTGGTGGCTTCTGGGAGTGTCAGAATACCGCCGTTCGTCCGTTTACCAATCCTCAAGGTGCCGCTGGTTTTTTGGTTAAGCGCACCAAAGATATGTCCGGCACCAAATATGATGACGTTGCCTATGTCTTCCCTCATCCCGGCTCCAAAAACTACGGTCTCATTCTGGCTATCGAGGAACCAACCAAAGTTCGACTCGAGGTTCTCCGCCAGATTGCCGATAGTTTTCAATGGCAGTAAATTTTCCCTCTTGCGTCCCATTGCGAACGATTTATACTCATACTAAATAAGTAGTATATGCCCATGAAGATAAACGAAAATACTTCTGATCGAATTGTTCGTCTCCTCTTAGGAATCGTATTCGGTTATCTGGGTCTGATTGAAGCAACAAGTACATTTGCCCAAATTATTCTGTTTGTTCTTGGTGGGGCTCTTTTGATTACCGGTTTAGCTGGTTTTAGTGCTATCTATTCCCTTTTTGGTCTTAATACCCACACTCCCCCCGACAATTCAAATATATAGTTAAGTCGTAAACATATACCCCATCTTTTTCGAACGGAGTATTATGGTTATATAAACCCATGTCATACTCCCAAAAAATAAAAAATAAAGCAATTGATCTTAGAAAAACCGGACATTCATTTGGTGAAATTGTCGACACACTTCATATTCCTAGAGGCACAATCTACACCTGGACAAGCAGTATTACTCTTGATCAAAAAGCTCAATCTAGAATTCAACAAAGGCGACAGTACGGAATTGAAAAAACTAAAGAATGGTTCCGCAATAAAGCTGAAATAAATCAACAAATAAATAAGTCAGAAGCAAGTACAATTCTTTCTCAAGTTCACTTAACAACATCTCAAGCGCAACTGCTCACCTCCCTTCTTTTTTGGGCTGAAGGATCAAAGTTACTTGTAAATGTATCATTCATGAATTCAGATCCCACCATGATCAAAGTTTTTCTGAAATTATTTAGGGAAGGTTTTCCGTTAAATGAATCAAAATTTCGAATTTTACTTCATCTTCATGAATATCATAATGAATCAGAAATGATTTTATACTGGTCTACCATTACAGGTATTCCGAAAGCACAATTTACTAAGACGTATATAAAATCTCACACAAAAAAGCGCCAACATCTTAATTACAAAGGTTGTTGCAAGATAAAATACTATGACGCTCGCATTGCCAGGCTATTAAACGAAATATATAATACTTTTGCTGAAAAAGTCCTAGGGGTGTAGTTCAACGGTAGAATAGAGCTCTCCAAAAGCTTAGATGAGGGTCCGACTCCTTCCACCCCTGCCACGTTCAGTTGACATGAACGTGGCCTGCCAAAGTATATGGGAAACCTAAAAGTAATTTTCACCAATAATGCTCTCAATAAAATGAGGCAGCTCTGTTTGTCTGAAGCGTCTGTGATGGAGGCGTTCAACAATGGGAATACCGAAAGACCCTCATTTGGTGGCTACAACGCCATTAGAAAATTGCCGGGGCGTGAAATTGGAGTCCATTACGACCGAAACCAAACCGGTGAAGGGGTTATTATTTCAGTCTGGATGAGAAACCGCCGATAATCATACCGTCCAAAAAAAGCCTCCTTTAGTTTCCAAGATAGAATCTGAAAAACCGCGGAGGCTTGTTGTATAAATTTCTACTTGCTTACACCGCTGTCCAGCCACCATCCACACAAATAATTTGACCGGTGACATAACTAGAGGCGTCAGAAGCCAAGAACACCATCGCCCCGTCTAACTCCCCTGTCTTTCCGACTCGTTTCATCGGACAACTTATTTGGACATACTGACCAAATTCAGGAGTATTAATCGAAGCAGACGTCATTTCCGACTCAAAGAAACCGGGACCAATCGCATTCACGGTAATATTGTATTTCGCCCACTCAGCCGCTAATGCTTTGGTTAAACCCACCACCCCCGCTTTGGCCGCATGGTAATTAACTACCGGAAAAGCAGTGTTTGCCACCACCCCGAACATAGAGCTGGTATTAATGATCTTGCCGTACCCTTGGGCAATCATTTGCTTGCCTACTTCCCGGGCTACAGTAAAAACCGCCGTCAAATTGGTATCGATCACCTTGCTCCAATCAGCCTGAGACATATTCTCTGCCGGGCTAACTGCCGACACACCGGCATTATTGGCCAAAATATCAATTCGACCATAATGACCAACCACCGCCGCTACCGCATCTCGAACTTGGTTTTCATCAGTCACATCGGCCATTACCGCAAAGGCATCAATACCGTTTTCATTCAGTTGAACTACTACTTCATCCAACCTTTCCTTCCGACGAGCTAGTAAGGCCACCTTGGCCCCCGCCGCTCCCAAAGCCCGAGCAAATTGGACTCCCAACCCAGACGAAGCTCCTGTCACCAGGGCTACTTTCCCCTCAAGAGAAAACAGTTTGTTTTCCATACTACCCTCTATTACTAGATTAATATCCGTCATCACATTCTACATGATTAATTATCACCATTTCAATCTGAACAATTACCGACAAACTCCGCTTGCGTTGCCAAGAAAAATTACCCTACAATGATCCATATGGGTAAAATCCTCTTGGTTGTTGACGACGAACCGTTCATTCGTACTTTTCTCAAAGCACGGTTGAGCCACTTGATGCCCGATATTACCATCAAAGAAGCCGCTGATGGTGAACAGGCCATGCAAATTATTCTCCACGAACACATAGATTTAATCACCCTAGATATCAATATGCCATTTATCGGGGGTGTTGAACTAATTAACCACCTTAAACAAAAACCGGAACTATCCTCGCTTCCCATTATTGTTATTTCAGCCAACGTCCCCCAAAATGTCCGCCAGTCGCTCAATGCTATGGGGGTGATGGATATATTCAGCAAACTTGAAGTCACCGATGCCGTTGGCCCAGACAACCACTTTCTCCAATCAGTTCAAAAATATCTTGCCAACTAAACACTCGTCAATTCACTACTGAGTCACGCCAATACCGTAATTCATTGGTCAATTGAGATAACACCTTGTAAAAATCCCCACTAAAATTGAGGCCTGTCATGGCTTCGTCAATCTTGTCCTCTTTTGCCAGAGTGAGTATCTTCATTGCTTCGTGCTGTACGCGCTGGTCTAATTCCTGAAGGTGCACATATCGTGGATCCTCTCGGTACGATGCCTCCAAACCCGTTTCAATCCATTCCTTCAAGGGGCACGCCCGTATCCCAGCTCCGTTCCCTCCATTTGCCACCGCCTGGGTAAACTGCTGCTTCCACACTTCCAGCAATTGCATTCCTTGCTGTAATTGATCTGATAATGTCGTCATACGTGTACTATCCCCTCTAGCGAATCAAAGCTTGTGCGTTTAGGCTTAATTGTTCGGTTGTTTCAACCACTTTTTTGGAACTATTTTTAACGTTATTGGTTAATTCCACCGTCTTGGTATATTCTTGAGAAGCTACAGTAATCTGATCGACAATTTTTTGGAACGCTTGACGAATTTGTTCAGAATACGGTCCAATCTTTTCTACCTCTTTCTGGGAATCGTCCGCCAATTTGCGCACTTCCTCAGCCACTACCGCAAATCCTCGACCAGCCTCACCGGCCCGGGCTGCCTCAATGGCAGCATTCAAGGCTAATAAGTTAGTCTGCTTAGCAATCATCATGATGGCGTCGACAATACCTTTAAAATCATTAGTAATGTCAGATGACTTTTTCGTTTCTTCCACCAAATTTACAAAACTTTTCTGCTGATCGATCATCACGCCCGATAGCTTCATTGTTGCCTCATCCGCATCGGCGTTATATTGCTTAATATTATTAATTTCAGCCACGATTTGCTGAGACATTGCTTTCAACTCGTCTGCTTGCATACTCTTGGCTTGTTCCATTTTTAGCTCTTCCTCTCGTAAAGCAATGAGCTCCTTTTCCTCTGCTAAGACTTTCTCACGATAAACCTTACAGTTTTCCGGTTTATTGAGACCGTTCAACATTGCAATTGCCATCTTGCCACAGTTTTTGTAACCACACGAGTCACAGTTCAAAAAATCCTCTTTAGATGTCTTTTTTAACCGTTTAAACATTTCCTGTAACTCAGCCCACCGGAGTTTTCAATTTGGCATTATCGCTCAAATTTTCATATTTCCGGTCATAAAGCCCTGGTTTCCAATAAGCATCAATTGTATCCGAAAGTTTTGCCTTTTTACGTTTCAATTTATCTACCACTGACCGACTCGTTTCCATCTTTTGGTACCGCGCTTGCATTTCTTTATTGCGTTCTTCAATCAATGACTCTACCTCATCAGGTGATTTATGGCGGGACAACGTCCCTGTCCCCCCATTGCAACCCATTTCGCAATTTAGGCAGTCAATTAATAAAGGCGCATTCCCTTTATCTATCTGTTACTTTAACTGATCCAAATTCTTGTAAATTATGGTTGGGCCTGCAATTTTTCTAGTTTTACTGCGAATGCCTGGAGCCGCTCGCTCTGCCGTTTCCAACAATCCACCCGGTGTCGAAAAAAGTACTGCCCGTTCTGCAGGCGGATTATCATAATCCACTGCCGGAAACTTCGCCAAATCCACCCCTTGTTCCTTAAAGTATTTCTCCAAACTGACGTAAGTGACGTTGTAATCCCCCACCCCTGTCTCTTCAAACTCTCGTTTCTTGGCTGCACAAGGAGAAATAATCACAATCTTACAGTCTTTATATTCCGGATAAAACGCTTTCACCATCTTGGCGGTATGGAGCATCGGACTATCAGCCGGAGCCAAATAGGGCAATAGCTCAGGTTTGTACATTTCAATGTAGGTAACGATCGCCGGACATGGCTGAGAAATCACCGCCTTGGGATTATTCTTTTTTATATGTTCCAGATACGACTTAATTGTCAACTCTGCTCCAAAACTCACATCAAAATTCGCTTTCACTCCTATTGACTTCAACCATCCATTTAAATGTAAGTACTGGTGGGGAAAATTAGACGCTACTGCCGGAGCTACCACTGCCACCATCTTCACCCCACTCTTTATATCAGCCATAAATACATCAAAGTCATCAATAATATAGCGAGCTCCGTGAGTACACGCATTCAAACACTCACCGCAGCCAATACACATATCGGGATTAATAGTCACATAATCCCCACTACCATCATTGCAATTTTTACCGGACATGCCCCGATACATGCATGGCAATTCACACATTTTTCCCTATTTACTCCAATAACCGGGGCAAGATGTCTCATGAATATTTTCCCTTCTTTATAGTAGGTGTATCCCCCAATAGAGACTAGCGTAGCAAAATAATGATTCGCCTGTAAATTGCTACCCAATTACCCCAACCCACCTACCATATTCTGATAACGATGATGGCCTGGCTCCATCCAAAACCCATTCCGCACTTTGACGCAGTGGACCAAACGATAACTGTTTCCCCTGAAATCGTAATCCAATAGCTCTGAGTGACATGCCAAACAATGCCATCAAAGCTACTACAATTACTCTAAATCCAGGTTTGGTGAGAATGTTGATAAATACTCGCTTCCAGGTTAAATCCCCTGGTCGTAACAACCATGGTTGTGTTGACGTAATTTCCCACTGAGGCACCAAACGTAAAATTAAATCGGGAAGATACCAACAAATAAGTGCGCATAACATCCAAATCGCGAGTGTAACCCAAATTCTGCCGGTGTGATGCTGCCTGCGTTCCGACATTAGTAACTATAGTGTACCGTAAAAAGGGAGGACTAAAACAATACTCAAATAATGTAAACGAGTACAATGATCAAAATGATAACCGCCAAAAAAGCTGAACAATTACTATTACAGCTAACGATTTTCTTAATTCCTACCAATTTGGCATACCACGTGTATACATCGGGTGCTTACCTAAATGGCCGTTTGGTTGATTATTTTCTACCAAAATTGTACCTCTCTGACCTAACACTTCTCGGGGTATTATTAATTTATGTATTCATTAATAGTAATCTATTTCATATATCAACATTTATAAGATTCATTATTCGTTCACCATGGACCTATTTTCTGATCTTTCTTATCTTAAAATCAGCGACGTCTCCCGTACCAATTGCTGGATTTTGGTATGTTTTCAAAATAATTGAATTTCTTTTATTTGGTTGGTATCTCTATCACCGCTATACTCGTTTTCAGTTTTTATCACTCATTCGTTTCCCGCTCTCTGTTTCGCTGGTCCTCCAATGTTCGATTGGTTTATACCAATTTATCAGTCAATCTTCATTTATTGGATACATTTTTATGGGTGAACCCTCCCTCGAGAGAGCAGCAATCGTCAAAAACAATTATTTTGGTGTACTTGAGGTATCCCCGTACGGGACCACTCCCCACCCCAATGTTCTCGCAGGTTTTCTATGTATCGGTTTGCTTGTTCAACTCATTTGTATACATTCCAACCTCAAATCGACTCGTCGCAAGGCCGCTTTAGTAGCTCTTATAGGACTTATATGTATCGTTATTTTGCTAACCCAATCCCTGGGGGCAATCGGTGCATTTCTAGTCGGAATTAGTCTCTTGTTTTTGAAAAATAAGGTTAGCATTCTTAATATGAGATTGATAGTCTTGATGTGTATAGGTAGCAGTCTAATCCTTGGACCGCTATTAATCTATATACTCCGACAGTATCCCCAGTTGGCTGACAACGCTTCAATTACCACACGTTATGAGCTTAACCATTCAGCAATCACGCAATTACTTCATAACTCACTCTCTGGAAGCGGCCCCAATCAGTTCATATACTATCTGCCGCGAACTACGTTCAGTGGTCAAAAAACGCTATTTCTTCAGCCTGCCCACAACCTTTCCTTACTTGTTTTGGCTGAAACGGGGTTGGCAGGCTTGTTGTTTGGAGTATGGTGTATCAATAGGCTGTTTAAACAGCTGAAATGGGACCATACAGAGGTTTCTTATCTAGTTCCGCTGCTCGCTTTACTCCTCATCGGGGCCGTAGATCATTACCCGTTAACCCTACAAACGGGCCAAATGCTACTGACTATTTGCAGCGTGCTCCCCTTCTTGTCTCATGCTAAATCCAAAACGGTAATTCTTTCGTAATTAATTCACCACGCGTACTACCAATTTGACTCCTACGATCAGGGTAAATAGATGTATTTAGATCTGGAAATAAAATATACTATTTGTGTTCAATTACCTGATTTTGTTCAAACAGAGACTTTGTCGAGTGATAAATGCCAAATATCTGTGTTATAACGCCTGTATCAAGCAAATGTAGCATCAACACCTCCCATAAACATGCGTTCAACTTAAAGAGATTTACAAAAAAAGTGTCTTAAAAACAATACAAAATGTTGGCCAAAATAAGCACTCAATGCAAAAGAATGATAATCTAAATACAGTAAAATCAGCAAATAAGATAGTTTGCTGATAATACATAGCAAACAAGACATAAGTATGTTAATAAGCGAATATATCCCAAACACCAAAATGAATATACCCAATAAATACGTTTTCTGATTAGAAATTTATTCAAATAATATATAGTAGTAATGTCTATATTCCTCTGCATTAGCTGCAATAACAGTATTTACTCCTCAAGTACGAAGAGATATCAGTAATAGTACCCCCAAAATAACTATGTATGTGTATGCAGTAGATTATAAATACGCGGATAAATAAGTTATTTTGTATTGTGTAACCCACCTGTCAGTCAAATAGTAATTGTGATAATTTATTTTTGATCTTATCTGGTATTAAATACCGTGGAGATATCAACACGCCCTTCTCTATATACTCAGCCGTCTTGTTTGCCCTCCCCACACATCATAAATTCGCAAGGCTGGTGACGTTACCATCCACATCGACCTCGCCAAATGAGCTCATTCGGAATTTTTCCCTTTTAACTATCAATGAGGTGTTAAAACTCCATCTATTAGTAATTTCAGTTGTGCAACATACAAACAGAACCCGAACCATTAGCAGACACACTTATTTTCTCAATACCCAAAACTAACAATTTTGGAAAATATATACCCGTAGAGAGTATGGCTTTTTCGTTAATTCTCTACTCCTACGATAAAAAACGAATTACCATGTCGCACAAACAGACAAATAGTTACTTTTTTAATAATCCACAGTTGTGTAAAAATATTACATCCGTACGTTAACTGAATTTTATTCGTATGTCCAAAAGACGCACAATAAAGACGTCTACACGAAAAACTGACGTATAAGTCTAATAAAAATGTGCGACAAATAAATTATCAAATCAAAGAAAACATCATGTGCACGTCTCAACCCCCCCCTCAAAGCGGCTCAAAGAAATTTAGCAATCGTAAAATTGACTGCTAGCCATTCTTTATTTCAATGGAGAAGTAAGGATATTGTCCGCTCCAGATCTGTGCGGCGCACAACAACGCTTTGTGCCCCAAATCGCTGCAACACCGATGCATCAGGATGACCAAAACGATTGCCGTTACCTACTGAAATCCATGCCTGGTGAGGCTGTAGAATCGCCAAAAAAGGGGTTGAAGTGGATGAAGCTGACCCATGATGAGCCACCTTAAGAATAGTGGTTGGCTGAACTAACCCTTTTTCTAGTAAAGCTAGTTCTACCGATTCCCCCGCATCACCTGATAGCCATAAAGATAAATGCGGAGGTAGTTCCACCCGTTGTACCAGGCTAAGATTATTAATTTCCTTATTAACCGTAGTGCGTTCTGGCCATAACACGTGACCAGTTACATTCCCCCATCGCCACACATCTCCTGAGGAAACCGTTAAAACTGACGATTGATTGCCCACTACCCGCTCCACTTCGCTCAATGACTGCTGCGTGGTGATCACTTGCCCTACCTTAAAATGCGACAAAATCGTCTTCAAAGCCCCAAAATGATCTTCGTCAGTATGAGTAATCATAATTACTTCAATATATCTATCCCAAAACGGCATCTGCTCCCCCAAACAAGCGAGAGCTCCGCCATTATCGGAACCAGTATCAATCATGAGTTGCGAATAACGATGGGTTAATAATAGTGAATCACCCTGGCCCACATCGCATAAAACAATTCTGGCAGACATATAATTCATCTGCCATACAATCACTCCTATCATGATCAAAATCAATCCAATTCCCCACCACCAAATCTGTTTCATAGGTCTACCTTACTTCTTTTCCATGACATGATCCCCACCCAAAATAGCCACCAGCCTACCATCATCCATATATTAATCCGGACAGTCAGGACATCAAAAGGCACCAGACTAGCTACTTTCAATAACCAGATCATTACCATTGCCAACGGTTCCACCATCCAAGCCAAACCTTGAGCTAAGGGCAACCATATAATACCCATAATCGCCATCACCAAGCCCAGATATGTCAGCGGCGGTACCAGCCACAACACTAAAGGATTTACCACAATTCCCCACCAAGATACCTGATTAAAATGCCACAATGAAATCGGAGCGGTCATTATTACCGCTGCCATGGTGGTCATCAATGATTCTGTCAATGAATAATACACCTTTTTCCAGATAGTGATATTTTTGTTTGCTGGTATTTGTTTGGGTTTAATTCCTAGTAATACACCCACAGTTGCCCATACAGATAACTGGAAAGAAATATCCATAACGAACCAGGGTGAGACAGTAATCATCCCCGTTACCACCAGCAACAAGATCCAGCCAGCCCAATATAACCTACCCACCGCTTGTGCCAACAATAAACCAATCCCCATTAACCCTGCCCGAACCACCGAAGGGCTAGAACCTGCCAACAACACATATCCCCAAACCAATCCTCCTGTTGCCACTGATCCAAGTCGCCGCCCCCATGCCCAAACCAATAAAGGCATCAAAAACCCGATAACGATTGCCACGTTATATCCTGAAGCAGCTACCATGTGCATCGTTCCTGTTCGCTGCAAAATAGCTGTAAATGCCTCTGAAAAATGACCATCTGCCCCTACTACAATTCCAGCCACTAATCCTGCCTCAGGTTCAGGCATGCTCGCTTGAAATACCCGGATCAATCGTTCTCGCCAAATAGCTATCCCGCGCCACCGTTTTTGAGAAATGAGTTGAACCTGAGAAGCCATAATCGCTCCCTTGGTATGTGACTCATCCCACCAGTGCCATGACCCTGTTACTATTACCGTATCCCCACCGGTCGCCACCCGAAGATTAGCCAAATTACATAATGATTGTTTCACTTCAATGAGCATTCCTCGATATGAAAACAGACAACTGTACTCTCCGGCTGATACTGGCTCTGTCAATATCACTGTCCAATGCACCACGGCACCTGTCTTTGTGGCAGTAGCAAACGCCCACCATCCCCATATCCGCCATCCAGCCAATCCTACCGACAAGAGGAGAAGTAAGCCCAGCTGTTTCATTTATAGACCCAACTTCCCCTGGTTCCTATCCAAAACCTCTTGAGGGATCTTCGCTTTAGTTGTCAGTTCCTGTAGAGTTCCATATGGTCGGTTTTCCACGATTGTCTTGGCTCGGGCTGCCCCAATCCCCCACAAGCTATCTAGATCAGCTTCACTTGCGGTGTTGACCGAAATTAATCTGTTTAAAGAGTCGCTTATACCGTTTAATTCAGTTCCTCCAGATGGACTCGGACCTTCTTCCGGTATAAATATTTTCATCCCATCCCGAACCACCTCTGCTTGATTCAGAGATTGGGCTACAAACGCCCGATTTGCTCGAGCTGCCAAACCACCAGCCGCAATAATTGCCTCACCAATCCGAGAACCCGTAGGTAAACGGTATACCCCTGGGCGTTCTACTGCCCCGGCAACATCTATAATCACTTGGAGTTGTACACTACTCGAAGGAGCTGGGGATTGAACAATTTCCAACTGATCTCCTCTGGTCTGTTGAGCGAGCATAACCATCCCCGTTACCAACAAACCCGCACCCAGTACCATCAGCCCTATCTGCCACCAATGGTGCCGCAATGTCTCGAGGACCAACTGTTTCTCCATACTTTATCCTACAACAATCAGTAATCACACGGTAATAACCGAACAAACGATGTGTTGGTTTATATCCTATATTTCATCCTCTATTTGTTTAGACCGAATAACTTTATCCACCCAATAATTGACTTATCACTCAATAAAGTTATTTGATAATCTATATATATTAATTGATTTATAGAAATAAAACCTCATTGTTATATATTTCACACTATTAATCAGCATAACTCATCAAAACACAAAGAAAACTAACCAATAATAAAAATGTCTATTCAGCTCGTTCCCTCGCTCAAAACCACCCCAACCCAAACCTCCACCTCATCACCAATTTTGAAAAAAGCCGAAATTTCGGCATACACGCGTTTTACCTCAGAAAATAAAGCGACTTAACGCACCACCCAATTAAGCATTCCCTGTCTCGCCCGCCCGAGTCCGGCTGAACTGGACGAAGGCGGGATAAACACTACTTTGACTACTGTTTTTCCTTCCAACCATTTAGAAACATGCGGGTCGACTTCCAATCGTGATCGCAACTCTGTTTCCGGGTTTGGCCACGATTGGTACTCGTCTACTTCCACAGACAACGTATGGCGCAACTTCCCGTTCACCTGAACCACAATCAGTACCGGCTTGATCGCTAATTGTGTTTTATCCACTGTTGGATATGCCTGCCAATGCACCGAACGATATTCATCCCGCGTAGTCGAGTCTGACTCGACGAAGTGGGACCATAACTCTTCCGCCATGTAGGGAGCAATCGGAGCGAAACATTTGACCACCGTTTTAGCATCCTCCGTCGCCAACATGCCTTCGTCCTGCCAGATATTCAAAAAAGTCATCCAGGCAGAGATAGCGGTATTAAAATGAAAATTACTCAAGTCTTGACCCATTTTTTGAATCATTTCATTCAATGAATTTTTTAACTCCGGCGAGCTCTCTCCGCCCACCTGCGTCTCAAACTGACGCCAAACTCGATCCAAAAATCGCCGCATGCCAGCCATACCCGAATCCCGAAAATCGCCTCCCTGATCGTACGGACCCAAAAACATGAGATAGGTACGTAACGTGTCTGCTCCGTATTGATTAATATACTCATCGGGATTAACCACATTCCCACGACTCTTACTCATTTTGGCCCCGTCCTTAATAATCAAACCGTGACCAAATAATTTCGGGAACGGCTCAGCTCCTAAAGGCTTGGGTAAATATTCCAAATCTTGTAGTACCTTCCATACAAATCGCGCATACAACAAATGGAGCACTGCATGCTCAGCTCCGCCAATATATGTCGACACTGGCAACCATCGTTTCAAAATCGCATCGTTCCAGGGCAAACCGCGCATTGTTTTCCATTCATCAGTATGCAAGTTAGGATACGCCAAAAAATACCAGCTTGAATCCAAAAAAGTATCAGATACATCTGTCTCGCGCCGAGCCCGTTCACCGCAATGGGGGCACGTCGTATACAACCATTCCTCATTCGCACCCTCCAAAGGACCGCGTGCCTCACCCTTGGGTTCAAAATCATCCAACCGAGGCAAGACTACGGGTAAGGCGGTCTTTTCCACTGGCCACCAGCCATAGTAATCCCAATCAGCTGCATCTCCCTTTTCTAAAGGGAGATCCCGAACTTGTTGAGGGAGAGAGTTACTATCTGAATTTAAATATCCAATTTTATTTTTCTCACATGTCTCACAAAACACCATTGGAATGGGTGGCCCCCAATACCGTTGACGAGAAATCAGCCAATCGCGCAGATGATAATGAGTATCCCGCTGTCCTTGACTGGTTTTCTCCAAAGCCTCTACCAATTGCTGCCGTGCCTCACTTGATGTCAAACCATCGTACGATCCTGAATTCATCAACACGCCATCACCCGTAAAGCATTCCGTTTCGACCAGTTGTTTTGGCAACACTACCTGTTTTTGAGGCAATGAAAATTTATGTGCGAACGCATGATCTCGTTCATCATGGGCCGGTACGGCCATTACCGCTCCAGTCCCGTAAGCCATTAATACAAAATCAGCCACATAAATCGGCAGCTCAGCTCCCGTAAGCGGGTGAATTGCTCGTAATCCAGTGTCAGCTCCGGTCTTGTCTTTTTCCGCCAATTTACGGGCTTGCTCTGATTTTTTCAAAGCCATGGCTCGGTAGTCTCGAGCTTCTTCTGTTATGGGTAATGCATCCAAAATCGGATGTTCGGGTGCCACCACCATAAACGTCACCCCAAATATCGTATCCAGCCGAGTCGTAAATACCTCGAAAGATTGATTTGTTATTTGTGTTTTGTCATTTGTTATTACGTTAAACCGGACCCTAGCCCCTTCACTTTTCCCAATCCAATGCTCCTGAGCAATCTTAATCTTTGCCGGCCAATCGAGATCCTTAATCCCATTCAACAATGGCTCCGCATATTCAGTGATTCGGAAAAACCATTGTGCTAATTGTTTTTGCTCCACCTCTGTTCCGCATCGCTCGCAAACGCCCCCCTCCACCTGCTCATCTGCTAAAACAGTTTTGCACGACGGACACCAATTGACCCGGGCACTTTTACGATAGGCTAACCCCCGCTTAAACATTTCCGTAAACAACCATTGGGTCCATTTATAATATTCAGGATCATAGGTTGTCAGTCGTTCATTCCAGGCAAAACCATCCCCAATCTGGGCCAACTGATCAAAAAAGTGTTCCTCACTTATCTTGGCTTGATCCGCCGGATGTTTCCCAATTTTAATCGCGTAATTCTCCGAGTGAATCCCAAATCCATCCAAGCCAATTGGTTCGAATACATCATTCCCCGACATTCGTTGAAATCGACCATATACATCGGCACCCGTGAACGCATACATATTACCTACATGGAGGCCTTCAGCGGATGGATACGGAAACATCATCAAGTTATAGTGGGTTTTCCGACCACTTTTCTTTTCTCCAGTCAAGTCAGGTTCAAACACATTCTGCCGCAACCACTCAACTCGCCACCTCTGTTCAACTGTTTTATGATCGTATGACATATTCAGGTAGTATAACACTTGAGGAAATCCAGATAAAATATTGTTTTCTTAATCATCATTTAATAGAATACAAGAAAATACTTATTTCAATTAAGGAACCAAGAATATGCCATGTAACAATGAATGTCGTTTATGTCCCCTAAAGACCGTAACCGCCAGCGGCCTGGCTGACATCCCCTCACTTCCTTGTCTCCAAGGAGATCCTCCCAAACTCACTCCGAATGAAGAGCAAATTTTCAGAGATCATTGTACCGATCCGCTTGCTCGATTATGTGTCGAAGCAGGCATCCTTTCCCACTAAAGTGAATTCACCTTGACAATATCTACTACCAATAATATAGTAGATGCATGATACATTCAATCCGTAAACCTCAATTTGCCTACGATGCGCTCGAGCCTTACGTTGATCGAGCCACTATGGAGATCCATACTGAAAAGCATCATCAAACCTACGCCGACAAACTTAATGCCGCGCTCTCCGATCACCCCGACTTACAATCAAAATCACTTGAAGAACTCCTTCTACTAGACCCTGTTGCCTATCCCCTAATAACTAATATGGCCGGTGGCGTCTGGAATCATAATTTCTTTTGGTCCATTTTGTCACCCAGCTTTGACCAGTCTATCCCCCAATCATTGCTTAACGCATTACAAACCAGTTTCGGTTCGCTTGAGGCTTTTCAAACCGAATTCACCACCAAAGCCACCAGTCTTTTTGGATCAGGTTGGACTTGGCTCATTGCTGACTCAACACTCAACACTCAACACTCAACACTAAAAGTTATTAATCTTCCCAATCAAGACAATCCTTTCACCCAAAATCACGCTCCCATCCTAGCCCTCGACGTATGGGAACATGCCTATTATCTTAAATACCAAAACCGCCGTCCCGAATATATTGAAGGATTTTGGCATGTAGTTAACTGGCAACAAGTGAACGATAACTATATCAATCTATGAAACTGTCTATCAAACAAGCGCTTGTTGTAGTCCCTTTCATCACACTAGCGGGATGTACTTCTCCTCTCGCCCAGTCATCATCCTCTCCCTCTTCTCTTCCCAGTCCTTCCACCACTTCAGCTGACTACCTTGTCTCAGAAGTAAACCAACACAATACACCTTCCAGCTGTTGGGTAATCGTCGACAACAATGTCTATGACATTACTACCTTTGGACCTCAACACCCTGGCGGAGACAAAATCTATCAAGGTTGTGGTCAGGATATTTCCAACTTTCTTAAAACCGCCCACAAACCCGTTAACAACATCCTCCCCCAATACCGAATTGGTAAAGTGAAATAAATACCTTCCCCTACCCCCTCCTAATGTAGGAGGGGGATAAAAGGGGTGGTATTTGACTACATCAATCAACTAATTAATATATCAAAAAGATAACTAATATATCGTCATTGCGGACCCGACCAGCAATCTACACATTAGAACTGAGTTATTGATTTCAACATTAGACATTAGGCAGTAGACATTGCATACTAAATGTAAGGTTGTTTGATTAATGGTGCTGCCACGAGCAGTGCTTGTGGCGGACGTTGTTCTATACCCAAAGCACGATTGGCATTCAACTGAATACTATCTAGTTCATGGAGGAAAACACATGAACCCTTCTATTAATAAATTTGTCACCCGAGCTGCTACCGGCATCAGTCTTGGCACCATTGCCCTCTTCCCCCTCTTTATGCTGCCAATCACCACCAATTATTTCGAGTTCAACAAACTCGCCTTACTAGTTGTATCCGTCAGTCTGTTGATTTTGTGTTGGATTGTAGCCACGGTTGCCAATCGTTCCCTTAGGCTGCATTTTTCTCCATTCGCGTTGCCATTGTTGGGCTACGGTCTCTACTACTTCATTTCCAGCTTCGTAATGACTCCCAATACCCCCGCTGAAGCGCTCATGGGTCGCGGTAGCTTATTTTTAGCCCTAGCCCTCTTCGTGATTCTTACCGACACTTTGGTCGATAGCCGCAAATTTATCCGTCACAGCCTCTATGCCCTCATCGGCTCCGGCACTGTGTTGGGGATTATTGCGCTTTTCCAAAGTTTTGGTTTTGGGTTATCCAATTTGATCAATAAAGTTGTGGGCACCAGTTTACCTGACACTCTCGCTTTTTCTCCCGCCGGTTCCTCGATCGCCCTGATGACCTTCTTGGCTCCCATTATTGTCTTAGCCCTATTCTTAGCCTTTACCAAAACCGACGCCGCCGAAAAAATTTCTCTCTTTATTTTATCGGCTATCATGAGTGCAGCCTTCGTCGTCACCTTAGTCTTTGCCTTTCCCGGAAAAGAGACCGCCCCAGTTTTCCTTCCATTGGGAGCTGGTTACAACGTGGCCATCGAAACGCTCAAAAACCCCAAGACCGCCTTATTGGGTGTCGGAGCTAATTCCTTTGCTGTTGCCTATAACCAATTCCGTCCCATCAGCATGAATGTTGGTGATTACTGGAACCTGCGTTTCTCCGCTTCTTCGAGTGAATTACTCCAAATTATTACCACAGTGGGTGTTATCGGTCTCGGTTTATTTATCTGGCTCATTTCTGTCATGGTCAAGACAGCCAAAGTCGATTTAAGAAGCACCCAGGCCAAAGCCATTAAAATTATTGCCTTTGGTTTATTACTCATTTTCGCTCTCATGCCTGGTACCTATGTTTTGTTCTTCGCCTTCTATGTGTGCCTATTACTCTGGGGTTTGCAGTGTAAATTCTCAGCGCTTATTCCCACCCGAGAGATTAATCTCGAAGGAGAAGTGAACAGCACTCAGCCGCAGACATTGAAGCTCATCGGTATCTATACTCCAGTCATATTGTTATTAGCTGCCATTGGGGCAACAGGATTCTTCGGTGGTAAAGCATATGCCGCGGAAGTTAGTTTCAAACAAGCCTTGGATGCTGCTGCCAAAAATGACGGTCTCGCGACGTACAATCTTGAGCGTCAAGCCATTTTACAAAATGCCTATGTCCCCCGTTATCGCCGGGCGTACGCTGCCACCAATTTGGCTTTAGCCAACTCAATAGCTGCCAACAAAAATCTTACCGATCAAGACAAACAAAATGTAGCACAGCTAATTCAACAAGCCATTCGAGAAGCCAAAGTGGCTGCCAGTTTGGAACCGGAAAACGTTAACAATTGGGAAAACTTGACCCTCATCTATCGGTCGCTCATCAACGCAGCTCAAGGTGCGGATCAGTGGACGGTAGCTGCCTTATCCCAAGCGATCCAAACTGATCCCACCAATCCCAGTCTCCGAGTCGATCTTGGCGGAGTGTATTATTCTTTAGGTAAATACGATCAGGCTATCCGCCTCTTCCAGCAAGCCACCGAGTTAAAGTCAGATTACGCCAATGCCTATTACAATCTGTCTCACTCCTACTTGCAAAAGAAGGACGTGATTACCGCCTTTGATTACATGCAGCAAACGCTCTCGCTTACCAAAGCCGATTCTGCCGATTACACCAAAGCCAAAGGCGAGTTAGAAGAATTATCTCAGCAATTACCCAAAACTGAAGCTGCTAAAGTCGACGCCTCAAAACAAACTGCCCCGGCCAAGACTGAGTTACAAGCTCCGTCTCCAGCCCCCTCTCCGACCAACAACGTCACCTTGCCTCAAGACTCCGGTCCCGAAAATGCTACCAACACGTCCCCAACCACCCCCACCACAGACGTCAATCCGTAAAATAGTTCTTCCTATGTTCCCTCCCTTATATTAAGGGAGGGTGCCGGTCACCGCGGCAGGAGAGTTATTTCCACCCCGTCGCACTGGCGGGGTTTTATTTTTCTAACATATCTCGACTCGTATGTTTTCAGCGCGGAAGCGGACGCGTTTAGGCACCTGAGCACTGCAAAACATACGAAGAGAGATTGACTCCTTCCCCTTGTCCTTGTTTCATCTAGGGAATACACTTAAGAATAATTAGGTAAGCATAGTAGGAGTAACAAAGCATATGGCTGAAAGTACCAAGTCAAAAATGACCATGCCCAAAAATATGGCCGAATTCGAAACCATGTTGGATGATATTTTTGCCAAAAAGGCTCCCGCATTACCTGACAATGTTAAGGAATTTTTAGTCAAAGCCGCCCCCTATCTCGCTATTGTTGGTGTAGTTCTGAGTCTTCCCGCTGTCTTTGCCGTCCTTGGCTTAGGTGCCATTGCCGCCCCCTTTGCCGCTATGGGTGGAGTCAGTTCCTTTGCTGGCTTTTCCATCTCAATCATTTTTCTCATCGCCAATATGGTATTGATGATTATGGCAATTCCTGGCCTATTCAAACGAACCCTAAGTGCATGGAGATTAATGTTCTATAGCACTTTGGTTAGTGCTGTTTCTTCTCTCGTCACCTTTAATTTGGGTGGTTTGATTATTGGCACCGCCATCAGTTTCTACTTCCTGTTCCAAGTGCGCTCGTATTACAAATAGCGCACGCAGTGATGCACCGTATGGTGCGTCACAACACACAGATAGAGTTATCAAAAAAAGCCCCTCGAAAGAGGGGTTTTGTTATGTGGCTGCGCCACGCAAAGTCCTGAGTTTATCGAAGGACGAAGTGTGGACCGGAGGGGATTCGAACCCCTCACCTCTTCTATGCCATAGAAGCGCTCTACCAAATGAGCTACCGGCCCTCGGCTCGCCACAATATATGGAGGCGGCCCAAACACAAAACGTATTGTACTAGAGATAATATAAATTTCCAATGTTAAAATTAACCTATGGATATCACCCTAGTTTGCCAAGACTGCCACAATGAGTTTATTTGGACCGAAGACGATCAACAGTTCTACGCCTCAAAAGGTCTCGAATCACCCAAATTTTGCCTAATCTGT
>CAZQBH010000016.1:15830-19467 GCA_964591645.1 uncultured Pseudomonadales bacterium | reverse complement strand
GAGCTCAAATGGAAAATCATGCGGGGTTTTCTGCAGCGGAAACAAAAACCCCGTCCGGCTAAGCCGGGCGGGGTATATTTGTTATTACTTAAATTCAAACTATGGTAAACATAAATAGTTGTCAGCCGCTGCATCTCCCGCAGTATCAGGACAAACAACCAAACCGTTTGCATCTGCAGCAGCAGGCGCGGTATTTTTTATATCGCCTGCATTAGCACATACTCCTGTGGTGGCAGCATCTGCACAACATTTTCTTGAAGCCTCAATTTTAAATTGTTGCGACACGGGGATAAAACATACATACACTTGTTGGGATTCATTCCCCGCTGCAGCTGCTTTTACCACGGCAAAATTCGGATTTGTTTGTGTGTTATACGCTTGGTACAACCTAGTTCCAAACTGGGATTTAATTTCCTGAGATTTAATGAGATTGCCAACCCATCCAAACCCAGTTAGTGCAGCAGCGCCATTAAAAGTAACTGCAGTGCCTACTTGAGCTACTGCGGTCCAGTCATATGTTGCTGTAGCTGCGTCAGCAGTATCATTCCATGGATACGTCTCTTGGGTAGAATAATATCGTTCGATAGCACCCAATATTTCCGCTGCATCGCTCCGGGTTCGCGTATCCCGACCCTTATTGATTTGTTCAATTGGATTAATTGCTGACAAGGTAGCTACCGCCAAAATACCGATGACGGCAATCACCACCAGCAGCTCAATCATGGTAAAACCAGCTAATTGTTTAAAACGACTACGCATAAATGCTCCTTTTTGTACCTTATTAATTTCACTATACACTAAAATGCCTCAGTCAAACTATAGATAGGCATAATGATGGCGAGAACTAAAAACAACACGCCTCCGCCTAATACAACCATAATAAGAGGTTCTATCGCCGTCGTCAAATTTTTGACCGCATGTTCTGATTCACTCTCAAAATGTCGGGCGACTTTAACCAATACTTCCGACAACTGACCCGTTTCTTCACCGACTGATACCATCTGGGATAAGAGGGGAGGGAAAAACTGCTCTCGCGCCAGCATTGTCGCCAGCGGCAATCCTTTTTCTACTCCATCGGCTGCATTTTTTAGAGCTGCTTCAAACACTACATTTCCTGTCGATGATGTAACAATCTCTAGTGCTTCCAAAATGGAAATACCTGCCCCCACCAGCAAAGCCAGTGTCCGCGTTACGTCAGCCAAAGCCATTTGAGTTCTTAAATTCCCATAGACCGGAATTTGTAACACGAATCGATCCAAACGCTCCCGACCAATCTTGGTTGAATACCATCGGCGCAACATATAGACCGCTCCAAATAAACCTCCCCCGATAACCCACCAAAAATTCCGGGCAAACGTTGATATACTGATCAAAATTTTGGTTACCGCAGGTAACTCCGCCCCAAAATCTGAAAACATAGCTGTTAATTGGGGAATCACAAAAATCATCATTGCTGCCATTACCGCGACCATTACAATCATTACAATCGCGGGATAAATAAGCGCTCCTTTGGTTTTGGCAGCAAATTCCTGTTTCTTTTCTTCTGTTTCCGCCAATCGCATCAACATTTCATCCAATTTACCCGAGGCTTCACCCGCCCGAACGGTGGAAATATATATCGTCGAAAACACATCGCTCCGACCCGCCAATGCATCGCCAAAACTAGAACCTCCTTGAATATCCCGAGCCATTTCTCCAACAATTTTTGCCAAAGCCGGTTTTGATTGATTTTTCAAAATCTCCAAACCATCAGACAAGGGGAGACCGGAGTTAATCATGGTCGACAACTGTTGGGTAAACGCTACAATATCTTCGCCTTTTATCCGATTGGTCAAAAAGCTAAATAGTTCCAAGTCCGATTGCGCGTCGGGCTTGAGCGAAATGATCACAATACCTCGCTCGCGCAACACTTGAGCCGCACCTTCCAAGTCCCGAGCCTCTACTTTGCCCTTGACCGGTAAACCAGAATTATCTTTGCCAACATATTTATATATTTGCATAGTTACCCAATCCTGCCTTTAACCAGCCGGGTTAATTCCTCTGGCCGTAAGGCATATTGTGAGGCTACCTCCATTTTTAATTCACCCTGTTTTACCCAGTAAGCCAAGCTGGCTTCCAAACTCATCATGCCTAATTCTCCGGACGTTTGGATAACATTGTCCAATTGATGTGTTTTACCTTCTCGGATCGTATTCTTGACTGCGGAAGTAGCCAATAGAATTTCTGTTGCTGGTAACCGCCCTCCATTAGCACCAGGTATCAACCGTTGAGCTACCACACCTTCCAAAGCATTTGATAATTGCATCCGTACTTGTGGTTGTTGGTTTTCAGGAAACACATCAATAATCCGGTCAACGGTTTGAGCGGCCGAATTAGTATGCAAAGTGGCAAATACCAAGTGACCTGTTTCTGCCACTGTCAGAGCTGCCGCAATCGTTTCATAATCGCGCATCTCACCCACCAGCACGACATCCGGATCTTCCCGCAACACAGACCGAAGGGCGACTTGCCAAGAGTGGGTGTCTCCATGCAGCTCACGCTGGGAAATAACGCTTTTAATTGGGTTATGTACGTACTCAATCGGGTCTTCAATGGTCACGATATGAGCTGTACGGGTTCGATTGATCAGATTAATAATAGCTGCCAGCGTTGACGATTTCCCGTGCCCAGTAGGTCCGGTTACCAAAATCAATCCTTGTTTTAATTGAGCAAACTCGTTGTACAGTGCTGGCAACCGCAGTTCTTCCAATGTTCGAATCTTGGTGGGAATCAACCGCAACGCAGCCGCCAGTGTTCCTTTTTGATAGTAGGCATTAACCCGGAATCGCCCCAATTCGTTAAATTGATACGAAAAATCGATTTCCTTATTTGCCAACAGTAATTCTTTTTGTTGGTCCGATACCAATGCATACACCAAAAGTTTAATCATCTCTGGCGTCAACGGTTCATAATCACCAGCCGGCAGCAATTCTCCATCAACCCGTAAGTTTGGAGGGGATCCAACCACCAAATGTAAGTCAGATGCCTCTTTGTCACAGGTAATTTGCAATAATTCTTCAATCGTCATATCTCCTCCTTTTTAGTCTCTCCATCTTGCTGAATAGTTTGTTCCTGAGGTGAAATTTCAGCCACACGCAGAACTTCTTCGATAGTAGTTACCCCATCCAAAACCTTTAAATACCCGTCCTGCTTCATGGTAATCATTCCCTCCAATATCGCTTGCCGCTGGATTTCATTATCACTCGCTCGTTCCATGATCAATCGACCGACTTTTTCACTTATCGACAACACTTCATAAATTCCCACCCGACCGCTATATCCTGTTCCATTACATTCCTCACAGCCAGTCCCTTTAGCTAATTGAAGTGGTGCCACATCCTTGTGTTGTTGCGCCCAGGCGTCATACAGCGGACCTAACACCTCTTGCATATTTTTGATTACCGCATCTTGCGGTGTATACGTGGTTCGACAGCTGGCACACACTTTCCGCACTACCCGCTGACCCATCACACACGTCATGGAAGAAGCCAACAAATATGACTCTGCCCCCATGTCCAATAACCGCGGCAAAGCACCGGCAGCCGAATTGGTATGCAGCGTAGAAAGAACCAGATGGCCGGTTTGCGCGGCTTTAAGG
>CAZQBH010000016.1:0-15820 GCA_964591645.1 uncultured Pseudomonadales bacterium | reverse complement strand
ACTAAATGTCCCGTCAACGAAGCTTGAATCGCTAATTCCGCCGTTTCTTGGTCCCGAACCTCGCCTACCATAATAATGTTAGGATCTTGCCGTAGGAAACTGCGTAATCCCGAAGCAAAGGTTAATCCTGCCTGATTATTGATCTGCACCTGGTTGATTCCCGGCATGTCGTATTCCACCGGGTCTTCCAACGTGACAATGTTTACCTTTGGAGTATTAATTTTGTTCAAGACAGCATATAACGTAGTTGTTTTACCGGAACCGGTCGGTCCGGTAATTAAAATGATCCCATGCGGCACCGTCACGGCACTTTCAAATAGTTTTAAGGCATTTGCGCGTAAGCCTAAATCAGACAGTGTCGGCACTTGCTGAGTCTTTTTTAACAACCGCATGACCACTTTTTCTCCATGCACGGTAGGCAAAGAAGATACGCGCAAATCCACCTCTTCGTCGCCCATACGAAAGGTAAATCGACCGTCCTGAGGCAACCGGCGTTCATCAATCTTCAAATCAGCCAAAATTTTGATGCGCGAAACGACCGCATCATGCACTCCTTTTGGCAGCACCAATTTCTCATGCAAAATACCGTCAATGCGATACCGAATCCGAGTTTTATCTTCCTGAGGTTCAATGTGCACATCACTCGCCCGGCCTTTCATAGCAAAAGTCAGAATCGTTTCCACGATTTTGGCAATTGGGGCTTCGCGAATCACTTCACCTAGTTGGCGTACATCCACTACTCGGTGCGTTTCTTGAGAGGTTTCTTTCAAAGCGGCGGTAACTTCGGTAGACAGACTTTGTGAATAACGCTCGGAAATAGCCACTTCCAAATCAGCCGCAGTCGCCAAATGGGGGACTATTTGATAACCAGTCTTTTTTTCGACAAAATCGATTGCCCGCAAATCCAACGGATTGGCCATCGCCACCGTTAGTGTTCGTTTGGCTTTGTCCACCGCAAACGGAAGCAGCATGTATCGGCGCGCTACTCCCTCCGGTACCTGATTCAACGCTTCTGGGGCCGCGCCAATTTCCGACAAGCTAACAAAGGGGATCGCATAGTATTGAGCCCGGGCCTTTGCCAATTGTTCATCGTTGACGTACCCTCGCTCCAAAAACAGATCCTCAATTTGTTTACCGGTAGTAATGCTTTCTGCTTGAACTTCTTTAAATAAGTCAGCACTAATGACTCCTAGTTTTACCAAGACACCAGGTACACCAGGAATCGCATCCGAAGATGATACGGGTTGAGATAGTATGGGTTGGGCAGGTAAATCCATATAAAGAACCAGAACTAACTAAAGTCCTATCGCTCTGATATCATTCCATCATATGACAACCACCACGTCAATTCTAGGTGTTTCTCGCGATCCCGTTGAAATGATTCAGAAACATTTTGCTATTGATATCACTATACCCCAAGCTGACGTGCTTGTGGTCACTTCCGATACCTCGATCGGGATTGATATGATCCGGGATCTCCATACGTTTGCATATCATCCGCCCCTTATAAAAAAACAAAAATTCATCGTGATTCCTCACGCGGAAACGCTCACTATCGAAGCCCAAAATGCATTGCTCAAAATTCTTGAAGAACCTCCCGCACATACTCAGCTCATTCTCTGTGCTCCGCATACCCAAAGCTTTTTGGAAACGATTCTCTCTCGTTGTCATATTATCCGGGATACCCAGGATCAGCCCGTTATAAAAACCCAGCTACAATTACCCGACATCCTAAAAACTCCTGCTCCCGCTCGACTTTCGCACCTCCCGCCAATCAAAGGGAAAGAGGATACCATTACATATATACGTCAACTCATTCAGGAAGCTGAAATGCTTTTGGCGGCCAATCCCACAAGAACATCTACTCACAATCTCGCTGTCCTTACTACCTGTCTTGAACACCTCACCAAAAATGCCAATCCCGCCCTCGCGTTAACTGACGCCTTGCTACAGTTGACGTAAATACGCCCCAACCGTCAATGCTTTTTTTCCTATAATTAGTCCATAGAGATCACAAAAAAATCGAAAAAGCCACTGGTTGCCGGGTTTCATGAACCCTGCTACAATGTCCAAGTAATTCATGATCTACCAGATAAAAACAACTATATGTCCGCTTCATCAAACTATTCAGCCAAAGATATCAAGGTCCTTGAAGGACTAGAACCTGTTCGCAAACGGCCGGGTATGTATATCTGGTCTTCCGATATTCACTGATTGCATGTACTAGCCTAAGAAATCATTGATAACTCAGTGGATGAAGCCATTGCCGGTTTCTGTAAAAATGTCTATGTCATTATGCATACAGACGGATCACTTTCCGTTCATGATGATGGTCGTGGTATTCCAACCGACAAACACCCTTCCGGTGTTTCTGCCCTTGAAGTCGCCATGACTCAACTCCATGCTGGTGGCAAATTTGAAGAAACCGCCTATCAAGCCTCCGGCGGTTTACACGGCGTCGGCGCCTCTGCGGTCAATGCTTTGTCTACCAAGATGCGCGTCGAATCTCGTCGCGATGGTAAAGTCTTTTCTCAGGAATACACCGTTGGCAAACCGCTTTATCCGGTCAAAGTGTTGACGGATGCTGAATTGCCTGAATCGTTATCCAAACAGCTCGGTTTCCAATTGTCGTCTGGTACTTCCACCCGCTTTTACCCCGATCCGGAAATCTTTAAACAGACCACTCAATTTTCTTTTAAAATCCTCGTCGATAAAATCCGCGAACGCGCCTATCTCGTCAAAGGGCTAACCTTCCATATTTATCACGAAGCCACCAACCGAGAGCTTCATTTTTATTTTGAAGGCGGTATCAAATCGCTCGTTTCCCACTTAAACAAAAACAAAAAAGCCCTTCAAGATCCCGTATATATTGCTGGTGAAGCCACCATTAACAATATAAAAATTGGCGTTGAAGTCGCCATGCAGTACAACGACTCCTTTGCTGAAACAATCGATACTTTTGCCAACGTCATTAAAACCCCCGATGGCGGTACCCACCTTACCGGTTTCCGCATGGCACTCAACAAGTCACTCAAAGATTACGCGATTAAAAATCAACTGATTAAAAACGAATCAGAATCGTTTACCTCCGAAGATCTTCGCGAGGGTCTGACTGCAGTCGTCTTTATCAAAATGTCTGCCAACGATATTCAGTTTGAAAGTCAAACCAAAGCCAAGCTCAACAACTCCGAAGCCCAATCCGCCGTCTACCAAGTCGTCAAGGATGGTTTGGATGTCTACCTAGAAGAGCACCCCGGTGAAGCCAAAAAGATGACTGAAAAAGTCTTGTTAGCTGCCCGTGCTCGTCTGGCTGCGCGTGCCGCCAAAGACGCTGTCATTCGTAAAGGCGCCCTTGAAGGTTCTTCTTTGCCGGGCAAATTAGCCGATTGCCAATCGCGGGAACCTTCTGAATGTGAGATTTATATTGTGGAAGGCGATTCAGCCGGTGGGTCTGCCAAACAAGGCCGGGATCGCAAGTTTCAAGCTATCTTCCCCTTGCGAGGAAAAATTCTCAACACTGAACGTGCCCGCTTGGACAAAATCATTGCCTCCGAAGAACTTAAAAACCTACTGATTGCCTTGGGTACGGGAGTAGGGGATACCTTTGATGCCAAACGGCTGCGCTACCACCGCATTATTATCATGACCGATGCTGACGTTGACGGTGAGCACATTGCCACATTGTGTCTCACTTTTTTCTATCGCCATCTGCCTGAACTCATTGAGCAGGGCTATTTATACATTGCCATGCCGCCATTGTTTAAAGTCACTATTGCCAAAACTACCAAATATGCCTACACCGATCAGGAACGTGATGACGCGGTCAAAGAGCTTAAAGCGCAATATCCTTCCGCCAAAACCGTCGAAATCCAACGCTACAAGGGTTTGGGGGAAATGAACCCTGAACAGTTGTGGGATACGACTATGAACCCAGAAGTGAGAAGCTTGAAAAAAGTCTTGCTCGAAGAAGCTCAAGCAGTCGACGAAGTGTTTACTACCCTGATGGGCGATGAAGTCTTGCCGCGCAAAAAATTCATCCAAACCCACGCGCATCTGGCAAACCTAGATATTTAAACATTATTAATTAACAAAAAAGAATAACAAATAAACAAATCACAAATCCATAAATCAATAACAAATCATTAAATTTTTAAACATTTGATATTTGTTTGTTATTTGATGTTTGTGTATTTGTCATTAATAAACAAGGAGTATCTATGGACATCCAACAGGTCGCTCTCTATACTGCCCCGACCACTGCCATCATCGCACTGTTGTATGGTGCGTATTTAACCAAAAAAGTGCTCGCTCTTGAAGAAGGCGGCGAGAAGCTAAAAGAGATTGCTACCGCAGTCCGTGACGGAGCTGGTGCCTATCTAAACCGTCAATTCAAAGTGATTATTCCTATCATGATAGCTTTAGCTGTCGTCATCGCTCTCACCTTGGGTAAGGGTGTGGCCGTTACGTTCCTGTTGGGTGCACTTTTTTCAGCCATTATTGGGTATTTAGGTATGTGGATTGCCGTGCGTGCTAATGTCCGTACTGCCAATGCAGCGGTAAAAGGTTTGAATCCCGCTCTCCAAGCCTCTTTTGGCGCCGGTACTGTCAACGGCATGTTGGTTGTTGGTCTAGGTTTACTTGGTGTATCCATTATTTATATCTGGGCTTATCTTACTTTTAATGCCCAGGGTGCTGACATGGTCACCAAACAAGCTACCAATGTGTTGACCGGATATGGATTTGGTGCTGCCTTGGTGGCTCTCTTTATGCGGGTTGGTGGTGGTATTTTTACCAAAGCCGCTGATGTTGGTGCTGATTTAGTCGGAAAAGTGGAAAAGGGTATTCCCGAAGATGATCCGCGCAACCCAGCTGTGATAGCCGACAACGTGGGCGACAACGTTGGTGATTGTGCCGGCATGGCCGCTGATGTCTTCGAATCCTATGCGCTGACGATTATTGCCGCCATGGTCTTGGGTGGTTCACTCTTTGGTCTCAAAGGTGTGGTCTTTCCTTTATTGGCTCGTTCTGGTGCTATTCTTACGTCAATTCTTGGATCGTTCTTCGTCAAAGCCAAAAATGATAAAGAAAATCCCTTGAACCCATTAATGCGCGGTTTTGTTATCTCCGCCGTTGCTGCTGTCATTATTTTTATGGGTTTGGCTATTTACTTACTCGGTGAACCCAAAGCCGGTATCGCTGCTGTCATCGGTATCATTGCTATGATGGCACTCTTAATGATCACCAAGTACTACACGGGTCCAGGTGAAAAACCGGTGGTCGGCATTGCCACCGCTTCTGAAACCGGTGCTGGTACCAACATCATTGCCGGTATGGCTTACGGTATGGAATCTACCTTCGTTTCAACCTTGGTGATTGCAGTGACCATTATTGCCGGTTATGCCCTCCTGGGTTTCTATGGCATTTCCTTAGCCGGTATGGGTATGTTGGCCACTACGGGTATTATTTTATCCCTGGATACGTTTGGTCCTATCTCAGATAATGCGCAAGGTATGGTGGAAATGGCTGGTCTCAAAGGCCACGCACCAGAAGTTACCAATGCCTTAGACGCAGTTGGTAATACCACCAAAGCTCTAACCAAAGGATTTGCCGTCGGCTCAGCCGCCGTGGCCGCTTGTTCCTTATTCGCCACGTACTTTGAAGCCACTGGCTTGACCCATATCGACATTGCTATGCCCAAAGTCTTTGTTGGACTTCTTTTAGGTAGTGCCTTGCCGTTCCTGTTTTCTTCTCGTTTAGTCGGCTCAGTTGGCCGAGCTGCCTTTGATGTTGTCAAAGAAGTTCGTCGTCAATTCAAAGAAATTAAAGGCATTATGGAAGGCAAAGCCAAACCCGACTATTCCGCTGCCGTCGATATCGTTACCCTGGCCGCCCAACGCGAATTAGTTATCCCAGCTATCGTGGTAGTTATTTCTCCCATTCTGGTCGCCTTATTGGGCGCTGAAGCTTTGGGTGGTTTCTTGGGTGGTGTTGTGGCCTCTGGTCTCACCTTAGCCCTCTACATGTGTAACACCGGTGGAGCTTGGGATAACGCCAAGAAGTATGTCGAAGATGGTCACTTTGGCGGAAAAGGCTCTGATTGTCACAAAGCTGCGGTCGTGGGCGATACGGTTGGTGATCCCTTAAAAGACACTTCCGGCCCTGCTCTTAATCCAATGATGAAGATCGTCCAGATCGTCGCGTTACTCATTGCCCCATATATCATGATGTACATTGGAAAATAATAAAGAGAAACCATGTCTGACCAACTCGATCAAAAACCCGATCAAATCATCGAACCTGAAGCAGTAACTCCTGAGGTTATTCCAGAAGACGCTGTGGTGGCCGCTGTGTCCAACAGTGAACCCAACGGCGGTGTCGATGAAACAATCACGGAAGCGACAAAATACGGTCAGATGAAACATATTTCCATTGTCAAGGAAATGCAGCGGTCATACCTTGATTACGCCATGAGTGTCATCGTTTCCCGCGCCCTCCCCGATGTCCGGGACGGGATGAAGCCGGTTCATCGTCGTATCCTTTTTGCTATGAAAGACATGGGGATTACCCATAACTCTTCATACAAGAAATGTGCCCGTAGTGTCGGTGAGGTTTTGGGCAAATATCATCCCCATGGTGACAGCGCTGTTTACGGTGCACTGGTTCGGCTGGCTCAAGACTTTTCCATGCGTTACCAGCTCGTGGATGGTCATGGTAATTTTGGCTCCGTCGATGGTGACGGAGCTGCTGCTATGCGGTATACCGAAGCGCGTTTGGCCAAGATCACCCAAGAGTTATTAAGCGACATCGACAAAAATACGGTTGATTTCGTTGACAACTTTGATGGTTCTCAACAAGAACCAGCCGTTTTGCCTGCGAAACTTCCCAATCTTTTACTGATGGGTTCCGAGGGTATTGCTGTGGGTATGGCTACCAAAATTCCACCCCACAATCTTAAAGAAGTGGTTAATGCCATTCTCTGTTTGATAAAGAAAGGGAAGTCAGTCAAAACCGATACTGCTCTCGCCGCGGATATTGCCAATATCGCTCATGCTGATCCTCAAAGTTTAGTCGGTGAATTTGATTCCGACAGCACGATTGATGACCTGCTTGAACACATCCAAGGACCCGATTTCCCCACTGGCGGCATTATGTATGACTGGAAAGAAATCGCTCAGGTTTATCACACCGGTCGAGGTCGCATTTTAGTTCGCGCCAAAGCTGATATTGATGAAGATGAAAAAGGCCGGGCGCAAATCGTCATTACCGAAATTCCGTACCAAGTCAATAAAGCTAATTTGATTATCAAGATTGCTGACTTGGTTAAAGACAAACGTCTCATTGGAGTGGCTGACCTTCGCGATGAATCAGATCGTCATGGGATGCGTGTCGTGGTCGATCTTAAACGTGATGCCAAACCCAAAGCAGTCCTCAATAATCTCTTCAAATACACCGAAATGCAGAGTTCTTTCCCAGCCAACATGGTGGCGTTGAGCAGCAAGGGTGTGCCTCAACTCATGAATTTAAAAACTATTCTGACTGAATATGTGCATCACCGCCAATTGGTCGTGTGTCGCCGCTCCCAATACGAGCTGATTGCTGCTCTAGATCGAGCCCACATCTTGGAAGGATTATTGATTGCCCTCGATCATTTGGATGAAGTGATTGATACTATCCGAAAATCACCTGATGCCGATGTGGCCAAAGAACGGTTGATGACCAAGTTCCAGCTGTCCGAAAAACAAGCCGTCGCTATTTTGGATATGCAGTTGCGTAAACTAGCCGCCTTGGAACGTCAAAAAATTGAAGATGAATACAAAGCTCTTCAAGCCCGTATTGAATACCTGATTGGTTTATTGTCTGATGCTACCAAGATGCTAACTGTTATCGGCGACGAACTGAAAGAGTTGGCTGACATGTATGGTGACGATCGTCGTACCAAACTCGTCAAAGGTAAGATTGGTGAATTCTCCGAAGAAGATTTAGTTCCTTTGGAACCTTGTATCATCACCATGACCGAATCCGGCTACATCAAACGCTTGCCTCCCTCTACCTATCGAACCCAACGCCGCGGCGGCAAAGGGGTGACAGGTATGGCTACCAAAGAAGATGATGCTGTCACGCATATTTTGTCTGCCAGCACGCACGATAACTTGTTGGTTTTCACCAACAAAGGTAAAGTCTTCCGGCTTAAAGTGCACGAGTTGCCCTCCGTCTCTCGTCAAGCCAAAGGTCAAGCTATCATCAATCTGATCAATATCGAACAAGGCGAACAAGTCCAAAGTCTCATCACTGTCAGTAGCAAACTAGAAGATATTAAAGATCAATATATTTGTTTGGTCACTGCCAACGGTACCGTCAAAAAGACAGCTGTCTCTGAATTCCAAAACATTCGTACCTCGGGTATTATTGCCATCATTCTCGAAGATAATGACAATTTGGTCTGGAGCGGTTTAACCAATGGCAAGACCGATATTTTAATGGTTTCGTATACCGGCAAATCCATCCGTTTCAATGAAACACAAATCCGTTCTACCGCCCGGGATACCAAGGGTGTCCGCGGTATTTTATTGAAATCTGACGATCATGTTATTGCCGTCGAATCAATTGATCCCAATCCGATTATTCCCGACGACAAACGCAAGAAATGGTTCCACGATCTCTTGGTCATTTCCGAAAAAGGCATGGGGAAACGTACGCCATACTCAGAATACCCGGTCCAAAACCGCGGTGGTCAGGGAGTCAAAGTTATGGAAGTCACCAGTAAGACTGGCAATATTGCCGCCGCTATTGGTGTCGATCAAAACATTGAAGCGATTATCATTACCACCAAAGAGGCTCAAATCATCAAACTACCCTTAAAGAATATTCCTGAACTCAAACGTCCTACCCAAGGAGTCATTCTAATGCGCTTTGCTAAATAAGGGGGTCAGATCGTCGCTGCCGCTCCAGTCGAAGAGAGCGATGAGGCTACCGAACCGGAAACGCCAACTAAATAGCAGTTTTGGCGCTTCCAAATCAGCCGATTATAATAACCCCCAGGTCAGTGGAGAGATAGACCACATCGCTATCGTCGGCTACATTGTTAATTGGTTCACTTTCCTCAGATTGCTCTTCATGTAGTATCCGTGTTTCTTTGGGATCAGGAGTAAGTCGTTCTGTCATATATTGTTTCTCCTAAATATCATACTTCATCATACTATAATACAAACGTATCTCTTTACCAGTAATGAAAATTTTACTTTGCGTATGTTTGGTTTTATAGTATAAACATTAGCGAATCAGACTAAAAAAAGGGAAAGCATATGGAACCAGATACCAATAAAACCGTAGCCAAAAACGAAGGTCCTTCAAAAATGAAAAAAGTTCGCGGCAGCCATAATGTCCGCATGATTGTCATCCTGGTCCTGCTGATTATCGTAGCCGTTTTGTTCTTTGTTTGGAAACAAGCGCGTGTCGCTCTGGTGGTCGCCTTTATTGCTTTGCTAGCCGCGCTCGGTCTTGAAGGTTCAAAGACAGATTTTGATTTGCAAAAACTATGGGAAACGAAATCATTCCAAGAATCAAAAGTGGGTCGGGATACCGCCGGCAACATTCTCTACGATAAATTAGGCAATATTACCACCGATAGCACCATTGGTAAAAAGAAGGATGAATATAATTGCGACGACTTTGCCACCCAATCGGAAGCCCAAGCATTTTATGAAAAACTCGGCGGAGTCAAAGGTGATATTAACCGCCTTGACGGCAACAAAGACGGTGAAGCCTGCGAATCGTTACCCAAAGGTAAGTAAACCTCAACCTCGGAGGTTGTAACCTGGATAACCTCCGAGGTTATCACAAACCACCAAATTTTTCCTGATATTTTTCATTCAATGAATGAATGCAACCGCAGTAGTTTTGCTTGAAAAAACCCGACGTCTTTAATTCGTGGTCGACCGCTTCAGGATAATATACGTCTAATCTATAGTGCTTACCCACCTCCGCTGCGATGCCCCGTAATACCTGTTGGTCATGATAGATACTGGTAAACAACGTCGACGTCACCGTATCAAAACCATGTTCGGCCGCATACTGGCCAGTTTTCTCCAAGCGTAACCGCCAGCAGTGGGGGCATCGGCCTTCAGCTGATTTCACCACCGCAAAATAATCCTTCGGAGTCCAATTAGTAAACGCTAAATCGTACGGTTTGTCAGCAAATACTTGTTTTACCGCATTTTTCCGTGCCTGCCACTCCGATTCCGGATGGATATTTGGATTGTAAAAATACAGTGTTATAGAGCAATCAGGTATCTCTCGATTTAACGTATCGGTTAGCTTTAACGCACAATCCGCACAACATGTATGGACCAAAGTCTGTTTCATGCTCTCAATTTCAGATAGCTAAATAGTCCATACGCCAACCGCACCAACGGAAGATCATAATCCAATGCAAAACGCTGTGTTTCCGTCTCTATTTTCACTCCCGGTGTATGACCAAACCTCCCCCGATAATCATCCACCTTTACCTCGGTGCCATTCACCGAAAACGTTACCGATGCCCCAGTAGGAATTAAATAGCAATTAGTGTCAGCAAAGTAGCGTACACCCCCATGAATACGGTTATCATCTATCGTTTGCTCAACCTCAACCCTTGCTCCTTTTTCCGGGTAAAAATTAGTCGCCCCAAACGGGGAATGGGGCAAGATGTATTTAATTAATAAGCATTCTAATTTATTCATTGTCGTACTATATCACAACCAGTTGAACGAGCTTACCGAAAACGTTCTTGAAGTACATCGAATAAGACCATGGTACGATTAAACGTATGCATCGAAATATTAAACTACTGGCTTTATTCAATTTTTTTACTGACTTTGACCTGTTCAGCGCCATCTTGGTCATTTATTTTGCCCAAGTCACCGGTTCATATATTCTTGCCATGAGTCTCTACTCCGTCACTATGATTTCCTCTGCTATCTTCGAAGTTCCCACCGGTATTTTTTCCGATTATCTAGGTCGAAAACGCACCATGGTTGCGGGAACCATTTGCGCTATCCTTGCCGTCACCTTTTATGCAATCGGACATAATTATTTTATTTTATTCATCGGTGCCTTGTTTGAAGGAATGAAGCGAGCTTGGTATAGCGGCAACAATGAAGCCCTGCTCTTTGAAACCCTGCAAGATCATGGTCAAAAAGAGGCTTACGACCATTACCTGGGAAAAACCAGCGCCATGTTTCAAATTGCCGCCGCTATTGGAATTGTACTCGGTGGTATTATCGCCACTTGGTCATTCTCGCTGGTCATGTGGCTTTCAACCATACCTCAAATGGTGTGTTTTTTCCTGGCGTGCATGATTGTTGAGCCAAAAACAAGACCCCATCGCGATACCAACATCTATGCCCATCTCCATACCGCCATCAAAAAGATGTGGTCAAACAAGAAGTTGCGGCTGCTAAGTTTCAATAAAATGTATAGTTATGCAATCAGTGAATCAAGCTATCAATTCCGTTCGGCATTTATCAACACATTGTGGCCGATCTGGGCAATTGGTTTTTCCAAAGTGCTATCGAGTCTTGGAGCAGCGTTTAGTTTTTGGTATAGCAGTAAACTGATTAAACGGTTTGGATCGTTTAAATTACTCCTTGTCGACAATCTATATAGTAAAATCATCAATCTCATTTCCTATACCGCTGCCAATGTTTTTTCACCCGTACTCATGGCTACCACCTCATTACTCTATGGGGTAAGTGAGGTAGCTGAAAGTAAGGTGATGCAGCAAGAATTTTCCAATGATCAACGAGCCACGCTGGGCTCTATTACTTCTTTTGCCGGAAATCTGGCCTTTGGTATCTACGCCATCATATTGGGATATATGGCCGATACGGTCGGCCCTACCAAAGCACTGCTGATTTCCACGCTTCTTTCGCTTCCGACTGTCGTAGTAAATTTTTATCTTTTACACAACAACAGCGTTGTCTCTCATCGCGCGTAACAACGTGCTGTATACCCCTTGTTTTTCAGGTGGCAGCAGAGCCGCAATCAGCAACATACAGGCATCCGAAAAATTTACTTTTTCATCAGTCGGACCTAATACCGTAGCTGCATCGGCTTGAATCTGCTCCACCGTCTGATAGGTGACTGGTTCTCCGTAGGTATGACAAACCTGTTCAAAGGGATGCAATATCGAACCCGCTACCCCCACGGGTAATATCCGAGCCTTTGCTTGAATGGTAGGACTATTTCGAAAAATAAATGCCGTGCCTGCTTTGCCTTTTTCCAAAGTATTAACTCGATGACCTTCCGGATAGATCAGTAATACGCCGTTTTTATCAACTACTTCATCGCGTAACGCCATAATTCGCGATGCTGCCGCTTTGACTGCTCCCAGTGAAGTACCATCTTGAGGAATAGGCACCAAGGTGACGTGGGCAGCATCCGCCAGTGCTTGGCTCACCTTGCCAATCAGCCATGGCAATGGTTTTTGTTTTGTGGCGTCGCCTGATTCGGGAATGTATTTGTCGCCAATCAATGCAAACACAGGGACGTTTGCATTTAATTTACGCTTCAATGTTCTTAGTACTACCGGATCACCCCAACTAACGTGATTTGACACCACAATCAGCGGCCCCTCACCCCGGTTAACGTGTTCGGCAGCAACCTGTAAATGCGCCTCCCCCCGAACAGTTTTGGGGGCATGATCCGCAAACCATAAAATTGCGGAGGCAATCCACTCAAAACCAGGAGAGTAATGCGGTTCGCGTCTGTCAGTTTCATTGCTCATAATCCTGATCTTATCCCGACTTTTTTACGTAGTCCAGCCGATTTACCATACTTTTCCAATCTAATTTGGTTGTAGTTGAGATATAATGGGAGGTAATCAAGAGCAGTAGCATGTTAAAGTTCTGGCTTTGCTACTCAGCAACCGAAAGTAATCTTCACGGTGCTTCATCCAGCCCCGCCGTGGCGGGGAAAGATTAGCTACCAATCAATGAAAGGTGGAAAAAATGAGTTTCCATTCGTTCACGTCTGAATCTGTGTGTGCGGGTCATCCGGATAAAATCTGTGATGCCATTTCTGATGCGGTGGTTGACGCCGCTTACCAAACCGACCCGATGGCCCGTGTAGCCGTCGAAACTATGGTGACGGAAGATTTTGTTGTCCTGGCCGGCGAGGTGACCGTCAATGGTCCGCTAAACTACCGCATGATTGCCAAAGATGTTATCCGCGACCTTGGGTACACTGATCCAACGTTTAAATTCACCAGTGACTCTCCGGTTAGTTTGCATATTCATGTACAAAGTCCAGAAATTGCCGTTGGTGTTGATCATGATGGGGCAGGGGATCAGGGGATGATGTTTGGTTATGCTTGTCGCCAAACCCCCGCCTATATGCCGCTCCCGATTCAATTAGCCCACGAACTGACTGCGGCTATCGATACTGCTCGTGAATCACACACTATTCCCTATCTTCGTCCCGATGGTAAAGCCCAAGTCACTATCTCCTACGATCATGACCAACCCAAGCAAGTGGAGGCAATTGTCCTTGCTGCTCCTCACGCCGAATCAGTGACTCAAAAGGAATTATCCCATGATCTCTATGACATAGTTGTCGCTCCATTGTTGGAAAAATATCATCTGAAGTTTTCGGAAAAACAACTCATCGTCAACGGTACGGGTGTATGGTATCTGCCCGGCCCAGCCTCCGACACTGGCGTTACTGGTCGTAAAATCGTGGTGGATACCTATGGTGGGTATGCCCGAGTTGGCGGCGGTGCATTTTCCGGCAAAGATGCCACCAAAGTTGACCGTTCGGGTGCATATGCGGCCCGGTATCTGGCTAAAAATATTGTGGCTGCCGGTTTGGCTGATCAGTGCGAGATTGCGTTGGCCTATTACATTGGCGCCCAAAAACCGCTTATGCAGCAAGTTGAAACCTTCGGCACCAGTAAAGTAAGTGAAAAAGTCATCAACGATTATGTCGGTAAATTGTTGGATTTATCTGTCTCCGGCATTATCAAAGGCCTCGATCTCCGTCGGCCGATATACCGCCAAACCGCGGCTTACGGCCACTTCGGTCGCCCCCAATTCCCCTGGGAACAGATTAAAGAAATATAATCAGGCTTTATCCATATCATTTATTGCAAATACCTAAGGCTTTTACTGATGGTGTATAGTACAAGTATATAATTCACTTTCTCAAACTCTACCTTATTGCTTTACCCGTCTTCTTTTGTATTGATATGGCCTGGTTGGGGCTAGTGGCCAAAAATTTCTACAGCAAACACTTGGGTTTCTTAATGAGTCCGACCGTCAACTGGTCAGCCGCACTCCTGTTTTACCTCCTCTTTATCGCCGGTACTATCCTCTTCGTCATCTCACCGGCCCTCGAAAAAAACTCCTGGATCCACGCTGTATTATTTGGCATCCTGTTTGGTCTCGTAACCTACGCCACCTATGATTTGACCAACTTAGCCACCCTCAAAAACTGGCCTCTCATTGTTACCATTGTTGATCTGTTGTGGGGCATGGTTGTCTCCAGTAGTGTTTCGTTGATTACCTTTATTGTGGCCAAAAAGCTCGGACTATGAACCCAGCGCTGGCTATCGCTCTCATTCTGCTTGTCTACATGACCACTTGGTTTGTGGTCTCCATTATTTTGCACCGCAATGACGTAGCTGACACCGCCTGGGGCCTTGGGTTTGTATTCCTGGCTTGGGTCACCCTGTTTCGATCCGCCAATTTTCATTTCCTAAGTCTGTTGGTTGTTTCTCTGGTTACCATATGGGGCAGCCGCCTTAGCTACCACGTCACGCGTCGCAACTGGGGTCGGCCAGAAGATTTTCGGTACCAGACCTGGAGAAAAGAGTGGGAAAAATGGTTTTACCCAAGGTCATATCTCCAAGTCTTTCTCCTGCAGGGAATATTTCTCTATATCATTTTCCTGCCCGTACTGTTTATCATTCTCCGAGCCACTGGACCGCTCACGCTCCCTGCAGGTATTGGCTCGCTCATCTGGCTTCTAGGATTTTATTTTGAAAGCACGGGGGATCGCCAACTAAAAATGCATCTCTCCAACTCCGCCAACAAAGGCAAGCTGATGACCACCGGTCTCTGGCGCTATACCCGTCACCCCAACTATTTTGGTGAAGTCACCCAATGGTGGGGGATCTTCCTTATAGCTTTATCTCTCCCTCATGCTGGGTTCACTATCATTAGCCCGATACTTATCACCTTCCTAATTCTGTTTGTTTCTGGGGTGCCGCTTTTAGAAAAGAAGTACGCCGGCCGACCCGACTGGGAAGAATACAAACGCAAGACCAGTATCTTTATCCCGCTACCGCCCAAAAAAGTATGACCATTACTGTTCACGATTCGATGCAAGACGGGTATACCTATGAGTGCACCGAAGCAGTAGGGGAGCATTTTGATCCACGGTTCAAACCCGAATTATCCCCACCTGAATTATTAGCGCTGGGTATTTTTGGCGGCAAGTATATGACTGACTGCCAACCAGAATTCCCCACCAATTGGTTTACGCATGCCAAATTATCGCCTAAAACATCAGACCCTTCCCTCAACTATTTTGGGGTCGCCGCCAGCCAGCCATTGTCAGTTTGGCAAGCCAAAGGATGGATTCACCCCGATGATCCTCGCGGGTGGTTTCAGTGGTACTGCCGCTACTACATGGGTCGCCGTCACCCCGACGATGATCGCCAAATCAAACGCTGGTTAGCCATGAAGCGACACGTTGCTCAAATCAAACACTGTTGTCTGCCTTTTGATCTTTCGTGCCACCGCCGTCAGCGCCAAGCACTGTTGCACTGGGCCTACGATTCCCG
>CAZQBH010000015.1:17519-19846 GCA_964591645.1 uncultured Pseudomonadales bacterium | reverse complement strand
TTTAAAAGGCGATTAACCCAAACAGACGGTTTTTCCCTAGGCCAAGTAATCTACTGGGTGGAATAAAAATTTCAATAGGTAGCTTTTTTGTTCTATTAAGCATAGTATATGAATATGCGTTCATATGTATGTTGTTCTAATCATAAAGCTAACCTTGAAGAAGTCCAGAAATTATCTCTTTTGCTTAAAATAATTTCCGACAATAGTCGGCTGCAAATTCTCTGCATTCTTCAAAACGGCGAACATTGTGTTTGCCAACTTATCGAACATGTAAAACTGTCTCAAAGTCTCATATCGCATCACTTAAAAGATCTAAAAGATTTTGGCTTAGTCATCGACAGAAAAGACAGTAAGTGGGCATATTACTCCCTCACTGACAAAGGCAAAGAAATTACTAATTTAATATTTAGGATGCATGTATGAAAACTGCCATTGATATAAAGAAAATTGTTAAAGAAGAATATGGCAAGATTGCCATAACCTCAGCTCAATGCGGCTGTGGTAGTTGTGGTTGTAATTCAAATATGACCATTCAAAAGCAATCAGGTGAATTAGGTTACTCAGAAGATGAAATGGCTGTGGTCCCCGATGGGTCAAATTTAGGCCTAGGTTGCGGCAACCCCTTGGCAATTGCTTCTCTAAATGAAGGTGATGTTGTCTTAGATCTCGGTTCTGGTGCTGGCTTTGATGTTTTCTTGGCTGCCAAAAAAGTTGGCTCAACAGGTAAAGCAATTGGAGTCGACATGACTGATGAAATGTTGGATAAAGCCAGAAAAAATGCTAAAAAAGGCGGTTATACCAATGTGGAATTCAAAAAAGGTGATATCGAAGACCTACCTATAGAAGATAATTCCATCGATATGGTTATTTCCAATTGCGTAATTAATCTGGCTCCTAATAAAGCAATGGTTTTTAAAGAAATCTATCGGGTATTAAAAACAGGTGGTAAATTGATGGTTTCCGACGTAGTTCTAACCAAACCATTGCCGGATGATTTGAAGAGCGATAAAGATTTATTAATTGGTTGTATAAGCGGAGCCATCCTTAAAGGAGAATATATATCATTATTAAAAAAGTCAGGATTTAATGACATCACCATTCATAAAGAAATACCGGCATTTTTACCTGACTACGGATTAAGTATCACTTTTTCTGCAGTTAAATAGCCCTCATTTCATCCTCAATCACATACCACTGTTGAGTTGTATTTTCCAGGAAACGATAATGGAAAATATACCCCACAAACAAGATCAATAAGGGAATTACTACTGCCAAAAAAAACACGTTCTGCGTCATGATGGTCATAAATACAAAAATGGTCATCACTATGCCCACCAAGCCGGTAACCATTAAATGAATTAATCGTTCATGTTGAATCCGGGCCATCATAATCCGGTGTTGTTTCAGCAATGTTTGCCAATTCGTTCCGACGGGCTTTTTGGCTAAAATTGTCGTTATTTCCGCATTGTATTGTTTAAACATCAATCTCATCTTAGCACCGCTTATTAAATAAGAACGGACAATAAGAGACTAGACAACACTTTTTGTTTGATGAATGGGAAGCTTGATCGTGAATGTTGAACCCGATCCAGGTTTACTTTTCACTGAAATAGAACCGTGATACTTATCCACGATTTGTTTAGCAATCGACAAACCCAACCCATACCCCGAAACATCTGTCCTAACGCGAGCTTTATCTGCCCGATAAAACCGATCGAAAACATGAGGAATATCCTTTTCTGAAATACCCATACCGTGATCAGCAATCGAAATCAAAACAGAAGCCTCGGTTGATTCACAACTGATAGACACAGCACTACCTTTAGGGCTATATTTAATCGCATTATCAATAAAAATAATAAACAGCTCAGTTAGTGAAGTGATTTCTCCTTCAATCACACAATCTGTGACCGAGCTCTCAATCACGATTTTTTTCTTCTTCGCCATAGCGGATGTCTTTTGAATTGCCTGCAAAATCGGTCTGGAAAGTAAAATATCGGCAACCGTAATAGCCCGGTGATTCGCGGGCAATTGAGTCAGTGTAATTAACCCGTCCGTCAGCGCTTGCAGATGGTTCACTTCTTCCAAATTACTCATCAGAATTTTCTTCAGTTCTGCGTCCGATAATTGTTTGTCTCTCAACGTCACTTCAATTTCTGATTTTAAAGCGGTGAGGGGGGTTCGAAGTTCATGGGACGCATCGGAAATAAATTGGTTTTGATCCTCCACCATATCCTTAATTGGTCTAAGTGTTTTGCCGGCCAACAAATACCCGGCCGAAGCAGATCCAGTCAGAATAATCAAGTTAATGATCAACAAACTCACTT
>CAZQBH010000015.1:0-17509 GCA_964591645.1 uncultured Pseudomonadales bacterium | reverse complement strand
CTGCTTAGCCTCATTAATTACGTCCTCATCCAAAACAAATGGAGGCGGCATAGGTGAAAATTGACGCTCAATTCTGACACGATGAATCCTCGAGACCCGATCTAATTCCAAAGTTAGTAATCGATACACAGCCACGCTAAAAGCTACACTGATTACCGTAATAATCAACGAATACCATAAGGTCAGCTTAATTCGGGCCGATCGAAACATAACTTATTCCTCAACCAATTTATACCCAAAACCTTTTACAGTATGAATCAAGGCCTTACTCGAAGCAAAGGGTTTATCAATTTTATTTCGTAAATAACCAATGTATACCTCAACCGTATTGGGCAGCACATCAGCATCATAATTCCATACATGATCAATAATTTGGTCTTTGGTTACGATTTGATTGGGATGGCGTAGAAGATATTCAAAGAGAGCATATTCTCGGTTTGATAACCGTACTGGTTTGTTAGCCCGTCTTACTTCAAACGTAGTGGTATTCATAGTGACGTCAGCATACGACAGCAGAGCATCTTCTACCTGATGGGGACGTCGGGCTAAGGCTTTGACCCGTGCTAATAGTTCTTCAAACGCAAAGGGTTTAGTTAAGTAATCATCAGCACCTGCATCCAGTCCTTCAATCTTATCTTGTAGTTGGCCCTTAGCGGTTAAAATTAAAATGGGAGTATGGATGTTTTCTCCTCGCAGTTGAGTACAAAAAGATAAACCATCCAGTGATGGTAACATCATATCCAATACAATCACGTCATAATCGCCTGAAACTGCCAAATCAAAACCTTCAGCTCCGTCATAAGCCACATCCACCACCATCGACTCTTGTTCAAACCCCCGCTTAATAGACTGGGCGATTTTATGTTCGTCTTCAACTACCAACAACTTCATATGATTAAGCAGTATACGCCATCACCTGAAACCAAACTGAGAAGATAAAAACAAGTATGCAGATTTTTTATTAGTAATTCAGACGGTACAATACATATATTCGAACGAAAGGAAAGTTATGACAAAACGTGTTTTTTCAGGCAGTCGGGCTACAGGTCAATTACATTTAGGCAACTACCTGGGTGCAGTCAAAGGATATATCGAACTACAAAATCATCCGGAACTTGAATGTATTTATATGGCCATGGACTTGCATACGATCACCACTCCATACGATCAACAAAATTTAGCCTCATCAACAAAAAGTATTATCATTGACTATTTAAGTGCAGGCCTAGATCCGGAAAAATCCATCATTACCGCCCAATCCCTGGTGCCTGAGCATATATATCTTTCATACCTTTTTTCCTCAGTTATGTCGGTTGCCCGTATGCAGCACTTACCCACCTTTAAGGATAAGGTTAAACAACACCCTGATCATGTGACCATGGCTTTGTTGAACTACCCCGCTCTTATGGCTGCAGACATCTTGGTTTACAAAGCGGATCTGGTTCCTGTGGGCATAGATCAAGAACCACACCTGGAAATTGCCCGGGAAGTGGCTCGCAAAATGAATGACTTATATGAGACTTCGTTTCCTGAGCCAGCACGTTTTGCAACCAAAGGGGAATATGTCCCCAGCATTAAAGGTGAAGGCAAAATGAGCAAATCCGTCGAAGGCAGTGCCATTGAACTGACTGACGACTTAGATACCATCAAAAAACGTCTAGCCGGTGCTCCCACTGACAGTGGCCAAGGGGACCGTGTTCCTACCGAAGGAGGAGTAGCCAACCTACTGAAATTCGTAGAACTGTTTGAAGGTGAATCACGCCGAAAAGAATATGAATCACTCTACGTTACTTCCGGCATTCGTTACGGTGATTTAAAACAGGAGTTGGCTGAAGCCATTTTCAAAGAATTAACTCCCATACAAGAAAAACATCGCTATTACGCCGCCAATCCTCAACTTGTTGACACTATCGTTGCCAAAGGAGCCGACAAAGCTCGATCCATCGCCTCCGAAACGTTAGCTGAAGTAAAATCCGTTATGGGCTTTTTGAATATTGGGTAACGGGAAATTGGGATTATGAAATACCACCTTGCCGCACTAGGAGGTACCTTTGATCGGATTCATATTGGTCACAAAGAAGTCATTAAGACTGCGTTATCTCATGCAGAAAAATGTATTATCGGTGTCACTCAATCATCATTAATTCAAGACAAGACGCTGAGTCATCTAATCGAGCCGTATGACGATCGGGTTAATAACGTCAAACAAATACTTCAGGAGCTGAATGCCACAGATCGGGCAACCATAGTCCCCTTGACCGATGCATATGGTCCTACGCTGTCAGACCCGACTATCGATCTGCTTGTTGTGTCGACACAAACAAAACCAGGCGGAGAGATAATCAATCAAGCCCGTATCGATCATAAGTTACCCCCGCTCTCCATTATGGAAACACCCATGATTCCCGATGATTCAGGAGAGCACATCTCTTCCACGCAAATTCGTTTGGGGAAAACAACCCGTTCCGGCAAAAACTACCAGCATCTTTTTGAAAAAACCATCACGTTTTCCAAAGACACGCTGGCATTACTAAGTCAAATGCAAGGTGAGTTAATCACTTCACAAATTTCACCCACATTTTTACATCAATTTACCCAAGTAGGCGTGGTAGGGGATGTGGTCACCAACTTTTTTTTAACCCATCAATTGTCCCTCAATATCGCACTTGTCGACGGTCATACCGAAAGAAATATTCCATTCACGATTTCAGACAATGCGATTTGGTTAACAAAGCAAAATCAACCAGGCGGAATCAATCATGAAATTGCTCAACAAATTATTCAATACCTCAACACAACAGTGCCCACAGTGTTAGTTATCAATGGTGAAGAAGATTTACTGGTGTTTGTTTTATGTCTCATGTTTCCATTAGGTAGCGCGGTGTTCTATGGACAGCCAGGAAAAGGCATTGTTATGATAAGAATAACCGAATCAGTTAAACTTCGTTTAGCTCAACTGATAGATCCATCATTTAAATAAGTATATATATAAGGAACATATGAATCGTTCGTTTCGTCTCATGATGATTGTCATTGGTTTAAGTGTAATCTTTTCAGGCTGTAATTTTGCCGATCTGTTTGCAAAATTTGCCTCATCTGATATCGAAATGGGAGCTCGGGAAGAATATAACCAAGCCAAAATTATTGAAGCTAAACAAAAAACCATCGAACAGAAAAAAGCTACGTTTACTGATACAGTTGAACTCAAGAATGTCAATGATACAACCTCCTTTGTGGCCTATGCATTTCGAAAATCGAGCGGCAACACGACCCAGATTGATATCGAGGCGATGTTGCCTAGTCCCGACCGCCAAGTTTACGAAGTATGGTTACGGGGGAATGGCCAAGAAATTATCGATCTTGGACCGCTTAAATACAATCAAACAGACGATTATAGTCTGACATTTACCACCGACAAAGACATCAACAATAAGACCAGCCTGATTATTAGCCGAGAATCAGTTTTAGACGATAAACCGGAAACGATTATCATGACGGGGGCTTTTTCAGCTTCCACGGTTCCATCAGCCAAATAACTCCATTGACAACTAGCACTCACTAATATAAACTGCTAAAAACGTTGTTATTACGATTTGTTTACCGAAAGGAAATCTGATGGCCATTGTTCTTGATCGACCCGCTGAAAATGAAGCAATGATACCCCTAGCCGCTATTCGAGAGGGAGTTATTTTTCCCCATGTAGAAATGGTTTTGACGTTTGGTAGGACGAAGTCTATTGCCGCGGTCAATGAAAGTTTTGCTACCACCAAACAAATTGTGTTTGTCTCGCAGAAAAAAACGACCGTATCAGATCCTGACCAAACTGATTTATATCAGATTGGCGTGTTGTGTGATATCCAGCGTACGCTAAAAACCGACGAAGAAGTAAATGCTTTGGTCAAAGGATTAAGTCGAGTTAAAGTTACTCAGGTAGACGACTCAGGCCCATACTTACGCTGCCGCTATGAACCTTTTCCTATTGAAGAAACCGAATCAACAGAAATTGAAGCGTTAGCCAAGCATGTTCTAGAAGAATTCAAAAAAGCGGTTAATTTGGGCAAAAGTGTCGAATTTTTAAATTTTATGAAGCTAATGTCGGGGGTAAGTCCGAGCGAATTAGTTGATCAAATTGCTGTTACCCTCGACCTTACTACCAACCAAAAACAGAAAATCCTCGAACTGGACACCATCAAAGAACGTCTGGAAGCAGTGCTACAGTACTTAGTCAAAGAAGTAAATGTATTAGAAATCGAAAAAAATATCGCCTCCAAAACTCAAAAAAAATTCGATCAAAATATGCGAGAGGCCGTTTTACGCGAACGACTCAAAACAATTCAAACAGAATTAGGAGAAGATTCTGACGAAGAACAAGATCTAAAAGATTTTAAACGAAAAATTGCTGCTGCTAACATGCCTAAAGAAGTCAAGAAAAAAGTCATGTTGGAGGTAAATCGATTTTCTCGCCTCAGTGTTCATAGTCCAGAATATGGCTACATTCATAGCTGGTTAGAGACAGTTGTTGATATGCCTTGGGATAAGCGAAGCCAAACAAAAGTATCCATACCTGAAGCTCAAATAGTATTAGACGAAGACCATTATGGATTGGAAGAAGTTAAAGAGCGGATAATTGAATACTTGGCTGTTATGCAACTAAAACAACAAACTCCTGCTAAAAAAGATGATCGCATGCCGACCATTTTGTGTTTTTCGGGTCCTCCTGGTGTCGGCAAAACCAGTATCGGTAAAAGTATTGCTCGAGCATTGGGTCGTAAATTTACCAAAGTATCCCTGGGCGGTATTCGAGATGAAGCGGAAATCCGCGGCCACCGCCGCACCTATGTTGGTTCTATGCCGGGTCGAATAATCCAGGCTATCAAAGACGTAGGCACCAAAAATCCGGTTTTTATGCTGGATGAAATTGATAAGATGGGTGCCGATTACCGAGGTGATCCTTCTGCAGCTTTATTGGAAGCGCTTGATCCAGAACAAAACCGCGAATATTCCGATCATTATTTGGAAGTTCCATTTGATCTTTCAGAAGTGATATTTATTACCACGGCTAATGTCTTAGATACTATCCCCGATGCGTTGCTCGATCGTTTGGAAGTAATTGAGTTCTCCGGGTATACCTTGAACGAGAAATTGGAAATCGCCAAACAACACTTATTAGAAAAAAATATCAAGAACAACGGACTAACTTCTAAACAACTTACGATTACGTCCGACGCAATTGAAAAAGTAATTGCTGTGTATACCCGCGAAGCCGGCGTCCGCAGCCTGGAACGGCAGCTAAATAAAATTATGCGCAAAGCCGCCAAGAAAATTGCTAATAAAGAAACCGATAAAATTATCGTTGACGCCAAAGATGTAGTTGATTACTTAGGTCCGGAACAATTCTTGGAAACTACCGCGGAAAAAGTTCCCGAGCCAGGATTGGCAACCGGTTTAGCGTGGACTCAAGCGGGGGGCGATATTATCTTTATAGAAGTAGCTGTCATGCCGGGCAGTGGTCAAATTACCCTGACGGGAAAATTAGGTGAAGTCATGCAGGAATCTGCAAAAGCCGCGTGGTCTTACGTTCGGAGTAAATGGTCTGAACTTGGATTAAAAGAAAATTTCTATAAAACGATTGATGTCCACGTCCATGTACCCGAAGGAGCTGTGCCCAAAGACGGTCCATCGGCGGGCGATACAATTACCACTGCTATCGTGTCTGCACTCACCAAACGCCCGGTTAAGCCCACTTTAGGGATGACGGGTGAAGTGACCCTCCGAGGCCGCGTTTTGGAAATTGGTGGGGTTAAGGAGAAAGTTATCGCTGGCCATCGGGCAGGTTTGAGAGAAATTATTCTTCCCAAAGCCAATAAAAAAGATATCGTCAAGATTCCTGACTCGATCCGCGACCAAATAAAATTCCACTTTGTCGACAATATGGATGAGGTTCTAAAAATCGCGCTGAGTAAACAAATCAGCAAGTCCAGCAAGTAGCTCCTTTGCTTCAGTGTCAGTAGTTGAAACTCGCCTTAAAGCTGCTTTTGCTGAAGCTGTATGCTCACGCGCAAGTCGTTGCGAATAGGATAATGACCCAGTATCAATCATAATCTGTCGGACCCGTTCAACTTCCTCAGGACTCACGTTTGTTCCCAGAGTGGTTTTGATAAATGCGCGATCTTCTTCGCTTGCCTCACGGTACGCCCGTGATACTAGGAGAGTTTTCTTACCTTCACGATAATCATGTCCTACCGGTTTGCCAGTTTTTTTCTCATCTCCAAACATGCCCAAAATGTCGTCTGTAATCTGAAATGACATACCAGCATGAAAGCCGTATTCATCTAAATCTGAATTCCAAATAGTTTTGCCAGCGAATAATTGACCAATTCGTAAAGGCCACACTACTGAGTACTGTGCTGATACGAGTTTCATCCCCAGTAAAAATGAAGCCTCATCAACTTGGTCAATAGTTTGATAGTTTTGACTTGTTTGCAGCTGCCAACCTGCCGAAGTCTCCATTAATAATTGGTTAAACCCCAGCGTTGCAGCATGTAAGATTTCTGGCCGATGATTTCCGGAATTTAACAACTCATATGCCATAGCATTCGTTACATCTCCCGCCACAATAGCCATGTTTCTGCCAAATAACTCGCCATTCTCATCTCGATAAATCTGCTCCATGGTTGGACCGCCGTGACGAGTTAAATCTTGATCAATAATGTCATCATGAATGAGTAAATAACGATGAAGTAATTCAAGTGCGCCTACATTTTGTCGTACCGAGTCCGGGTTGATACCACCCGCTAGACGATATCCCAGTAGCGCTAACGCCGGCCGAAACCACTTTCCTCCGCGCAAGAGATGTGTCTTTAAATGAGTGAGCATCTGGACAAATTCCGGTGTGAGTTGCTGATAAGTATGAATTTGCTCGTCCAAAAAATGCGCGACTGGAACGGTTGTTTTATTTTTTTCTTGTAACAGATAATCGCTAATTGTCATATGAGATTTCTTGTCCCACGGTAATTCCCAATGTCTTGGCTGCACTTCCTGGTTTCATTTGAGTAGCAATTTCAATAAACCGAGTTGAACCAATACCGGAACTACCGACATACAGTGCAGTCTCTCCCTTGGGCAAATCTTTCAAACGGGGATAATAGGTAAACGATCCCACATTTGTCTTTATTTTGTCACCAAACTTCATTGAGATTTCATTCGGTAAAATCGTCGTTTTGCAATTACCGAATGCATCCACGTACCATACGCAATGATTTATATCTTCAACAATTGATAAATCCATCTTTTTATATGGAATATCAATGCCTAAATGGAGCCAATACGCTAACCGGGGAGTAAAATCAAAGCTTCGAAATTGGCTGGTTGGAATATAGGCTGCTTGTTCTTCGGAAAGTAAACCTACAGAGCGAGCAAAAGCAACCACCTCGTCAACCGATACCAAATTTATATAATCGATCAATCCAAGTTTCTTAATGATCGACAAGCTATTACCTCGGACTGTAGAGACAACGAGAGAATTGCGGTAATAAAAGTAACCAAACGATGTTCCGTTGTGTCCATCCTTTTTTTGTTCACCCCGGGGAGCGACGTTCAATAAAATAACTCCTTTTCGATCTTCAATTGCGTCTAACACATCAACCAAATTTCCTGCGGCTTCCAGAGTAGCATTTACGCTAAAATCACTACTGACACCCACAAATGAAATGGGCTCTTTAAACAAAGACATCAGCCGTGTTTCTTGACGAGCAATATCATTCTCACTTTTACAGTCATTAATGACAGTCACGAACATGGTTGTGATTCCTTATTGACCTAAATAACGGCTCTATTGTAGCAACCGGTTAAAGAAAACAAAAACCCCTTTGCCAAAAAGCTTAGGGGTTTTTGAAAAAAATTGACAAAAAGTTTAATTAGTTAATATAGCGGCCGATTAAACCAACAAAATCGATATCATTGATATCCATTTTATTAATAAATTCACGAGCCCCCAACCGTTTAGCTTGGGCAATTTTCTCTTCATCAGCGTGAGAACTAATAACAATTACGGGTATGTTGCGCAATTCTATGTCGTCACGCAAATCTTCCAATACCGCAAAACCATCCTTACTCGGCATGACGATATCCAATAAAATCAAATCGGGGTGAGCTACTTTAGCCTTACCCACTGCCTCATTACCATTAGCAGCTTCCATAGTCACCACGTTCCCCATTTGTTCAAGTTGTTGTTTAAAGACAGTTCGGATAAATGATTGATCATCAACAATTAAGATTTTTTTCATATAACACTCCCATATAAAAATTGTGACTATTCCTCACTATGCAAGAAATGAATTCATTTGCCAAGCGTGTGTATAATCAAGGTATATTTATGGCGAATAATCAGGTAAAAATAGTCACACCAGAAAAATTTCTCCCCACAGCCGCCAATCAGGGAATACTTCTTTTTCAAAACGATAGTTGCATCTACCAAGATCCAAAAATCTATTCAATCCTTGGTCATACGCGTAATCACATCAATTCAATTCCTACTCATCAATTGGTAGACCAGTTGGTATACCATGACGACCAAAAAACGGTTCACTCAATTGTCGATGATTTTCATCATGTAAAACCCAAAAAAAAGACAGTCAAAATTCGTATAATGACGAACAGACATCAAGTAAAATGGGTGGAAGTAGTCGTTAAACAAATTTCATTTAATCACCAACCAACTATTCAAATACTTGTCACAGACATCAACAAGCAAAAAAACACTGAAACCCAACTTGAACAATCAGAAATCACGTACCGCACCATTTTCGACACCACAGCAAGTGGTATTATTTTGTCTGATGCAGACATGATAATTAAATATTGTAATCGCCGTTTTTGTCAAATTGTAGGAAAGTCAAAAAAGGAAATTGAAGGCAAGCTGTCATGGCCGCAATTTATGTCTGGAAAAGACCGTTCAAAAATGGTGCGTTATCATTATTGGCGTCGGAACAAATCTCATAAAGCGCCCAGAAACTACGAATTTGAAATCGTTGATAAAAATGGCCAAATTCGCCCATGTTTAGCCACCGTTACCATGATACCAAGGACTCAGGTTAGTGTTGCATCATTTTTAGATATCTCCGAACGTATCCGAGGAGAATTTGCAGTCAAACAAAGTAAGCGACGGTTCAAATCAGCTTTCGATAATGCTCCATTAGGAATATTTCTAATTGATAAACATGGAGTAATTGAACAAGCCAACAAAACATTTCTAAAGATTTTAGGATTATCAAAAAAACAAATCATTGGCCAAAAAGTAAGTACGTTAGCTGCCTTACAACAAATACCCAAAGAATTTAAAAAACTATGTTGCATTCGTGAGGAGCATTCCTTGCCAGAAGTTCACTTCACTACTATTAATGGCAAAGAATTATGGCTTCAAATTATTTGTTCCCAAATTAGTCAATTTGAAAATAACTCTACCTGGATGGGTATGATTCAAGATGTAACCGATACTGTCATAGCTAAAAAACTAGTCATTGATCTACCTAATCGTATTCTTCAGGCTCATGAAGAAGAAAAGCAAACACTTTCTCAAGAAATCCACGACGCATTTAGTCAGTCGTTGGCAGCATTAAAAATGTCTATTCAAGCTGTCACAGCCAAGCAAGCAGCTCACACCAATCGCGCAGACCTAAATGAAATCTTGTCACAAGTAGATGACTTAATAAATTTATCTCGAAGTTTGGCTCACAATCTTAGACCGGAAATTATTGATAAATTAGGTTTAATAGCCGCTATTCATAATTTGACCAAGGAAATGAGCCAACGCATCGGTTTTTCTATCCAAATGAAAACCAACGTTAAAAATATTCCATTACCCCCCTCAATCGCCGTCCAATTATTTCGCATTGTTCAAGAGGCGATTATTAACTCCATAAAACATAGCCAAGCATCGGCAATTTCAGTCATGATTAACAAACGCGATGGACATTTGACACTCGTTGTTCGGGACAATGGTAAGGGTTTTAATAGTAAACAAATAGATCGGCAATTAATTCACAAACGAAGCCTGGGGTTGAAAATTATGAATGAACGTGCTATCAAAATTGGAGCAACGTGTACAATAAAGTCAGTAGTTGGACAAGGAACCGTTATTAGTATTAATTATCCAATGCGGCATTTAATAACCAAAGAAAATAATTTTCGATAAAAAGGGGATAGTTATGTTACCATCCAATATTCGCACATTAATTGTTGATGACCACGCTGTCTTTCGAGCTGGTTTAATTAAACTCCTTGAAGCAAAACCAGAAATTAAAGTAGTGGGAGAAATTGATTCCGGCAATGAGGTTTTTAACTTTTTAGAAACCACTCCAGTTGATTTAGTGATTCTAGACATTTCTCTTCCGGGCATAAACGGCTTAAAGTTACTCGATCAAATCAAAAAAAAGCATTTGAAACCAAAAATTCTAGTTCTTTCGATGCATAAAGTAGCTGATTACTGTCGACTCGCGCTCAAACATGGTGCAGCTGGGTATATCCTCAAAGAAGACACGTTTGATCAAGTAGCAAATGCGATTGAATCTATCCGTCGAGGTGAAAAATATGTATCTCCTTCCATGAAAGCCGCTGCTGCGGAAAGCTTTCTTCACGCAGAAGAAAACATTTTGCCTGAACTACTCACCAAAACTGAACGAGTGGTAGTTCGGTATATCGCCGAAGGCATGTCTAACAAAGAAGTAGCCAAAACCATGGACATTTCCGTCCGTACGGTGGAAACACACCGGGCTCATATTCTTAAAAAAATCAAAGTCAAAAACACAGCCGGTTTAGTACAATATGCCATTAAACACGGCTTTGTTAAACTCAACCATCTTAACGACGACTAACTTTTTCAAGCATGTCAAAATGTTTAATTAATAAATGAGTAATTTTGGGTATTACTTCCATTGTGTACATCATGCGATTCTTAACTAGTATCAGTATATTTAGTTAAGGATACGCTATGGCAACCCCAAAAGATGACACCTCATCAATTCAGATTACAATTTGAAAACCGTAGACTAACTGTCTAAAGAAAGGGGGTCTTGACATTTTGAAGAAGAGATGATTGGGTGTTTGGTGGATAAAATTTTGGCAGAAGAAGAAATTTTGGTTAAACCACTCGGTCCGCTTTTAAAACAAGCCACGTATTTCTCTGGAGCGACCATTTTGGCTGATGGTGCCGCCGCACCCATAATAAATGTAGAAGGCATACGATGGAAATAATTTCAGAATTAAGTAGTCTCACTACTTCACTTCAAAAAAAGTTAAATGAAGCCATGTCTTCACTGACGAGACAGCCAGTCGATTTGTCGATCAAAGAAAGTGGTATGTTGACCATTACAGAGGTCCATAAGTGGCTAGAATCACCTGACAGTGCATTTACTACTATCTATGTTCCCATTATCGGTGAGGTAACTGGTGATATTTTTGTCTTTTTACCAGAACAATCCGCCCATGCAATTGCCGATCTGATGATCGGTAATCCACCTGGAACCACCACTATGATTACTGAGTTTGAGGGTTCTGCGCTCAAAGAGATGGGCAACATTACCACGGGGGTTATTGTTACCGAAATCGCCGATGCTCTCAAAATTTCTATGATGTTGACCACTCCCAACTTGGCAACTGATATGGTTGGAGCCCTAGTAGACCAAGTATTAATTGAATACGGAGAAATTTCCAATCAATTACTTGGCCTGCAATTTCCCTTTCAACTTAAGCAACAAAACACAGAAATAACCGGATCATTTGTCCTTTTCTTCGATAAGGCTTCATCGGACAGTATTACTCAAAAATTAGCGGGAGCAACCAGGTAGTGAAGGATCCTGCCCATGAGTGAAATCATTGATATCGCAATGGGGAATCTCCATGTCGCTACAGCCCCAGCTACTTTGACCACTTCAAGTATTGGTTCGTGTTTGGCTGTCTGTTTATTTAGCTATACAGATCGTGTGGGGGGATTAGCCCACATTATGTTACCCCAACGGCCTCAATCAGCCGAGCAGATTGTTGAAACCGATTATAAATACGCAGATGTAGCCATAGCGGTCATGATTAAAGAATTAGAGAAAATGGGCATTCCTCGCACCAGACTAATTGCCAAAATAAGCGGAGGAGCCAACATGTTTCCTGGGGTTCAAGGGAGATCTCATAAAATCGGTGAAAAAAACATTTCCGCAGTACAACAGTTACTTGCCTCATATTCTATTCGCATTGCAGGTGAGGATACGGGGGGAAGTAGCGGTCGTGCCGTAACGTTTGATTTATCTAACGGGCTCGTTACAATAAAGGTGACAATTTAATTATGCTAACCACACTCAAACCAGGCTACTATTTAGGCATCGATGGAGGGGGCACCAAGACAGAGGCAGTAATTGCAACAGAAAGCGGTTTTGTTTTGGGACGTGGTTTATCTGGTGGAGCCAACCCGCATAATTACCCTCTTGATGTGGCCTTTGAGCATATTCGCGAAGCGGTAGAACATGCTCGTCATGAAGTAATTGGCAAACGTTCCGATTTTAACAATCGGTTTGAAGGGGCGTGTATTGGTTTAGCTGGAATCGATACTGAAGCGGATCGCATGAAAGTGTCACATTATTACCAAAAAATTCCCATTCAATATTCACCAATTAACGCAAGCAAAATTGTTCTATGTAACGATGGCTTTATTGGTCTCAAGTCAGGTACTGATGAAAATTGGGGTGTTTGTCTGATTGCTTCAACCGGGTGTAATTGTTATGGCGTTGATAAAATGGGTAAAGAGTTTACTGCCGGTGATTGGGGATATCTATTAGGTGACCAAGGTTCGGGATATGCAATTGGTATTGAGATGATCAGAATGGTCATCAAAGAATATGACGGTCGTAAACCAACTTCACTTCTGACTGAAAAAGTAATTCAACATCTGGGATTAAAACAAGTGGCAGATCTTATTCCCTGGGCGTATGGTGGACAAGTGCCTGTTCGGGAAATTGCTTCATTGAGTCAGTTGTACAACGACCCCGCGCTGACCGACTCAATCGATTTATCTGAAATTATCAACAACACACTTCGACAGTTGATCATGTCATATCAGGCTGTTTCTCAAAAACTGGATGTATCAAAAGGAGAAGTGTTTACTGTAGTGCTGCTTGGTGGATTGTTTAATTTGAAGAACCATTTCCTCTCTCGGATGAAGCAGACAATTAAAAGTATTACTCCATCTGCTAGAATAATTTTACCGACATGTGCTCCTGCTGAAGGAGCAATTAAAGTAGCGCAAATGGGAAACTTAAGCAAACTGTTCCCAGAAAGCGTTATTACATATATAGCGTCTGTCTAAACACTAATTACGCAAATAAGAAGGAAAAACCATGGCAAAAAAAATACTTTTATGCGAAGATTCCGCTTTCTTTGCCCAAGCCATTTCGATGTTGTTGAAGGCAAAAGGATATGATATTCAACATGCCCCCGATGGCGGCAAAGGTCTGGAATTACTCAAAGAACAAGCTGATTTTGACTTAATTCTCTGTGACATCATGATGCCTAATGTGGATGGATATGAAGTTGCCCGTCAAGTGAAAGCCGATGAAAATTCTAGTAAAATACCCTTCATTTTCCTAACAGGTGTATCTGACATGTCGAGTATGGACCGTGCCCGCGATCTTGGGGTAACTGACTACTTTATTAAATCAAATGTGGGCATGGATAAAATCACGGAATTGGTTGCCAAACACATTGGCTAAAGCAATCTATGGATATTAACCAATTTGATTGGGTCATTGTAAGAGGTAAGCCAAATTTTTGGCGGGGCACATTACGACGGAGCGTCCTTTTATTCCCGTTATTTGTGGGTGCCACATTCCTTATTGTCTCTTTTGCCTATAGTGGTCAACGTATTTTCAAAAAAGAAGAATTACTATTTGTTCTTGAAGCTCTGTTACTCATCACCGTAGCGGTCATCAATGGTATTTGGCATATGGTGGTCCAAGCGACTCCAGATCGGCTGATTCCATACAAGGTTAGTAGTGAGGGAATTAGTATAGGAAAAAAGAAAATAGGCCTTAAAGTCTTAAAAGATCCTCGGGTGGAGACAACCCTTGCTCAAGCAGCCTTGCCGTATCAACAATGGCGCACACCGAAAAGCCCCGGGGTATTACTTTTAGAGTTGACCCTCATTACAAATCAAGGCAAAATAGTAATGAAGTTTCCCGGAGAATACGAACGACAAAAATTTATCCGTACCCTCCAGGAGTATTTGCATCCAACCCCAATTGTTGAAACTTCCAACGCACCATCTATCACCAATTAAAAACATAAGGATATAAACCATTATGGCTACGTTATACGATCTCGAATTACAAGAATCGAACAATTTTATCCATGCCCTCATGCAGGAAGGGAGTACTCCAGCACTCAAGCTTCTCAGCGACCAAAAACAAATGGCTGCCACCATGGGTGACGTAGGCAAAGAAATGCTGGCTCAATTCGATGATCCAAATTCAGAAATTGGTAAGGGGTATACCCGCTTGGTTCAACTTCAAAAAGATATTGTTGAAGTCATGAATGAGTCGGGATTAACCACTGAAGTTGCTCGGGCGGCCCAGGACATCTTCAACACCAGCCCAGAAAGTATGAGTAGACTGTCTGACGATCAACGAAATACTATCAATGCCTATTGGACCAAGAAAAAAACGTGCATTGTTCTGCTTTTGAAACGTGGCTACACCCACGAAGAACTGTTCTCTTAAAAAAGAGGCCAGAACCAAATCAGTAATACAGCTGCAATTGTCAAAATCGAAAACAATATTTTGTTAATTCGTATTACGAAAAATGTACTGTCATTCAAACGTGAGAGTTTTTGGTCCAACGATTGTACAAATACTTCCTCAGATAAACCGCTCGTAGACGGTGGTGCTGAAGCTGCTGGAGTGGGATTTGGCAGCGGTACTGGAGGGATCGCGGGCACTGGTGGGGGAACAGCAGGTGAGGGCGGTGTGGGTGCAGGAGGTGGGGCTACTGCCATAACCGGTGGAGGTGTGGGTGCAACAATTGGTTTTGGTGCTGGAGCTGGTGGGGGCGTAGTAGCTATAGCAGAGGGTGAAACGGGCGCAGGCATTTTTGCCTGCAGAGCGTCAACATCCACACCACTGGCACGTAGTTCTGCCATCAACTTATCCGCCAGCTCCTTCTCTTCGGGAGAGGTATTGTCTGCTGGTTGAGTAGTAGGTGTATCTGCCATAATTTATCGTTTCTTTAAGGAATTTTTCCCCACCAAAATAGTTGCCGCAAAATTACTGTCTTCAGTTAACGTTGCACTGCTGCTGGCGGTTTTATACGATTTATTAAATAGTGCAGCCAGTTGTTGTCCCAAATCATTAGTGCCCGAATGCGTCGCAATTAACACTTGATTCGCATTTACTGTTTCATCGAAAACAACATCTATTTGGGTAAATCCGCCTGTTGTTAGTAGCTGTTTTATCATCTCAGCACTAGCTGATGCATTAGTCCCCATTCTGACCCGAATACCACTCGGAGTCGCTTCTGGGGCTGGAGTTTCAACTAAGGGAGTAGTCGCAGGTGTCTTTTTGATAAAAGGTAACTGAGGCAAAGTCACTGCGGGTAAGCGCATTGATTGTATTGACCATTCGCCGTTAGTTATTTTCGTTTGTCCGGTTCGAACTAAAGGTCGTAGCCATATAGCGACTAAAATAATGCCGATAAAAATTAATAAACCCTGCTTATTAATTTTTATGACTAAAAACTCTTTCCCTCCAAACTGATCCAATTTGTCATCAATCAATTGAGCCAACGTCTTGTTGGTTAGCTCTTCCGCCTCTTTTGACAAAGGTGAAGGGGTGTTTGAGGGCGTAGAAATAGGTTCAGCTACCTTCTTTTTAAACGGTAACGAAATCGTGGGTAAACGAAGTTTGAATAAAAACTGTTTAGTTTCGGCGGGGGCAGTAGCCATACTACGTCATCATAACGAGAGATCATGATTCACCGCAAGGAGGACCTTGTGGATGCTACAATAATCTCGAGAGAAAAAATGAAACCCAATAGTGCAATTTTAATCCTTCATTTTAGAGATAGTGTTCACACACTACCTTGTCTTGACTCGTTAGACAAAGCAGGTCATGTTACCCCTCAAGGAATCTATGTCCTTTGTGTTCAGTGTCAAGATATCAAGGCAATTAAAGATCATCCCAGTCATCCCACCATAATAGAAACGGCCACAAACGGTGGCTTTGCCTGGGCAAATAATGTCATGATTCGGGCTGCTCTCAAAGATGGGTTTAATACGGTGGTTTTATTAAACAACGACACCACCGTTGACCCGCATTTTTTGGCACCCTTGGAAACCATGCTTCAAAATCAGACTATTGGTATGGTTTCTCCCAAAATCTATTTTTATCCTGACTGTGAATTTCACCATGGCGACTACCAGGAATCGGAACGCGGCCGGGTAATTTGGTATATGGGAGGAGTATTTGATTGGGCCAACGTATTCGCGTCCCATTGGGGTGTTGATGAAGTTGATCATGGTCAGTGGAACACTCCAATAGATGCCGATTTTACCTCTGGTTGTTGTGTGGCCTTAACCCGAAAAACTATTGAAACAGCTGGCCTAATGAATGAAAAATACTTTTTGTATTTTGAAGACGCTGATTGGTCCCTAATGGTAAAACATCAAGGATTACGATTAACCATTGAACCTAAATCAATTATTTATCACAAAAACGCTGGTTCCACTGGCGGATCAGGTTCATCTCTACAGCAATATTATCAAACTCGAAATAGGTTCTATTTTGGGATGAAGTATGCCCCGTGGAGGACCAAACTATATCTAATCAAAAACACGCTCACCAACCTGTCAAATCACGATCCAGTTCTCCGCCAGGCTGCTCGCGACGCGTTACTGTTTCGTCTTGGGATCCAAAAAGTACCAGGTAAAAATCTACCACCTGACCAACGTTAAAACCCGCACCAGTGTTGTAATCAACCAACCGTAAACTCCCACATTTAAGCAGAGTAATAAACAAGTTGAAACGGTCCAATCAGTTGAATCAATCGGCTCTAATCCAAAATAGAGACTGGTAAACGATGATGGTGAGTATGCCCGCATCAAAATAGTATAGAATATTTTTCCTCCAAGGGGGGATACTTTTGTGAAACGACATCACTTGGTATAATCACGCGGACGGCCCTTTCGTCTAGTGGTCTAGGACAGCAGGTTCTCATCCTGCTAACGCGGGTTCGATTCCCACAAGGGTCACCGAGTCAAACTCGGCTCCGCAAGGAGTTGAGGTTGACGAAGGGCGAGTCTGACTCGCCAATATACATTTAAACCGAGTTCGACTCGGTTTTTTTGTATATACTGATTCTATGTGTTTCTACTACGTTTATGTCTTGTTTAGTCAAAAAGACTTAAAGTTGTATGTTGGGTTTTCGGCTGATTTGAAAACAAGAATTAATGATCATTTTCATGGCAGGGTACGTGCGG
>CAZQBH010000014.1:18531-20166 GCA_964591645.1 uncultured Pseudomonadales bacterium | reverse complement strand
GCTGGCTTTGTCAGCGTCTTTGAACAAGGTGGCAAAGGGGCCTTTGTAATCCATCTGATTGATAGGAATATTGCATTCTTTGGACATGACCGGAGTGACAGCAAACAGAAAGCTTGATGCGCAAACACTAGCGGTCAAAGCAAGGTGTAGATAATGAAGACGGAACATGGCTAATCCTTTTTAGGAAGGGTTACCCAACTGAAATTGTAATAAATCTGGATTGCCGGTAAATTTACTAATGGCGAGTAAGATAAACCAGGCCGCAATAACTAAAACGAGACCAATGATTCCTGAGGTAATGGTCCCTTTGGCGGCTTCGGTGGCTTTGGGATCACCGCCGGAGGTGAGAAATTTGAAACCACCGACGAGAATCATAATAAACGTGGCGATACCCACTAGACTAAGGACGTTGGTGAGAATATTAGAAAAAAGGTTGGGAAGACTGGTGAACGTGGCGATCGAATCTCCGCTGGAGTCGATATAATCACCTTCCCAGGCGTGGACAGAAAAAGAAGATAGAAGATAGAAGCTAGAAGATAGAATGGGAACAAACAAGCGCTTACGCATAGGGTGATTTTAGCAGAAAAAAAGCCAGGGATAAACCTGGCTTTGTGGTAATTAACTAATCCTTCGACACGCTCAGGATTTCGTTTTTGCTGTGCAAAAACTCAATACGCTTTGGGGAGCGTGGTGGTGCCGCCAAAGATATCAATTCCAAAGAAGTAGGAAATGAGTTGGATGACAGCCCAGGCAGCAGCGACGATAGCCAGACCGACCAAGGCAGCGGTAATCCGATTGCGGGCTTCTTCCGTTTTACCCTTATCACCGCCGGACATAATCCATTGAATGCCGCCCCAGACAAGGAATACGAAGACCAAAATAGCGGCTATGATTAAGGCAAAACCAGCGAGTTTGCTGACGAATAGACCTAAATCTTCAATTTGAAATCCAGGGGGTTTTTCAATTTTAAGAGAACCACCGGCGGCAAAGGCTGAAGTGGCGGTGGTGGCTAATAATGCCAGAGAAGCGAAAGGGGCTAATTTTTTCATGTCGTTACTCCTTAAATAGTAGCTATTTTTTCAACTTTTTACTTCTTAATTGTTTATTTTACTACATTTAGGCCAAAGAAAGTATCAATGACCATAAATAGAGCCCAAGAAACAGCCACGATGGCGAGACCGATAATGGCTCCCGTGATTCGAGCACTGGCGGCTTCGATTTTTTTGGTGTCGCCGCCGGCGGTAATCCATTGCAAACCAGCCATGACGAGAAATCCGAAAGTGGCGATGGCGGCAACGGTAAAGACTACGCCGATAATACTGCTAAAATACTTACCTAAATCGAGCGGGGTGTTTTGAGCGAGGTGTTCTTGAATGGGTATTTTGATATCGGCCATATTTTTCACCTTAGAGTGAGGGATTGAGTAAATCCATGTTAAACATATTTCCAATAAAGGCAGCAATGGCGGCAGTGGCGACTAGTATGGCCATGCCGATAATGCCGTTGGTAATTTGGTTGCGGGCACTTTCAACTTTTTTTTCATCGCCACCAGCAGTGATCCAGTTTAGGCCACCCCACACAAGATAGAGCAACAGGGCGAGACCGCCTGCCATAATGGCGGCGCGGTAGAGCTGG
>CAZQBH010000014.1:7145-18485 GCA_964591645.1 uncultured Pseudomonadales bacterium | reverse complement strand
CCCATTGATGCATCAACGGCGGGATTATAGATGGCGGCAAGAAGGGTGTGTGTCATAGTTATTCGGCCCACGTATCTGGTCCGTGTCTAATTGGTCCACCGCTCGGGTTTATATCATCTCCGCCTCCAAAGAGGCTATTGATTGTTTGAGCAGGGTTCATGATATCTAAACCGAGGACCGTACCTACGACGGAGACAATCGCGTATGCCGCGATGATAATGATTAAACCTATGGCGCCAGTAACCATATAGGTTTTGGCAGTTTCGGCCTTTTTGGCGTCGCTGCCTGCAGTAACCCAGTTGAGAGCACCAATCATAAAATAGACGAGAAATGATAATCCGCCCACAATAGTCAGAAAACCGATAAGGGCGGAAAAAATATTTTCAATTTGGGTAGGGGAATCAGTCATGGCGCTGTTGGGCTGGAATTTACCCAACCCCGTGATGGTACCCATGTTGGTTTGAGCTAAGTAGCGAGAAAAGGCCATATTTATGGTTTCCCTCCGGGACCGTAGATGGTTGGACTGAGGATGGCGGTAGGACTACCAAAGAGAACCATGCCGAGGACACCGGCAATCGCGTATGAAGCAACAATGACAACTAAACCAATTAAACTCATGTAGATTCGGGACCAGGCCTCGGTGGTTTTTTTAGAATCACTACCGGCTGAGATGTAGGTGAACCCAGCAATAATCAGATTGATAAAGGCAAACAAACCAGCTCCAACAGTAACCAACTTGATGATGTTGGAAAGGAAAAAGACGAGACCATTAGTCGTGCTGGTGGCGTCGCCGTAGCCGGTGTTAAGTGTTTGAAGGGGATTGTCGATTTCACCGAAAAGGGACGCCATAGGTTTAGAGTATTTTTAAACCGGTAATTATCTGAATAATTTGAATAATCCAATAACTGGCAAAGATAATTACGAAACCAATTATAGCATTGGTGACGGCCTGTTTACCGCCTTCAGCTTGTTTTTCATTGCCGGCACTAGCGATAAGCATAAATCCACCCACTACCAGATAGATAAATAGAATAAGCCCGGCAACGATGTATACAGTAGGAAGGATAGAGGAAATGAGGCTGGTTGGATTACTGGTGTAACCACCGGTTTGAATTTTGTTGGTACCAAACAGCATTTCGTCTAATTTCATAGATATCCTCTATGCGATTTTACCAGGGAGAGCTGTCGAGGAGCAAGAGGGAGAGGAGAAAAAATAACAAATAACAAATTCACAAACATCAAATAAATAACAAACATCAAATAAATAACAAATATCAAATAAATAATAAATAACAAATAACAAATTCACAATTCAATAACAAATAACTAATTATTAAAACATTTAATATTTAATATTTGATTTGTTATTTGTGGATTTGTGTTTTGTTATTCTGAAACGAAGGTAGAGGTAGGTAAGAAGAATTTGCCAGAGAAGGACAAAACAAGAAAAACACACCCAAATGAAAACTAAAAATTTACCGACAGGAATAGTCCACAACTGATGATTGAGAGACAAAAATAAACCTAACCGGCCAATAAACACAGCCACGATCCAGGACATGATCCACATGACGATAGGGATTAATGTGAGTGGACGAAGGAAATGTTCTCGAACAATTTCCCGCATAGTAATGTAGGGATGAATGAGTAACCCTTGGGTACGGCTGCCAAACCAGTAGGACCAGGAGAAGAGGTACGAGGTACGAGGCACAAAGTACGAAGTCCCTCGGTTCCGCTTAGGATTTGCTAACGCCATATGATGACTCTAATAATGCGCATGATAGTAGAATAATGAAGCAACCAAAGCCAGGTAGTGATACAGATGGAAAGGATGCCGCCAATAAGCCAGTAATGGAGACCTACCCAAGAGAGGGGACCGGCTAGACGGGGAGAAAAGCCGGTAGAAATAATATTTTGATTTTCTTGAAGCCGACGATCGACTTGTTGCCAAAAATCAGGACGGGTCATAGATCAACCCTTTCATAGACCATTTGGAATGCTTTGCGGGCTCGGTAGAGTTGACACTCTACTGCTTTGGTTGAACAACCAAGTTTGGCGGCAATTTCCTTGACACTTAATTCTTCTTCATATTTCATTCTCAGGATGGAGGCATAAATTGGCTTTAGTTTTTTGTAAGCGGATTCGAGGGATTGATTGAGTTGTCGAGCAGTACGTTCAGAAGTTTGGATGGGAGCGATGTAGTTTTTTAGGATAGGGATGGTGCGAATAAGCCGTTTGGCATATTTTTTACGCCAGTAATCGGCGGCTTCATGGTGGGCAATACTAAACAGAAATGTCATGATACTGGATTGATAATGGAATAAGGGAAGGGCGTCGAGGAAATGAAGAAATGTGTCTTGGATTAGTTCGTCGCAATCTTCAGGCGTATCCGTGTGAGTTTGAAAAAAGGGTCGAAGGCGGGTGGAGGCTTTGCGATAGAAGTGATGCAACGCACGGTGGTTGCCGGAAAGAAGTTGGGCAACGGTGGCTTGGTCTGTTTTATCGCTTGGATCCATAGGAGTATTGTACCCTTTTAGTACTTTTTCAAGCGTACACCGTTTTTGCAGTGCTCGCGTCGTCGGCGCTGTCGCTTGACATATCTGCGCGCTGAAAAACTGGGTGTCCGCTTTTGTAAAAAAATATTTACATATGTTTTGGAACATTGTTGACAAGTGAGTGGTTTTGGGAAAAGCGGCGACTAAATGTGGGTATGAGCGAATTTGTATACAATTCTTTTCCCGAATCAATTTGCAACCAAGTGATTGATTCATTTCGGTCCAGAAAGGGGCAAATTCCTTCAATAACAGCGGAGTTGCCCATCTCTGAAGCCTCTATTTATCGGTTGTTGAATGCAGCTGTCCAAGTTGGTGTGTTGAGTCCAGAGGAACGTCGCCCAGCGTATTTGAAGCAACAAGTTATTTATGAGTGTTTTGAACGGTATCCTAACGCCACGATAGCGGTAATTGCTGATATGGCTGGAGTATCTGAATCAACTGTGTATCGAGCAAAGCGCAGAATGAAAAAGTGAGTGGTTTTGGGAAAAGCGGCGACTAAACGGGTGTTGTTATTTACTAAAGGTATTACATATGTCCACTGTTGAAACAATTTATTATGTGTATCAGGATCCGGAGAGAGGAGTGGTGGATGGGGAGGGGAGAGTACAGACTGATGGTGGAGTTGCGCCTTTGAATGGATATTATTTTGGGTATGAGTTATTGAATTATGTGGATCAATCGGTTGCGGGACAAGGGGAAAAACAATAATGGCATCAAATAATGGCGGCATGATGAGAACTGCGGCGTGGAGGTATCGATTGGATTGTGGTCCAACAGAAATGGGTATTTCTAATTTGAGAAACCCGGAAGAAATTCTTTTTAGTGTTGCGGGAACAAACCAAGTACTCGAGCGAGTTGGTTTGAAACCGCCTCAATTAGAGATCGACAAAATGCAAACAAGTGGTGATAATGCCGTGTTGCATTATCTTGCAACAATACAAGTTGAGTGATTTTGCTATAATCTGCGACTAATGACTCGTATGAATAAGAATTTTCTATTTCACTATGGAGATCTTTCTCCTGAAGTTCAGGCCCAAGACACTCGAACTTGGGGAGTCCAGGTACTTATAGTGCGCGACGGAACTGTTTTTGTGCGCAAAGATCCTGATGCCGGAAATCGAACGGAAGCGACTATTCGAATGCACCGAGTGTTTTTTCCTGAACAAATGTTGCGTTTAAATTCGGCAAGTGGAGGGAAGAAAGCGGGAGAAGATCTGGCTGCGTGTGCTTTTAGAGAGATGAAATCTGAATTAGGAATTGAGGGGTCGGGAGCATTAAGAATAATGGAAGAATTACCGATTGTAGCGGCTGGACAAATTCGAGCAGTGGATGGTCAAGAAAAAGGATCATTATTGGGAGTAATCGTAGCAGCATATGAACCTACAGAAGATGAATGGATTACATTACGGGATAAAGGGGAAGTGATTCCCGTTGAACAAATATTAGAGATGGCAGCTGACGATAATGAATTAACCATGCGTCCTACTTTTAAAACTGCATTGCAGATAGCTCAATTATGGGAAGAAAAAGCTATTGGAGGAATTAACTCATTAGTTGAAAGTACGAATGGTTTAATTGTTTGGGCAATGCGGCGAGAATGTTGTAATAATGGTATTGGACTTAAAGCAGGTGTTTTTGGGGGAAGAGAATGAAACCATTAGTGTTTGTAAAAATTGGCGGGTCGTTGATTACCGATAAGAGTAAACCTTTTTCGGTGCGGGAGCATGCTCTGAAAGTAATTTGTGGGGAAGTAAAAAAGGCTCAAGCAAGTGGTAAACAATTGGTGGTCGGTCATGGTGCGGGTAGTTTTGCTCATGTGCCGGCAAAGAAATACCAAACCCACAAAGGCATTTTGAATGAGGAAAGTTATCGAGGGATAGCAGAGGTAGCGGATGTAGCGGCTCAGTTGAACCGAATCGTGATTAAGGCTCTGTTGAATGCAGGCGTTAACGCAGTGTCCATCAGCCCATTGTCGACTATGGTAGCGAAAAACCACTCATTACAGTCTATTTGCACGAACAGTATCGAGGAAGCCTTGCGTTTGGACCTTTTGCCTGTCGTGTATGGCGACCAAATTTTGGATACGGCGGTAGGATGTACCATTTTTTCCACCGAAATGGTGTTGGGATACCTGGCTCTACATTTAAAAGAAAAAGGCTACGTAATTGAGAAAATGATTCACTGCGGACAAACGAACGGCGTGTATGATGCCGATGGGAAAACAATTGATTTATTGACGCCAAATACCCTAGGTCATTATCAAACCACAATCGGCGGATCGGGCGGTACGGATGTGACTGGCGGGATGGAGCACAAAGTGAATGAAACACTGGAACTCGCTAAACAGGGTATTCCGGGGTTGATTATCGACGGAATTGAACATGGGACATTGTCGGAAGCGATTAATGGCAAGCCGGTATTAGGAACCCGGATAGAAAATGACTAGTCCTTTGACAAGCTCAGGATTGTAGATTATTTACCGTGACGGCGTTGGCGGGTAGCAAACTCTTCCAGCGCTTCATCGAAAGCATGAGTATCAAAGTCGGGCATAAGCGTATCAGTAAAATAGAATTCACTATACACTGATTGCCAGGGCATAAAACCCGATAATCGCTGTTCACCGCTCGTACGAATAATGAGATCTGGATCAGGAATATCCGCAGTGTCGAGATATTGGTTAAATACGTCTTGAGTAATTGGTTGATCCTTGGGGAGTTTATTGATAGCGCGAATGATTTCATCACGCCCGCCGTAATTTAAAGCAAACATGACAGTGATAGCCGTGTTTTTTTCTGACTCTTTGATAAATGTTTCAATTCCTTCCCGAATATCGGGGTCAAACCGACTCATGTCCCCAATTACTCGTAGACGTGCCCCTTTTTCAATCATTCGTTTGGCATATTTTTGCAGTGCCAATCGAAACAAACCCATAATCCCGCCAACTTCATCTTCAGGTCGATTCCAGTTTTCAGTACTAAATGCCCAAAACGTAATATAGGGAATTCCCAAATGTCCGGCGTGATCAACGAGTTCTTCCACTCGCTCTTCTACGACTTTTTTGTGTCCCATGACTACTGGCAATCCATGAGCTTTAGCCCAGCGACGGTTGCCGTCCATAATAATAGCGACATGTTGGAGCGGAGGAGTGTTCATAGGCTATTTTAAAATCGAAATGCCAAGGACAATCTCGAGGATTTGGGTGATCCAGTAGGCGGCAAAGATAATCACAAACCCAATAATGGCGGCAGTGATACGGGCTTTACCAGCCTCGGCTTTTTTGGCGTCGGTTCCGGCAAACATGAGGTCAAAACCACCCATGATCAGCATGACAAATAAAACGAGACCAGCTGCCGTGAGAACGTAGGGAAGCAGCGAGCTGATGATGGAGCCGAGGTTATCATACTTACCCTTTAGTGGGTCAAGCGCATTAGCGATTGATGAAAATTTTGAACCTTGAACAACTGGTTGGGCGTTTGGGTCATATAGACAGACGCCATTAGTCCACCGACAAAACGGTGTGTACGCACATTCGGTGGCGTTGGCTAACGAGCTACACGATTGAGCGAATGCTTTAGTGGTGGTAAGAAAATTGAGTGTAATTAGAATCGAAATAAAAATGAGTTTCATACAATCATTTTATAACCCAGGAATCTGAAGGATATCTACTCCGATAAGTTTTAACAAGAAAACCGAGAAGATAATGAAAAGGAGACCAGCAATGGTGCCGGTAATAATTTCTTTACCCTCTTCAGCTTTTTTGGGATCACCGGCAGAAACTGAAACAAGGAACGCTCCATATATCATGAGAAGAAGCGCAATACCCCCCGCAATACCTAGGGCTATTTTTAGAAAATCAGCAATAAAGGCATCGGGAGAGGTTTTGATACAACCGACCGCAGTCCAAATACCACGATTTTCAGGGCTGCTGCCGAGGCATTGGGTACATTTGCCTTTGGCGGTGGCGGTGTCAGTGTCGGTTCCTGGTAAATTGTTACAGAGATTAAAATCCTCTTCTTCGGGGGGGATCGTGTTGTCTCGGCAAATACCATCATAATCTCTCGGGGGATTTCCATCGTTACACACTGTTGTACCAGGGCACACGTATGCTCCTGGTTCGCCGCATTGTAAATTAATTCTGCATTCACAGACTAAAGACGCTCCCAGACAAACAGCGGTGTTGGCGGGTTTACTACATGGAGTGTCTACGGATGTTTCGCCGCTCTCTGACATAGCACTACAAACACAACTGTCGCTTGTGTCAACCTGAGCATAAACGGTTGTGTTTACGTTAACAAAAAAAAGCACCACAAAACACGCTGAAATAATAGATTTGATCATTAATGACCGATTAGAGTGCATACTTCGGCTATTATACCTTGACTCTAGGGGGATGGAAAAGTAGGACTGGTGTTATTATAGGGAAGCTCCTCCTTCGTTGTGAGGACTACGGAAGGACACAGTGAAACTGCCACAAAGACAAAAAAGAGGATTTAGGGTACAGGGTACAGTTATTTTGTTGGTTGTTACAATCACTTTTTTTATACCCGCCTTCGTGTCACACTTCGGCGAGGCGAGGGCTGAAGATTCGATTGAATCGCTCCAGACGCAGATTAACGAACTACAGCATTTGAAGGAATTGTCGGAGGCGGCAACGACCCCGTTGGAAAAAGAGGTATCGACGATCACTGCGAAGATTGCCAAGATAAAAAATGAGTTGGCACTGGCTGATTTAGAGACGAAGCATTTAGAAGGGGATATTGAATCTCGCGGACTTCAATTGGATGCCCAATTTGGTTATTTGGCAGCGCGGGTGAAAAGTTACTATAAACTATCGCGCCAATTCTCACCTTTGGTAACCTTTTTGTCTTCAGGTACCGCTTCCGGGCTAACCCGATCGTTGACGTATCGAACATCGGTGGTCGACCAAGATAAATCTATCATCATGAAAACAACCGAGACCCTGCTGAAGTTGCAGCAAGATAAGACAGCTTTGGAAAAACGGAAAAACCAATTGGCCTTGATGCGGACTCAATTTCAAGGAACCATGACCTTTTTTGAAGGGGAAATCGCTAAAGCAAAATCTTATCAGGCTCAATTAGCGGGAAAAATTGCAGATTTATCCAAACGACAACAGGAAATTTTGTCGGCTAAAACCGGGACGTTTCAGACTACCGTGGGAGATGTTCCCTTGGCTGATGATCCGGCGTCGCGACCGGATTACAACCCAGGATTTTCACCGGCCTTTGCAGCCTTTAGTTTTGGAGCCCCCCACTATAAAGGGATGAGCCAGTATGGAGCATATGGACGAGCGAAAGCCGGGCAAAGTTATGAGCAAATTCTTAAGGCTTATTACGGTGGAGGAATTGAAATTCGGGATCATAATCCAGACGCACAGATAAAAGTTGAAGGATATGGCACTTATTCATTGGAAGACTATGCGAAACGAATTTACGAAATGCCGGGTTCTTGGGGCGATGACGGAGGAATGGAGGCGTTAAAGGCTCAAGCAATTGCGGCTCGAAGTTATGCTTTAGCTCGAGGTGGATCGATCTGCGCTACCGAATCTTGTCAGGTATTTAAACCATCACCCAAAGGAGGCAAGTGGGAAGAGGCAGTAAACGCGACTAAGGGAAAGGTGGTTTATGCCAATGGATCACCGATGTCGACCTGGTATGCATCAACGTCGGGAGGCTATCAAATGTCCTATTCAAGTAATGGCTATAGTACGCCGGGGTTTTGGGATACTCCATCGGGGCGAAGTGGCTGGACGGCCCAGGCATACGAAAAGATGGCTGGAAGCCCTTGGTTTTATAAAGGATGGTACAAAGACCGTGGTGGAGATAGCTGTGGTAAGTCCCATCCGTGGTTGTCAGCGGAAGAACTGGCAGATATTTTAAATGCGTGGGTGGTATTAATTAAAGCGGGTCAGAGTGATGATCGAGTAACACCACAGGGAAGTTGTTGGGGCGGAAATCCCTATTCGACTGGGGAACTACGAGATAAAGCAAATAACAATGGAGGTGGATATAGTCGAGTGACGGGAGTGTTGGTCACGTATGCTGACAATGGAGTGACGGCTAATGTATCGTTTGATACTGATCGAGGGAGTGTAACCATTAGTGGGAGCGATTTTAAGAAGGCGTTTAATTTACGAGCACCAGGAAAGATTTCTATAAAGAGTGGGTTGTATAATATCGAGAAGAAGTAAACATTGCTTTATTGATTCGCAAATTGCAGTGCTCGGCTGCCTAAAGGCGTCCGGCTGCGCGCTTAATTTGCTAAAATCAATAACGCTTTTTTGGAGAAAAAACAAATCCACAAATAATAAACATCAAATCAATAATAAATATCAAATGATTTAACTAATTAATTATTTGTTATTGAATTGTGTATTTGTGTTTTGTTATTACGTTATTGGGGAGAACTATGGATTACATTACGTACGATGAGTTTACAAAAGTGGATATTCGAGTAGGGACAATTGTTAGCGCAGAAGTACCTGAGGGGTCAAAGAAATTAATCAAATTAACCATCGATTTTGGTGAGTTGGGTGAGAAGATAATTTTTTCTGGTATTTTGCAGTGGTTTAAACCCGAAGATTTGGTGGGAGTACAAACCACCTTTGTGGTAAACTTGGCCCCCAGGAAAATGGGGGAATTTGGCGAGAGTCATGGTATGTTATTTGCAGCAGATGCGATGGTAGATGATGAACAACGACCCGCCCTGGTGCGTTTTGAACAAAAATTACAAAATGGAGACAGGTTGATATAAAGGAAATTAATTATGGCCAAAAAAGAAACAAAACCAGTTAACCCCACTAATCAAGCCGATCGATCACAGGCTCCCAAACAAATGAAACGAATGGAGTTTAAGGTGGAGTTAAATGGTAAAAACGTCTTGGTATGGTTTTTGATTGCCTTGTTGTTTTTGCCTTTCTTACTTAATCTGTTGTCTGGTGGCAATGTCGAAAAAATCAGTGTGTCGCAGATGGTAGAGGATGTTAAGGCAGGCAAAGTCGATAAAATAAAGGTATCCGGATCGCAGTTAAAAATTTCGTATAAAGATGGCACAGCTGACAAACAAGCGATTAAGGAAGAGACGATTAGTTTGGCTCAATTGTTGTATAACGCTGGTGTGGATTTAGCCTCGACTAAAGTTGACGTGGAAGACCAGACGTCAGGTCGGGCTTGGGCAGACATTCTCATTAATGGCTTACCGATTTTATTAATGGTGGTGTTTTTGTTTGTGATTTTCCGACAAGCCCGAGGTTCTCAAGACGGAATCATGGGGTTTGGTCGCAGCAAAGCCAAATTGTTTTCCAAAGGGAAACAGTCAGTTACCTTTAAAGACGTGGGGGGTGTGCCTGAAGCCAAGAAAGAATTGGAAGAGGTAGTTGATTTTTTGAAACATCCAGCCAAGTATCGAAAGTTGGGCGCGCGGACGCCAAAGGGAGTTTTGCTGGTGGGCCCTTCCGGTACTGGTAAAACATTGCTGGCTCGAGCAGTGGCTGGAGAAGCGGGTGTGGCATTCTTTTCGATGGCAGGGAGTGAATTTATGGAAATGCTGGTTGGCGTGGGAGCTTCCCGGGTTCGGGATTTATTTCAAACTGCCAAAAAGAGTTCGCCAGCAATCATATTTATTGATGAAATTGATGCGATTGGACGGATGCGGGGAATGGGAGCTCAGGGTGGTCATGATGAGCGCGAACAAACCTTGAATCAAATATTAGTAGAGATGGATGGTTTTACGCCCAATGATAATGTGATTGTGTTGGCAGCAACCAACCGGGGTGATTTGCTTGATCCGGCGTTAACTCGGCCTGGCCGGTTTGATCGACGGGTGACTTTAACCTTGCCGGATTTAGAAGAGCGAAAACGGATTTTAGCCATCCATGCCAGTAATAAACCATTTATTGTGGGAGTGTCATGGGAAGCGGTAGCAAAACGGACCGTTGGATTTTCGGGAGCAGATTTGGAAAACATGCTGAATGAGGCGGCGATTATGACGGCTCGAAATGGTCGAACTGAAATTGGTCCGGAGGACATTGAAGAAGCGGCAATGAAAGTAAAATTGGGACCAGAAAAAAAGCGATTGCAAAATGATTATGAACGCAAGATGACAGCGTATCATGAGGCAGGTCATGCCTTGGTAACTCATTTGTTACCGCATACTGATCCGGTTCATCGAGTGAGTATCGTATCCCGAGGGATGGCTTTGGGTTATACATTGACACCGCCAGAGCAAGACAAATATCAACAGACGAAAAAAGAGTTGGAAGAAGAGATTGCCGTGCTTTTGGCGGGTCGAGTTACCGAAGAATTGATTTTTGATGAGTTAACTGGCGGGGCATCCAACGATATTGAAAAGGCGACTCGAATTGCCCGGGCGATGGTAGTGGAATATGGCATGAGTGATTTAGGACCAATCGCTTTGGGACCTCAGTATGACCTGAGTGATTGGGGTCATGCGGCTTTGGAGCCAGCTCAATTGTCTCAAGACAAACAAAGTAAGGTGGATGAAAAGATCGCTGAAATTATTATGACGGGTAATGCTTTGGCAAAAAATATCATTACCAAGAACCGATCCAAACTGGACGCTGTAGCTGAAGAACTATTAAAGAACGAATCCATGGACACGGATGAGTTTGAAAAAGTGGTGGGTGTCCCTAAGGCTAAACCAACAAACGCTTAATGAGCTATGGTATTTTAGAGATATATGAATGTTAGCGTCACTTCATTTGCACGTCCGGTAGTCGAGCAACGCCGGTTCCGTTATTTATTGGTAG
>CAZQBH010000014.1:622-7135 GCA_964591645.1 uncultured Pseudomonadales bacterium | reverse complement strand
AGTATTGTCTTTGTTGCTGGGCCTGGTTGTGGTGCCATTGGAGCGGGATGAACCTCGATCCCGGATCCGGACATGGTTTGACGGAGTTTGGTGGTCAACGATTACTGTGACGGGAGTGGGATATGGTGACATAGTGCCCGTGACAACTGGGGGCAGAGTAATTGGGATGGTATTGGCAGCGGTGGGAGTATTGTCTTTTGGCTTGATTATTTCAATGTTTTCGTTGGCGCTCGAGAACACAAAAGATAAATACATGCGGAAGAAAACGTTTGAACACTTTGAGTTGATTGAAAAGAAATTGGAACAAATGGAGCGACGCGAACAGTTTGTGCTAAAGAATGACGTTGATCAAGAGTAAAATACATTCATGGGACATGATTTGCGCAGACTTGTTTTAATCGATGGACACGCATTATTGTATCGGTCTTTTTTTGCTTTTCCTCCAACATTGGCTCTCCCCGATGGACAATTGTTGAATGCTGCATATGGGTTTACGCGGATTTTGTTGTCGACAATGACGGAGTTGAAACCGACTCATTTGGCGGTGTCATTTGATGTGGGGAAAACATTTCGACATGAAGCGTATGAGGGATATAAAGCGCATCGAGAGAAAATGCCGGACGACCTTAAAAGCCAAGAACCGATAGTTCAAGAAATATTGGGTGACTTAAATATACCGATTTATTCAGTGTTTGGGTATGAGGCGGATGATGTGATTGGTACGCTGGCAGTTCAGGCGGCACATGAGGAACAGGAAGCTATTATTGTTACTGGTGACAAGGACATGTGGCAGTTGGTGAATGAATATGTGCGTGTGTTTGTGCCCGGGACAGGCCAGCGTTTATCGCGGATGATGGATCGACAAGGAGTTAAAGATTCATTGGGAGTATGGCCGGAGCAGGTACCCGACTATAAAGGTTTGGCAGGTGATAACAGCGATAATATTCCCGGAGTGAATGGAATTGGGCCTAAAACAGCAGTGGGTTTGATTGATCGGTTTGGATCAGTCGAGGGAGTGTATAACCATGTAGATGAAGTGATGGGCAGTGTTCAGCAGAAGTTAATCCGAGATAAAGAACAAGCAATTAAGAGTAAAAAATTAGCTACGATAGAGACGAGAGTGCCTGTTCAATTGGATTGGGATCAGTGTAAGGTGACGACGTATGATAAGAACAAGGCGATTGCGGTATTTACTAAGTATGAGTTTGCCAGTTTGATTCCAAAACTACCTCGAGACATGTTTGAGGAAGAAGTCCAAGAGGCATTGTTTTAGATAAAAAGTATTAATAACAAATTCACAAATAACAAACATTAAACCAATAACAAATAATAAATAATAAATACAAAGATAAAAGAAGTTCATGCGGATAGCATTAGTTCATGATTATTTGAATGAATATGGGGGAGCGGAACGAGTGCTGGAAGCCTTGGCGGAATTGTATCCGAAAGCGCCGATTTACACAGCATTTTACCGAAATGGTTCGGCAGCCTATGAACGATTTAAACATCGAGATATTCGGGTATCATGGGCACATTACATTCCTGGATTTGCAACCAAACTACATAGTCCATTGCGCTTTTTGACACCGGCTATATGGAGCTCATTTGATTTTTCCGATTACGATGTCGTCATTTCTTCTAGTTCTTGGTATATCACCAAGGGAGTGAAGGTACCCAAGTCTTCGTTACATGTGTCGTATATTCATACCCCACCACGATTTTTGTATGGGTATGAAACAAGTATGAATTGGCGAAAACATTGGTGGATACGGGTATATGCCGGCATAGTGAACAAAGAATTACGACAATATGACTACCAGACTGCTCAGGCAGTAGACGTTTTGGTGGCTAATTCTAAAGAAGTTCAACGACGAATCGAAAAGTTTTGGCGAAGAGGAAGTGTAGTGATATATCCGCCGGTAGGAATAGAGAAGATAGAAGATAGAAGTTGGAAGCTAGAAGAACGGAATTATTTTTTGACCGGGGGCAGGTTGGTGGGGCCAAAACATTTTGATGTGGCAATACAAGCAGCGACTGAATTGAAACTGGCTTTAAAAGTGTATGGAACCGGCCCCGAGGAACGATCACTTAAAGCACTGGCTGGACCGACGGTAGAATTTTTGGGTAAGGTTAGCGAAACCGAGTTGACAGCTTTGTATAGTCAAGCAAAAGCGTTTATTGTTTTGGCTGATGATGAAGATTTTGGAATTACACCCGTGGAAGCCATGATGACGGGAACGCCGGTGGTGGCGTATTGGGGAGGTGGATATAAGGAGTCAGTTGTTGAGGGTAAAACAGGCACGTTTGTGAAGGAATTAACGATAAAAGCCGTATGTGATGGCATTAGGAAGCTGGAAGCTGGAAGCTGGAAGCTGGAAGAAATTCGGAGATATGCGGAGAAGTTTTCGAAGGAGCGGTTTATGAAGGAGATGACAGCGCTGGTGGAACGAGAGTGGAAGAAGAAGTAGATTTAGTCTGGTACAATTGAGTCCGTATGATTCAGCCAGTGTTACAGGTGTCGCATTTATCCAAACGGTATCCAGGACGTTTTTCTTGGAAAACGTGGTCACGCCGACCCGACTCAATAGCAGTTAAAGATATTTCTTTTTCGATCAATCCAGGAGAAATAGTGGGATTGTTGGGCCCTAATGGGGCAGGAAAAACCACGACCATTCAAATGTTGTTGGGAACAACGGCCAAGACTAGCGGATCGATTCATTATTTTGGCCACCCATTTGAGCAACACCGTTCAGCAGTGTTGCAACGAATGAATTATGCTTCGGCATATACAAAGTTTCCGGCTCAATTAACCGTTCGAGAAAATTTAATTGTGTATGGATTAATGTATCAGGTGCCTGATTTGGAAAAGCGGATTTATAAATTGTTGAAACAATTTGACATGTTGGCATACATGAATGCGACAACCAGGGGGTTGTCGGCAGGCCAAACAACTCGGGTAATTTTGGCTAAGGCATTCCTCAATTATCCGGAATTGATTTTGCTGGATGAACCTACCGCCAGTTTGGATCCAGAATCGGCAGCGAACGTGCGTGAGTTTTTGTTGCGGCAACAACAGAAATATAAGGTGGCAATGTTGTTTACTTCACATAATATGGCTGAAGTGACCGAAGTTTGCGATAGGGTATTGTTTATTCAGAAAGGACGACTGGTTGCAGAAGACACACCGGAAGGTTTGGCACGACAAATTAAGGACGTTACCATTCGTTTAACCATCAATAACAAGGAAGAGATTATTAAATGTAAAGAAGAAGAGATATCGCTGGCTCTGGAATCAATGGCGAAACGAGGAGTTAAATACACGCAGATTTCGATCGACAAACCCACCTTGGAAGACTATTTTGTCAAAATGAGTCGGGAGGCGAAATAATGAGCTGGGCGCGAGTGTGGGCCATGGTGGTCCGACATGTTTTTAATTTTATCCGCAGTTGGGAAAAACTGGTGGATTCATTTTATTGGCCAGCGTTGGATATTTTGTTGTGGGGGCTAACGAGTGCGTGGATTCGGAGTCAGGCAAATATCCCCAACTTGATCATAATGCTGTTGACTGGTTTGGTATTTTGGCAGGTGATATGGCGAAGCCAGTATGAATTTACGGTAAATATTTTGGAAGAAATGTGGCATCAAAACTTGGTATCCCTCTTTGCTTCACCGCTCACTGTATTGGAGTGGGTGCTGTCTTCAATTATCTTGGGATTTATTAAAATGCTGTTGACGATTGCATTTTCTTTGATCTTAGTATGTCTGCTGTACGCGACAAAATTATGGGAAGGGGGTTGGGAGTTAGTTCCTCCGGCGATGTTGTTGCTGGCAAATGGATGGTGGGTAGGTCTGTTTGTGGTTGGCTTGTTGTTTCGGTTTGGTACTCGAATTCAAACGCTGGCTTGGTCATGTGTATCAATGTTGGCGCCATTTTCAGCAATTTACTATCCGGTGTCGGCATTGCCCCAATGGGGACAGCAAATTGCGTGGTGGATACCGATGAGTCATTTGTTTACGTATATGCGGGCACTGATAATGAAATTGCCCACATCACCATCAGATCTTCTTGTACCATTGATAATGACGATCGTCTATATCGCTTTGGCATCCTGGTGGTTTGTCAATTCGGTAGAAGCGAGCCGAAAAGTGGGATTATCCCGATTGGAGTAATATATGCCGTTTGAACTAGCTCACTTGGCGGTAGGGATACAAACGCAATCAAATATTAGTGATTCATTTTTGGCGGGGCTGATTTATCCAGATATTCGGTATCCGGCTCAAATAGAACGACGATTAACACATACCATGGAACCGGTACAAAATTGTGAGGATACGGAATGTATCCGAGGAGTTCGTTTTCATTTGGAAAAGGATAAAAAGTGGGATGAGTTGGTGATTGGTGCAATTCAAAAACCCAGAGAAGATATATCCGATGGATTGTTTGTGGGGATATTGAAATTGATCCATGATAAGGTGGTGGTAGACAGTTTGACAGATCCTGTTTGGATTAAAACCGCGTTGCAACGTTTTGCATTTCCGACCGGATTACCAGTAAGTCAGACGGATTGGGATAACTGGGTGGGTGCAATCGTCCAATATATTGATGAAGGACCAACGTCTGATGGATTGACTCATATCGTGATGGCAATGAAGTTTCAAACGAAAGAAGCGTTTGAGCCCAGATTAATGGTTTTAGAACAATGGTTTGAACGCTACAAAAAGCAGATCGAGTTGGTTCACTACCAGTTAACGAGTAACCTAAAAAATAAAGATGCCTGAATTACCTGAAGTAGAAACCGTTGTGCGGCAATTGACCGAAGTTTTGCCGGGGAAAACAATCGAATCAATAGAAGTATTGCGGGAAAAGTCCCTGCAGGGTCAGACCCTGCAGGTTGTAAAAAAGCGGATTGTACGGGTGGGACGAAAGCAGAAGATAATTATTTTTGAGCTATCGGATGAGATGGTGATACTGATTCATTTGAAGATGACGGGACAGTTAATTTTTCAGCCTGTGGCTGAAAAAGAAGCCAGAAGATTGAAGATAGAAGATAGAATAGAACAGCGAATTGTGGGGGGGCATCCTACGGCGGATTGGATACATGAATTGCCGAGTAAACATACCCGGGTGATATTTCACTTTACCGACGGACCCGCCTCGCGTCGACGAACGAACGCGAGTCGAGGCAGGAGTACGCTCTTTTTTAATGACCAGCGAGTGTTTGGGTGGGTACGGGTAATAACAAATGACAAATGGCAAATAACAAAAAAGGTGATGGCGCCGGATGTGGTGGATGAGGAATTTACTGAACGGTACCTGGATCATGTGGTTAAAACCTCGAGACGCGCGATAAAATTGGTGATATTAGATCAAGACAAAATAGGCGGAATGGGGAATATTTACGCAAATGATGCGTTATATCTTGCAGGCATTATGCCAAATATGCCTTCAAATCAATTAAAAAGTGATGCGGTAAAAAAGTTGTTTTTGGCTATGAAACAGGTGATGAGGGCGGGGATTCAGGCAGGCGGAGCGAGCTATAGTCACTTTGTGAACATTCAAGGCTTGGGCGGACACTATCAAGATCAATTTTTGGTATACGATCGCGAAGGAAAACCCTGTGAACGATGCGGAACTTTGATCGAAAAATTTTCCTTGGGTGGTCGAGGAACGTACTTTTGTCCCCAATGCCAGAGGTAAGTGATACAATTCAAGATACTATGCAAGGCACCGGACTTTTTACAGTATTAGGGGTAGTTATGTTTGTATTTGCTTCGATTTATCGGATCCAGTCACTCCATCGTAAAAAGATTTGGAATCTATCAATTCAACAGTTGATTCACTTAGTGTTGATTCCGGGAATATTGTTTCCAATGGTTTTTTCGTATCTACAAAGTATTTCACGCATACCTCGGAATGAAACAGTTTTTTTGTCAGACACTTTTTTGGTGGATATGGTCATGTTGTCAATTCTGTTTGCCTATGGAGGAATTGCAATTCATGCAGTGACTAAAATGTTATCAGAGTATTTAAGTAGCCAAGAAACAGAGGCGGCGGAAATTAATAAGTTTTTTCATTTAACTTTTTCTCATAATTTGGCTTTTGGGGGAGTGATATTGGCTTCGTTAGGGATGACATTGTTAGAGTTAAATCATGTTTCCCTTGCTAATTCAACGAGTGTGGGTTGGGGGATATTTAGAGGTTTGTTGCTGGGATTTAGTTTTTTTCTAGCAACCTACAATTATGCCCGTTATATAGGCAGTGATTATCGCGGGAAATGGGGTGATTTAAAAGTAACCTTTGGAGCAGTATGGGTAGGGTTTGCAGTCTTGCTGTATGTCATCCAACGGTTTGATCCCCGTCTAACTGGATATCAGTTATTATTACCCATGCTGTTGTCGTTTTCAGTGGTTACTGCGTGGAGCTTGGTGTTGGTAATTCGGAGACTTAAGCGAGGCCAGTGGCGTCTTCGAGTGGGCGAAAAACGATTGCGAAAATGTTTGTCGGTGGAGGGA
>CAZQBH010000014.1:0-612 GCA_964591645.1 uncultured Pseudomonadales bacterium | reverse complement strand
CAGGAGTCACGCTCATTATCGGGGATAACGCCCGGGGGAAGACGAATATTATTGAAGCAATTTATTTATTGTCTACCGGATTAAGCTTCCGAGCTCAAAAGATTGAGGAAATGGTGGCATGGGAGCATGAAGTGGGACATGTACGAGGAGAAGTTGGAAGCTTGAAGCTGGAAGATAGAAGAGAAGAAAAAACAGAATTAATGGTGACGGTGACGCGGGGGATGGTGCAGGGAAAACGAGTGCAAAAACGTTTGTTTAGAATCAACGGGGTAGGAAGACGACGACAAGATTTTGTGGGGGAATTACCTTGTGTTTTATTTCGACCGGAAGATATGGATTTATTGGCCGGTAATCCTCATGTACGACGACAATTTTTGGATGAGGTTTTAATCCAAGTGAATTCTGAATATCGACGAAGTTTGGAGAGTTACGACAAAGCACTGAGACGACGAAATAAGTTGTTGGACATGATTCGAGATGGACAAGTACAACGGACCACATTGGCTTTTTGGGATCAGGTATTAGTTAAAGAAGGAACGGTGATTACCGCGGCTCGAGAAGCGTTAGTAGCGGCCATGAATCAATTGCCATCACTGTCGGGGAAACTGGAAA
>CAZQBH010000013.1:0-20751 GCA_964591645.1 uncultured Pseudomonadales bacterium | reverse complement strand
GCTGGGTTGGGTCAAGAAAAAAAGTAATCCTGGGGCCTGAGAAAATCGGGAAGGATGAACGATGACCACATCTGGGGCAATTTGATTAATAAAAGCGGCAATTTTTTGATATTGAGGGGCTAACTTAAAATAGTAAGACCATTCTCGGAGGGGACGCTTCAATCCACTATAATTGGGAATCTCCAAATGAAATCGGGAAATATCGTGGGCATATTTTTCAAAATGAAATAGCGTGGGAAGGTCATTGGAAATATAATGGACGACGTGATTTTCACTCAATCCTTTCACTTGTTCGAATACGACCCGTTTGGCTCCACCCTCGGGTACATCATCGAATACCACTATCCGCATGAACAATTCTCCTTTTTGACTATCTCTTGGCTGTAAGCGACAATACAGATATTACTATCTTATTGTAGAACATACATGGGTTATTTTAGACAAACAGTTGTCAGTGTTAGTTGGGTTTCTGCATTCCGGATGACAAGTCGGTTTCTTTCAGTTATTCGAACAGTCATTCTTGCTCGACTTTTAACCCCGCTTCAATTTGGCGACTTCGGTATTGCAACGCTTGTTTTGGCGCTTGTTGAAATCTTTACCGAAACCGGAATTAATGTTTTTTTAGTTCAACAAGACGATGATAATGCGATTGCCCGCTATCTGGACACAGCCTGGGTTATCTCTATTGTTCGCGGCATAATTATTACGCTCATTGTGTTTCTTTTTAGTTTTCCCGTCAGTTCATTTTTTAACAATCCTGCCTCCAAAAATCTGATTCTTCTTTTGGCTATCGTTCCTTTTATACGAGGATTTATAAATCCATCTGAAGCAAAATTTCAAAAACAACTCAGGTTTAATCAAGAATTTTATTTTCGAACTCTCATAACACTGGTTGATGCCATCGTGGCAATCACTACCGTGTACATATATCGAACTCCGGCCGGTCTAATTGCCGGTCTGATTGCGGGAGCTTTTACAGAAACAGTTATTTCACTGCTGTATATCAACCCTCGTCCTCGTTTCATGTATCACCCGCAACAAGCCGCAGTGATTATTGGCAACGGTAAATGGGTTACTGGAGCTGGGGTAGCTGCATATTTGACGAATAAAGGGGTTGATATCAGCATTGGCCGCCTATTGTCCACGACCAGCCTTGGAATATATCAAATGGCTTACAAATTCTCGCTTCTCTTCGTGGATGAAATTGTTGAAATGGTTAATCGGGTCGCCTTTCCGGTGTATGTAAAAATTGGCGGTGATAGGAAACGACTTCAAACCGCATTTTTGAAAATGTTCGGAAGCTTAACAGGATCAGCAGCACTGCTTATGGGGGGAGTTGCGTTGTTTGCAGAACCCATCGTCTCTCTTTTGCTGGGGCCGAATTGGATTGATACCACCAAATATCTCCGTCTTCTGAGTGCGGTTGGCTTCGCAGTTGCCTTAGCTGCTCCGACAAATCCTTTATTCTTGGCCGTAAAAAAGCAGCGCTATCTAACCCATGTGGTTGTTGTTCAGCTGATTGCCTTTATTATCGCCATTATTCCGGTTATTCAATCTCCAAGTTTGGAAAAAATAATTCTTGCCTCTCTAGTTGCCATTATCGGCAGTCTGCCGCTTAAATACTTCTATGCCTACAAAATTTGTACGGCAAAAACCTAAATATGTCAGTGCTGCAGTTTTCAAGAAAATTCTACGGAAAATTACATGTCGGCAAACCATTTGGCATCGATTTACGTCAAATAGTTGAAACGATTGATCGAATTATTACGACAATATTTACTTTCCATACAACTTTTCCCTATAAAAATCATCGGTTTCACTATTTTTTTCACCCTTACAATCTCACTATCACCAACGAACGAATGATTGAAATTCCAATCTTTCAATCAATTATCAACAAGTATCCGAGTGATACCATTTTGGAAATTGGCAACGTCCTATCTCATTATCAAAAATGTTCTCATTGTGTAATTGATAAATATGAGGTTGCGCATAATGTTCTCAATCAAGATGCAGTTAACTATCACTCGTTAAAAAAGTTTGATTGCATTATCGGTATCTCCACATTTGAACATATTGGCCAAGACGAAAAACCACATGACCCAAAAAAAGCAGTCAGGGCCGTTAATCATATTCGAGGACTCTTAACCAAACAGGGAAAATGTATTATCAGCATCCCGGTTGGACACAATCAGGCCCTCGATCAATTTGTGATTCAGTATGCTCAACATCAACCGTCGTTGGTCACTTTTTATCTCCGTACCGGCAGTCATCAATGGCAACCATCAACTCTTGAAAAGGTTGTTCACCAACAGTATGGACACCCTTATCCATGTGCCAACGGCCTTATCATCGCTGAGTTTCATACCTAAATTAAACCAATTCGTTTAAATAAACCCTGAAGCGATCCCACCATAATTCCCCAATCACAAATCACCTGTACCAATGGCAAAGCTAAAGCCTCGTGATTATGCTTTAGTACATCACGATGCTTTATTACCGGGTACAACAAATAGAGAAAAAAGAGGAGAGGAAATGATAAAAATAGCACATATCGAATCCATACGCTTATAATCTTGATAATATGTGGTCGGTATCCAGCTTCAACATCACCCCGGGCATATCCAAGTATTTGATGGTAAAAGTCTTTGATTCCATTAGCTAAATGCCAATACACCAACGCTTGACGATTAACGGCCATTTTACCGCTTTGTTTCAATCGTTTTGCGAATATCAAATCTTCACAGGTATTTAACTCTTCAGGATAGCCACCCACCGATTTCCAAGCAGAGTGAGTAAAAGCAAGTGACCGGGAGGAGGGGAGAAACGTGTCCTCACGAAAATATGCTGGACTGGTAGCCACATAGGCTGCGTATATTTGTTGTATGGGCTTATGAATAATGGGCAGATAATAACCCGCTACTACAGTATGTGTTTCGTCAAATCCGGAGGACAATTCTTCCAACCAACGGCTGTCTGCTTCACAACCCGCATCAGTTACCGCAATATATTCACTTTTAGCCTGCTCTATTCCATAATTTCTACCTTGTGACCGATTTAGTCCTGGCTTGTGAAACAACCGTATTTGCACGGGAGAAGTAGTAATTTTATTGGCAATTAGTTCTTTAGTATGATCGTCTGATCCCGCATCAACTACAATAATTTCAATCGGTGGAGTACTTTGATTAATTAAAGTATCCAGTAGAGCAATAATGCTATTTTCTTCATTGAATACCGTCACCACTACTGAAAAATTTACCGTGCCCATAGCGCTTCGTATTGATCAGCTAACTTCTCCCATGTTTGTTCTTTGGCCCATTGATATGCATTTTCTATCATTTGGCGTTCTCGTTCGGGATGCGTAATGATATCGTTCATTTTATCTGCAAGTTCGTCTGCTGTACCAGCAATAATCATGTTATCACGCATGGGGTGACACATCAAATAATCCCGTTTAATTTCATTGTTGTACACAGCAGCCACCAATCGCTTCATCTGCATCGCCTCCAAAATCGAAAGGTATTGCGAAGAAAAAACAAATCGATTTTTTGCAATCGCTTTCCATGGTTCATTTGTCCATGAGAAAACTTTAACCCTCCGATCTTTTTTTGAAATATCTAACAATCCTTTCATCAACAAACCTTCACCGTAAATATTAAACATTCCAATATTCTTCAACTTTTTTATTGTAGAAACGTACTGGTCCAAACCTGTATCTGGATCTAATCGCCCAATAAAAACGGCATCGGTATTTTTTGTAATATTAAATTTTGGTTTTAATTCAGATGCGCCGTATGATACCAATAGCGGATTTGCCCAATACCATTTTTTAATATAATCACCAATGCATATTGTTCCGATAGAAAATATTTCAGAACACTTCCTCTGAATTTTGGCTTTTATAGAGGGTGTTGAACACTCATAACCATGAAACGTAATATAAACCGGTTTAAATAACCGTGTAAATCTGATTGGCCAATACCACCAAAAAACATCATGAACATGTACTAAATCCGCTTGATCAAATAAATAATCATGTTCACACATCCAGGTCCATGTCATTCGCTTTGAATCTCTGGCATAAAAAGGAATACGAATAACCGTAATCCCCTTATGCACTTCCTGCAATGGAAGATTAACTTCATGCTGCTCAGTAACAACGGTGATCGAATGGCCACGTTTTAATAATTCCAACGACAAATTTTCCAAATGTTTTTCAACCCCACCCCTGTGTGGCCAAAAATAATGAGAAAGCATCAAGATTTTCATATCTTCTTCAGATTACCATAAACCAACCTTAGATTATGCTGAAAATTAAGTGTTGCAAACATTTTTAAATATGTGTTTCTATATATTAGTATAAGTAATATAGGGTATCTTAATATGCATTTCTTTCGAAAATTCCTCTTTCTCATGGTTTTGACGGTAATTGCCCTCCTTTTTACATCCCAAGTATTTGCAGAAAAAATATTATTTTCCGACGATTTCGAAGACAATAATGATATTGGCTGGATAAAAATTCATGAAAATGGACCTGATTACTCGTCTCAATGGAAAGTCATTGAAGAGGCAAATCAAAACCACATGTATGGATTAAGAATAAATTCACCTCAAACAATTGAAAATAGTGTTATTGGCGATGAAACATGGACGGACTATATGGTTGAATTCGACATGCTCCCTCGAAGTGGATACGACAAAGGATTTGTGTTCCGCTATACCACCGCAAGCGATGAAGGCGATTTTAATAAATGGTACGAATTCCATGTATCAGTAACTCTTGCTGAACTTAAAAAAATTGGATACGGATGGATTGTTCAACCAAAGACTTTAAATCTTAATTATGGACAAAAATACAGATTTAGAATAATTGCCATCGGGACGCATATTGAAATTTTATACAAATTGAGTGATGCAGAACAGTGGATAGAATTGTTTAACTGTAATGATATAGACACAGAAGTTCCGATTTTCCCGAACACGCCCCTAACTCCACCATTATTGCGTGGGAAAATTGGCATAAGAGAATCATCAGGCATACTTTATCCAAGCGAAGTTTATTATGACAATATTGTTGTCACGGATTTAAGTAAACCAAAAGTAAATCTTTTAAATATTCCGTTTTTCTCCCAAATCGATCCTCAATGGGCAAACGATACATATGATTCAGCCGACAAATGGGCAAAACCGGGATTCCAAGGCATCAAAGACTACGGCTGTGCCATAACTTCAGCCGCCATGATTCTTAACTACCAAGGATTCAACACCACTCCTAGTGGCGATGCTCCCACTACTCCGCAAACCCTAAACAACTATTTAAAAAGTATAAACGGAGGCTATAGCAAAAACGGCTTTCTTATTTGGCCAGCCCTTACCTCCTATGCCAAAGAGGCTGCCGACAAAGGCAATATTTCCCCTAATGCGAAATTGTTTCAATTTTCTTATGGAGCATATTCAAAAGACGCCCTTATCGAAGACCTAACAGCTAGCAAAGCCGGCATCCTGCGTATTGTTACCAATCCCCACGACACAACAAAAACTGATGATGACGATACCCATTTTGTCGTCTACAAGGGATGGGACGAAGACAAGAATATCTATCTCGCTGACCCGCTAACTCTTACAGATGACAATCCTAAATTAGAAGAAGCGTATAACGGCAAACAATACAGTAAAATCGGTTATTTTCATGACTACATTGACCCTAGCTATCTATGGATGTATCTCAACGATCCACAGGGGAAAATGGTTATTGAAAAGGGAGACAAAGCGTTAGGTCCGAAGGAGGGGGTAAATCGTAACGATTTTACCAACAGTCAATTTTCTCTGGAAAAAATAAGCGCCGGTGATACCGACAACAGTGACCCAGCTAGCTGGCAATATCTCATTCCCAATCCGGAAAAGGGTGAGTATAAGTTAACGCTCTCCACCCCGACTGAACAAATCACTCCACTCGAAATTTTTGCTTTCAATAATCAAGCCAAGGAAAAAGTGATTCTTCCACAACTGATTGTGGGTCCCGATAATCAAAGAGTAATCACGCTATCATTTGACCCATCAGGAAATGTGATTGCAAATATTACAACAGAAAGTAATTTTAAAACCTTAAAGGCAACTGTTGCGTATGTTTTCAATCAACATAAGCTGCCAAAAAACCATCTCAATTTGTACTTAAGAATGATTGAATCTTCTGAACATATGTCACACAAATTTGACTGGTTAGCCAAAGGCACATTACGCGGACTTGACCAACAATGCAGTGTATTGAAGCGTAAACAGATTCTATCTGCTTCAGAATACGTGCTCATTCACGATGAAATCACTCGTGTATTAGAAAAATATCAACGTATTAAACATAAATAGCTATCATTCCTTCCTCAAAATAATAAATACCCCACTTGGCAGGTGGGGTATTTGTATCTGTATGAAAATATCAATTTCGACGTGAAATATTTGAGCTACTTATGTGAACAACAACTACTTTCTTTTTCACAGCACGAATCATTTTCTTCACAATGGCAGCCACATGCTTTTCTACCCACTACAATTTCTGAGACTACTGTTCGTCCATTTTCTGTATATAAATAGGTTTCTTCTTTCTCGTCTTCTGTTTGTTTATGAGATGCGTCACAAAATGGTTGATTTTTTGATAAACCACACATACAAATGAATGCATCCGTCACTTTTTTGGGACTTTTGTCATTTTTTACGACAATACGCGCCATACCTATCTCCCCACTTAATTCATGTAATATCCCCATGATACACTAAGATTCATGTCTGACTCTCGACCCATCGGTATTTTTGACTCTGGCCTCGGAGGATTAACCGTCGCCAAAGAAATTTACCACCATTTGCCCCATGAATCCACAATATATATTGGCGATACTGCCCGAGTTCCGTACGGTAATCGTAGTCCAGAAACAATTATTTCATTTAGTCGACAAATGGTTTCCTTCTTACTTACAAAAAATGTTAAAGCAATTGTAGTTGCTTGCGCCACCGCATCTTCAACCTCATTAACTGTTCTCCAACAAGATTTTCCTAATATTCCCATTATTGGGGTAATAGACGCGGCGGCCAAGAAAGCCACAGAAATCACCCCATCAGGAAATATAGGCATACTTGCCACCCGCGCTACCATAAAAAGCCAATCATTTGTCCATGCCATTAATATGTATTCAAAACAGGGCATTGTCCCTTCCAAAATTACCTCTCTCGCTTGTCCGCTCTTTGTTCCCATAATTGAAGAGGGGATCCTTTCTGGCGCCATTATTGAGTCAGTCGCCCAGCATTATGTTCATCAACTTGGCGACTCCTCAATTAAAACCATTATCCTAGGATGCACTCATTACCCACTCATTACCCCCATTATTCAACAGTTACTCCCCTCGGTTCACCTCATTAATTTGGGCGCTCCGACTGCAAATGCCCTCGAATCAGTCTTGGGAAAAAATAAGATTGAATCAACAAACACACCCACTCATGAATACTATGCTACCGATGTCACCGAAAACTTTACCCGTGTTGCAAATTTGTTTTTAGAATCGGCCATCACCATCAACCATTATCATCTTTCGTCTTAATCAAATTCCGGATTTGGTTTTCCACCAGGAAACTTCGCTTTATATGCTTCAATGACTAAATCCGCTGCCGTCTCAATAGAAAAAAAGGTCGTATTAATGGTCAAGTCATAATATTTTGGAGCGTGAATATCTTTGCCAAAATATTGCCGCACAAAGGCTTGGCGTTCATCGGAAATCTTTCTGATAACATCCCGTGATTGAGAGTAATCCATTTTTTCATATTGCATTGCTCGGGCCACCCGGACTCGATATGGTGCTACCACCTGCACTTGTAATCCATAAGCCTTAGGTGCAATGAAATTTGCCCCTCTTCCAACTAAAACCACCCCGCCTTTCTGAGACAACGAAAAAAGGACTTGGCACATATTTCGAAAGTACGTTTCATCTGAAACGTAGTCAGGATTAAACATATTTTGCACGATATCCATAATCCCAGACCGTTCTTTTTCATCCACATCTCTCATCAACTTTATCGGCTTATGCATTTTTTCCGCAACTTGTTCGATCAACCTCCGATCATACAATTTAAAACCTAATTTTTTTGCCACTTCCGCTGCAATTGGTTTACCTCCACTTCCCGGTTCTCGAGAAACGGTAATATATGGCTTAAATGCCTTCTTTTCCGTCAAACGTCTTTTGATTTCATCAACGATCTTATCCCTATCAAATTCATTCCGTAGCAATTCTTGTCCAATTCTCATATTCAAACCAATCTACCACTACAATCATAGCAATTCAATGTGTATTGATTATGCTAGAGAGCTTTGTCACTTGGGAAAATGACTATTTATTGATAAAATGCGAATGAAAATAGTCAGTTGCGCCCATAGTTCAACGGATAGAACTGCAGTCTTCGGAACTGTTAATGGGGGTTCGATTCCCTCTGGGCGCACTTATTAATTTCTAATTACTACTCTTTACCGATCATTGCGTAGAATTCTGCCCGAGAAGCGGGGTTGGTAAGAAAATACCCATCCAATTCAGCCGTTTGAACTTTATCCGCTTCTCCTATCCCTCGGTATTTCATACATCCATGAATACCATTGATAACCACTGCAATTCCAATGGGATCAAGCATTTTCTTGAAATAACTCACAACATCCTTCGTTAAATCTTCTTGCAGTACTGGCTGAGCACAAATATGCTTTATAATTCGCGGAATTTTCGATAAACCGATCACGGTCTTCCGCGGCATATAGGCAAATGACACCTCATATTCAATAGGAAGGAGATGATGGGGGCATAGTCCGATTGCGCGCACTGATCGCACTAAAATAATGCCATCATATCGGCTGGGGAACGTCTTTATAGCATCAAAGGTTTCATATGAACCATGACAAAACTCATAAAAGGCGCGGCTAACCCGATCAGGAGTTTCTTTAAAATTTTCATCATGTTGCCAATCAATTCCCATGCCATCCAACACCTGGATCATGCCCTGTTTTACTAACTCTGGACGGTACTGCCGCATACGTTTCCCTTTCAAATTATCCCAGTCTTCTGGGTGTAGAGTATTTCCAAATACGTTTGGGAGAAGTAAAATACAGTTTGGTAATAAAGTCAATGGTTCCTATGGGTCGCTAGCCCTGTCCCTCCGAAACCTAAGCCTGTCGAAGGTGAAGGGGGATCAATCGGTTAACAAGTTAATATTTGGGTCGCTAGCTTCAGCCCAAGGCCGATCCGCCTCGGGCGGACAATCGGCAAAGCGATCCGCAATAAAGTTTGTAGGTTTAACAAGTTAATATTTGGGTCGCTAGCTCAATCGGTTAGATCCGCCAACTGGCGGACTCTTAAGCAATATGTTTATTGTTTATGTTATATATAACCAAGAACGTAACAAAATATATATTGGCCAAACAGTCGATCTTGAAAAACGATTAGCAAGACACAATAATACTTTAAAATCAAAAGAGACGTCATTTACTCGTATCAATTCTGGTAAATGGGAGCTGGTTTATAAAGAAGAGTACAACACAAGAAGTGAGACGCTGAAACGAGAAAAAGAATTGAAATCTTTTAAAGGACGCCAATACATTAACAATATTTTGGGTCGCTAGCTCAATCGGTTAGAGCGATTGCCTCTTAAGCAATAGGTTCTGGGTTCGATCCCCAGGCGACTCACCCAACGAGGCGATACAATCGCCCCAGATTGAAATTAGTGATTTCTGAATCTTCAGTAAGTTTTACAAATTCTCCAGAGGAAAAAAGTTCGATCCCCACTGGGGGGTATTAAAATAAGTTAGATGGTCTAAAACGTTCAATACTAATTACGAGAGATCAAAAATCCTCAACATCCAAAGTTCAAATTGAGCGATTTGTTTCCATGACAAATCAAGTAATCATTAGAATCCACTTTGTGAAGAATTATCCATACAGTTTCTAATAATTTCAGTATTCCCATTAGCACAATTAACTGAACGAAGATTTAACAGTGTAATCACGTCATGATTTACTAATTGATTCGGATCTAAGTTGTAATTCGAAATTACAATACCCAGCTCATCTGGTTCTTGTTCTATCACAGACCCTTCAATTGTCCAATCAATCCTCTCTTGTGTCAAAATGTCTCTGTTTTGATGAAACGCATTAACCGCGAACATATTTCGTGATTCATCATACGCAACAATAACTCTTGGAAAGGGATTTTGATGTAAGAGTACTGGCACATCATAGAATGCGGGTGAACCCAAATCACCTTCACTTGGAGTTGTTTCACTCTCAAACCCATAGCCTAAAGTCACATACATTCCTGTGTCTGGATGATTATGCAAATCAGCAACTATCGAATAACCCTGTTCAATAAATGGAGTCAGTTTCTCAACTGCCTCTTGTGTTGTAAAAGTGACACCAGCATCGTATCCACCACCAACAGCAACTTCCAATGTCGCCATGCCATCTTTTCCCAATAAATATACGAAAAACTCTTTATTTAATTTCTGATATGTTTTGACTCTATCAAAAACATGATCAAGTAATCTTGAATCAACAACAATATCAGTTTTCTTATTATCTACTTCTTCTTTTTTTGGAGATTCACCACTGACTAAAGCCGATTCTAAGTTTTGTCCAAACATTGAAAAATTAAAGAGATCCCCATTAGCCTCACCCATATTTTTTATATCCACCAACAATTAACAAAGCTACTTTACCACATAATAAAACTAGAGAAAATCACCCATCAACTCAACAGTATTGTTAATTATACATAATTGGAATTACTTATATTCAAATCTTAAGTAAGGATAGCTATGGAATATTTGATATTAGTACAGTATAGAAATAAACCTTTTCATTTCCCGTAAGCATTGTTCACTATTAATTCTTCGCATAATTTCTTGACTGTTACTGAATGACAATATATTGAGACTACCTTCCCACAAAATCTGCTGGTCGATCATTGCCAACTTGCGATGATGATAACCGGTGATTAGTTTAACTTGTATACCCATGTCAAAAGATTGCAAAATTTCATTAGTGGCTTGGTGTTGCATAAACTCATCATCGTATTCCGATGGATCACGGGTAATGATATTAATCTGAATTTTATTTGACAAAATCTTTTGTAATATCGGATACAACTTTTCCATTCTTGATGATGTAATGAACGGGCTTTCGATGATGATTTCCTTTTTAGCCTTAGATATATCAGCTATAAATTGAGGATAAAAGGTTGTTTCGTTAAAGAGTTTTGAGCTAAATGGTTGTAGCTTGAATATGCTAAACATAATCACCTCAATTAGCTGTCAACTTTTTGGTGTAATAATGAGGGGAGGAGCGGGAAGGTAAACTTTTGGGGAGTTTGTTAGCTTCTTCTTGAGGATAGGCATTGATTAGGGTGTAAATCCAAGGTAAGAAGAGTTCGAAACAAAGTGCATCGGGGTCACCAAATGGGCGTTGTTACATCCATAACTAAAACGAGTCAAAGCAGCTAACTGTTTTACACCGACTACTTAAGAATAACCTCAATCATATTTGACCACGGTAATGGAGTATCTGATACTCTTCGTTCGTTAGGAAACGCCTCATTGGGAACCCAAATACGAAATTTGGCTGGATAACTACCATTGGGAAAACCATTAAGAATTTTAGGACTTATAAATACAGCTCCATTTTCAATCCAACTCCACTTAAAAATTTTGCCATTCCGGTCACTTGCTTCTAAATACCCAGAAAACGGAATGATTTTTGCAGAATTTGAAGGATCCACCATTTTAAGATAATAACCTCGTGTAGTTGACGTTTCTGCTTTTGCACTATAGTTCACCCCGTCGGCACTAACCACTGCTTGAAAAGAGGGATTTTGAAAATAATTTGTCAGCACCATATCAACATGCGGATTTTGCATTGTATCGGCTAAACAATCACTATCATCTTTACACATGGGAGCAGCGGACCAACCTCCATATCAACCAACCCGATATTTTTGACAAAGTACCAAGATTCTCTCAGTAAACCATTTCCCGTCTCCAAGCCGGATCCACCTTCAAAATAATCAATACGGAGAGCTGGCCCACTGTATGCAAATGATCCTTTATTGATTGAGATAGTATCTGCCGTTGTTCTTATTTTCCATGAATTAGTGCTAGGAGCGTTTGTTTTCAACACACATGAAGTCAAATCTGGTGATGGTGGGTAGTACGATTCATTATCAGCGGTATCCATATATGAAAAGTCAGCTGATAACTTTTTTAGACTCAAATTATAGGCAGGTACGCGTCCAACAGTCGTTTGGAACAAATGGCTTCGGGAGGGGATAGTAACAGGAATATCGCGAAGAGGATTTATAGCGCCAGTGGCAGGAAAAACATTGTAGCTCTTATCTCCCAACCCCCAAATATACTTATTGAATTGAGGCATAGTGTTGTAAACGTATGACGGCGAGACAATAAACCAGCGTAGATTAGCATTACCTGAATAATTAAAGCTTTGACCTGATATTAATGGGTTCCAATAGGCTTCCCGTTTGTCTTTAGTAAATCTCCAAGGTCGAGTCACAATACCGCAACCAGATGTAACAGTTTCTTCTTCTATTTGAATTCGTGATACTCCTTCAACTCCAGCAACATTATTTTTTGTTGAATATATCCACAGATAACCGGGCTTCATTTGAAAATATTCTTCCAAATTAACCTGATCACTAGCGGTTGTTGCTGCTACAGGCCGCGATTCAATAGTAACCTGAACTTCATTACTCCAGGGAATATCAGTTCTACCGGCCGGTCGAAATCGAGCATAAAAAACATTGTTTCCATCAAGACCTTTATTGAGGTCTACTCGAGCAATGCCTTCAGAATTAGATCGATAGTATGACCATGGTGTATTAGACCTAGTAACACAGTTTGAACCGTCCAATTTACAAATCCGTGAAGTCGCGTCAAAATTTGTCTCGCAGCCACCCCCATTGCTCTTTACATGGAGATAATACTTGGTTGGTTGATTTGCGGGAATGCTAATACTTTGTTGGGGAGTTTTACCATCAGTTGACAGCTGAACAGTCAAATAGTTACAAGAATTAGCTGCCTTAGGCAACATTTGAATAATGGTATCGCGTTTTAGAACAATAATTGTTCCGGCAATAACACAAAATACTATCAATACGAGTTGTTTAATATTAAATGCGAAACGACGCCGGGAAATTTTTGTCATACAACCACTATATCTAAAATATTACGATTGCGTCAAATTACTGTATTCGTCGCTAAAAGATTTTTTGATTTACAATGAAGATATGAATGAACAATCGTCAGGATTTGATATTCAACCAACGGGTGAACAATTTCAAATACCCAATACGCTTGAAATGATACGTAATCGAACTAGCGGTGGCACTCCTGAAGCTATTAAAAAATATTTTGAAACACTATCATTTGAAGATTTTTCTGAATTATTAAACGGACTTAATGCATATTTTCGGAGGATATCTGGTCAACACAAAATGGACGGTGATAAATCATTAACAGATGGTTATATGCCACCAAGCCCAGAAGATAGAATTCCGCTATTAAAAGAAGCCTTTGAAAAAGCTATTAGGGAGGATACTCCAGAAAAATGTGCCACAGTTCTAGGAATGTCAATCTTAACTATCCATCCATATTTAGATGGAAACGGAAGGACTTCGCGAACCATTTTTGCGTTACTCACAAATGGTTATTCAGGGAACGACGAGGATAAGGCTCTATTTACAACAATTGGACAAAAAGATAATGAGGACCCTGAATATGACTACCATCCAAGCGGAAGCTACATTATTGATCTCGATCCAAGCAATATTAAAGTTGGTGATCACGTATTATCTGATTTAATCTATGGGGAGATGACTGAGTCAGCATTTATAAAAAAATTGGGTTCAAATTTTTCTAATCATCCCATTCGGGTTGGTTTTTCGAATCGCGATTGGAATTACGATCCAGAATCAAAATTAACCAGAGAAGAACAACTTGAATTATGTAATATATTCGGATCAAATTCGCTAGCATTTATCGCGTGCATTCGTTCATTTTCAGATGAACTTTATGAAAAGTCATTAAGACATATTAATTTTGAGAGTCACGAATATGACGTTATAGCGTACAGAAATATAATTAAGGATATTACTAACGGTGACCTTTCAAACCTAAGAAGTGCATTTAGACAAACGCGTATTGATTATGTAAGGAAAATAATGGACCTAACAGACAGAGATGATTTTCAAGACATATTTCGTCAATATTCCGATAAATTGGAAGGTTGGAAAATCAAAATAAAAACATGTTAGTAGGAATTATTTTAAATCGGAAAAGCTAATTTATCACACCATCGATAATTACAACTCAGACAAATTGGAATAGTAGAAATATTTACGTGATTCAGCTGGCAGAATTACTTCAAATCCTTTTTGACGCTTTGCTGCTCCATTAAAATTTCTCCATATAGCAAACTGATTGTCATATCTTCCACCTATCCCGTAAATCATCGATATGAATTTGGTATTGGTAAAATGATCTCTCATAATCCTCCTGTCGCCATACGCTCCCCTTTGCCCATCAGCTGAATTTGATTGAGGTGCGACTTCAGTATTTGCAGGATGACTATGTACCCAGCCCACCACCACCTGGTCTGTTCCCGATAGATCATTCATCCTGTCAAGCTCAAGATTCATGGCTCCCCAATCCTCTGAGCTAAACTCAATTGCAATCGAATTATATGTCGCCCTTCTTCTGGGAATAAATCCTTCTACCTTAGTAAATTTTTTACCCGTACTTATTTCTTCGCAAAAGTGGCCTATTAAAATACCACCCATTTCTGACCCCGCACCCGATCGCAAATGGACTGTTACACAATCAAGTACTTCCGGCTCAAAGACAACCTGCTCAAACTCTGGTCTATCATCTGTTTCGCCCACCAAAACAGTACTAATAGGTAATCTATCCTTTTTCCTGGGGTCATCCCTTACCTGTTCAATGTTAATTTCCAAGTCATTATTTTCCGGTTCAATGTTGATTTCCGAGTCATCACTCTCTGGTTCAATGTGGATTTCCAAATCATCACTTTCAATGATACTATCTGGGTCAATCGGCTCCTCAAATACAACTTCCATGTCTGGATTTAATCGCTCTGATAATCCATTCAAACCAATGTTTCCCGCCAACTCTGAGGCTTTACGTTTGATCGCCCCTAATTTGGTATCATCAGTGATTTTTTCAGATGATGAAAGAACATTTATTTCAACTTCGCCTTCAAACATGCCTTTGTTTGCCTATCTGCCAATTCTTCATTAACTGTGAAATATTGTATCTCATGGAGAGAAATGATTCAAAAGGTAACAAGTGAATAATTCACCAAGAACAAACAGTAAGCTTTTCCATCAAATCCACACGGTTGTATTGGGATAGTTTTTTGGAAATCCCTAAACACACATTCTGCTTATTGCGAGAACTGTCTAACAAACGAGCTGCAAAACCTACAAATTTTTCATCCTGTTTTTGTTCCAAATAAACATCCAACAATCCTGAAACATAGTTTGAATCAGTTGGTTTAAGTGACACAGCTTTTTCAATGTACGCAATCCCTTTCAGGGGATCACCCGAAACATAATATGCCAAACCCAAATTGTAATTCACTTTAGCGCTTTGAGGAGTAATGGTTACCGCATTGTTCCATAGAGTTAGCTTAGAGGTCCACACTTTATTTTGCTCTCTTGTTTTAATTGCCAAAAAAGTTGTTACCAACAACACAATGAGTACCCCGATAAATTGTAGCGTAACCACATTTCGTTTGCGCTTTAAATAATTAAACATGGCCCAAAAAAGTGAAGCAATAAATCCACTGAAAAAAAGCAGGGGAATGTATGTATATAGTTCCCAAAACAATGTGTTTGTCGGCATCAATTGAAGCACGGGTAAAAACGAAACCATGGAAGCGGCCAATAAAAAAGCTGAGATGGGATGCTTCCGTTTCAAACGCAATACGCCCACAATCCCTGCACATACCAAAATCAATCCACCGACCAATTGCCAATTCAACAAATTCCTCACAGGAATCAGTTGAGTCATATCTTCACGATAAAAACTAGTAATCCCAGAACCTAAATCGTGGTTTACTGCCAATGTATCCGGCCAGATCATATACCGGAAATACCAGAAAAATAAAATAAGACTCAATAAGGGTGAAGCATAATTGGGCGCAACAACTGAAGTGCGCGGAATTGCATAAGGCGCAACCAACGTTCTGACTACCACATATGCCACCAGCCCAAACCAGTAATAACGTTGTGCGTATACAATCTTTTTCCAGTGGATTTTTTTCTTATGATGCACCAACAACTCAAACAGAAATAGGATGATCGGTAAAATAAACGTTTGTTCCTTACTAAAATAAGCTAACCAAGCAAAAATAATTGAAAGATAATTGGCGGATTTTCCTTGTTTACGGGATAGGTAAAAAAAGAGAGAGAGAAAGAAAAATAGATAGGCTACCACATCAATGCTGCCGGTAATCCAAGCCACCGATTGAACTTGGAGTGGATGCACTGAAAAAAGTAAACCTGCCACAAAACTAACCCCCTGAGAGCACCCAATGCTGCGCAATAGTAGATACGCCAACCAAGACATAATGAGATGAAGTAAAAGTGCTTGTAGATGATATCCGTATGTTTGTGTCCCCCAAAGCTGATAGCTAAGCGCGGTATACATACTCCTAACAGGTCTATATACATAACCCTGACCCATCGGCATTTCACCCCGCAACAATGAGGAAATATTCTGGATAGGAGCTTCAAGTTGAGGCCAACCCAAAATATAGTAGTAATCATCCCATACAAACTCACCTGTAAAGATATTCGAAAACGCAAACAGAATTACAACTACAAATACAAGAAAAGGAATTGCCAGCGCTTTGATTTTCATATCTTAAAAAATCACTCACTTTTTCCGTTAACCAACTTGGCCGCATTAAGATACGCCTTCATCTGTATCGTGGGTGCTTGATTGTCATCCAACAGAGAGAAATCTGCAAACGGTCCGCTATTCCCTCGTAACAAAAATACTGTAACAGCCTGTATCCGTTCATCGTGCCAAATATTTTTAACCGCATGTTGATAGTATTTAGGTAGAAGTTTATTAACCAGCTTCGATTGCTTCCAGCCAGTCTCCGTAATGTAGACTGAAAATTGTTTTCCTGATAACGCCCGTAATTTATTCAGTTCAACCTCAAATCCACGTAAAGAATCTTTACCGTTTCTATATGCTGAAGCTGAAAAACCAGGATTTGGATACGAATGCGATGTCCAACCATCGATTAAATCAAAAAACTCAGGATATGAACGATACATTCGTTCAATATAACGAAGATTATCAATCATAACGTGATTGTTGGGCGCTGCTGCATCCAAACCAGCCGGCAATACTACATATTCCATCGGTTCTGTCTTTAACCAGCGAGCCGCAAACGTAGCTACTTCAGCATACCCCTCAGGGTCAACCATTCCGCCCCATTCTTTTGCTTGATTTGGTTCATTAAACAAAATGATGGTTCGTTTTCCTGGCCAATTGAGTCCCCTTAAAAATGTTACTGTTTCGGTAATTTCTTTCCGTGTCGGTATCGCCCATGAATCACCGGAATAGGTCGTTACCCAACGAACTAACGGCGTAATCCCAGCCTTGTAACACGTTTCAAAAAAAGATTGCCATACCTCGGTCCGTCGATCTGACAAAACCATAGGGACAGTTACCGTTAATTGAGCTGACAAATCCCGATAGGGGAGTACATATTGAATTTCTCCTGGCTCAAGCAAATGAAAACCTAAGGGAATATCCGCCGCCGCCACTTCTCCAGGAAACCGCACCCAACATAAACAAAGTAACACGACAAGCAAAAACCTTTGCATAGCACCCCCACCATATCATATTTTCCGATAGCTTGTAGCAGAACTGAAAATTATGATAGGGTATGATAACTACCTATTATGATAAAAAAGTTCATTATTGTTATCGGGTGGATTGTTAGTGCCTCCCTTGCAGTCGGTGTTAGTATTTCCACCACCAATTTTCTTCGCCAATCTCAAAAAGTGGCATTTACGCCTCCTCCGAATCGAAATTTTGCCGCAAACCAAGCATACGCCCAAGTCTTAGGATCAAATGACGCTCAAAACGGCATTCAATCCGCAGATGCTCGTCCAATCCTATTGACTAAATTCCTCAAAAAACACAAGTCTCCCTTAAAACCCTATGACTATTGGGGTGGATATCTCACGCAGCTCGCCGACCAATATCAACTTGATTATCGATTGTTGCCTTCCATAGCTATGCAAGAATCAAACCTTTGCAAAGTTATCCCAGAGGGCTCATTTAACTGTCTCGGTTTAGGTGTTCACTCCAAGGGAACCTGGGGGTTTACCAGCTTTGAAGAGAATTTTGACGCCGCAGCCCGAGTTATGAAACGCGATTATATTGATAAAGGGTATGTCTCTCCAGAGGAAATTCAAAAAAAATACACCCCTAAATCCAACGGATCGTGGCAATTTGCAGTCAACCATTTTATGGAAAAAATTGCTAGCGGGGAGGATTAAGACCCATAGTATTTCAGATCTATCTATCTTTCTATATCACCGTTACACATCACAATCCTCAGCCCATTACTCATGTAGAAACCCCTTCTTTACCCATTATAAATCAAATTGCCTATTGACAGTCTTATAATGTTGAGTAGAATTCGAGGTAGATCCAATGGTTTCCCTCGCCGGGGTTACTGTTGGATTCTTTTGTATTCCCCTGATTTTCTTCGCTTCGTCTGCTACAATTACACCGATCCGCCGAAGTGGCGAAATGGTAGACGCGCACGCTTTAGGAGCGTGTACCTAATACGTGTGGAGGTTCGAGTCCTCTCTTCGGCACATCAAAAAGAGGTAAAATGCCAGATTCTAAGGTATAATCCCTTCTGTAAAAACCAGTTAATCAAGTAGATCAAGGATTCCAACATGAAATTTTCACTTACATTTTCTCAAGAACAAATTACCCCAGCCAAACAAACCGCGCTAAAAGAGATCGCTGCCAACCTGACCCTTAAGGGTTTTCGTCAAGGCAAAGCTCCATTGGACCGGGTTGAACAAGCAGTCGACCAAGAGAAACTACTTCAAGAAACCGTCTCACATTTGATTCCTGAAGCCTATGCCACATACATCAAAGATCACAATCTCAAACCTATTACCCAACCAAAAATCTCCCTGAAAAAAATGGTTAACGACGGCGATTGGGAGTTTGAAATTGAAATTGCCGAAAAACCAGAAGTCAAATTAAATCAATATCTCGAAGCTATTAAAGGTGAAAAGGCCAAAGATGCCATTTGGACTCCCGAAAAAGGAAGTGATCCCAAGGTGTCGGATAAACACGACCACGATGCAGAAGATAATAAAAAAATCACACTCGTATTCGACACCCTGCTTAAAACGTGTGAAGTAGACATCCCTGATTTACTCGTCGAAGAAGAAGTGAACCGCGCCCTTTCGCGTTTGATCGAACAAATTAACAAGCTAGGTTTAAAGATCGAACAATACTTAGATTCGATTGGCAAGAAACCAGAGGAGTTGCGCGAAGAATACAAAAAAACCTCGGTTGATAACCTCAAACTGGAGTTCATCCTCGATGCCATTGCTCATGATCAAAAAGTCGACGCCAGTGATAGTGAGATCGATTCGTTTCTTAAAGACGTTGACCCAGAGGTGGCCACCAAAGTACGACAACAGCCCTTAGAGCTCGCTAGCCTTAAGTATTCCATAATCAAACACAAAGTCGTAGATCTGTTGCTGGCCGTCTAAAAACAACCCCTGCCCATCTTGACAATATATTATAGGCTGATATACTGCTCAAACGCCCATCGTAAAAAATGAGTGTTTTTGGGAGGATTACCTTCCTAGACAAGTGTATTACAATATGAATACCCAAATGAATCAAAAAACATCTGTCTCCAGATCAGGTGGAACAACCAATCAGAGAAGCCATACCAATTTTATTGAGGCTCTAAAGAGTATTGGTGGTCAGGCTGTCAAATCGGCAACCCATGACGTCTTGGGGGGTGTAGGTCATGATTTCATACAAGATTTAACTGGCGGGCGATCGTATTCTGAAACCAATAATCCCTCAAATGAACTTCCCCTTTCACCCGAAGAGCAAATTAATCGTGAGGTTGAACGTTTAGCTCGTCATCGAGAAATCAACGAAACGAGGGTTTTCGACCGAAAAGCGGAAGAAGCTAAAGCCAAAATTCAAGCAATTCAAGAAGAATTAAAATTTTTGGCTCAAGAATTGGCGGGAATGGACATTGGATTAAAGAAAGCTATCGAAGAGGAAGTTGTTAATCCCGGGACGTATCATGTGTCATTCTTGGAAAAACTTCGTCGCTTCCTAATAGATATCCGAAAACGTGTCGCAGATTCAGCGAATTGGTTAGAGATGAGCGCACAACGGAAAATGGCCCAAAAAGGATTTTGGGGCAACGTTCAGAAGAGTGGTACGAAATTTATGCTCTCTCAAGAACGCACAGTCGCTACCCAATCCGGCTAATCGTTTAGGATCAATGGTTTTCAAGTTGAAATTTCTCTAGTACAATACAAGACGTCATAAGATATTTATGGACTTGTAGCTCAGTTGGTTAGAGCGCTTCATTGACATTGAAGAGGTCAGAGGTTCGAGTC
>CAZQBH010000012.1:19846-21219 GCA_964591645.1 uncultured Pseudomonadales bacterium | reverse complement strand
GGCTGACTGCGATCTGATGATCGCGCCGATGGCCGCGGAAGAATCTGCCGCCGCTGAAGCCAAAGCAGACAAAGAAAAAGACACCGCCAAAAACCATTTTGTTCTCATGAAAACTGACGACAAAATCGGCAAATGGTATGTCCTTCACACCTATTCTGGCCACGAAAACTCCGTCGCTATCAACCTGATTCAGCGCGTCATGACCATGAAGCTGGAAGGTCGCGTGCTCGAAATTCTTATCCCCACTCAAAACAAAATTCAAATCAAACGAGGTAAAAAAACCTCCATCAAAGAAAAAATATTCCCCGGATATATGCTAGTCAAGCTCGTCCTTGATGATGAAACGTGGTTGGCAGTTCGGACCACACCGGGCGTCACTGGCTTTGTCGGCGTCGGCTCCAAACCGACTCCTCTCCCTCCCGTTGAAGTTGCCTCTATCAAGAAGTTCATGGAACAAGAGGCGCCCAAATACAAAGCCACCTTCTCTGTCGGTGAAGCCGTCAAGATCATCGAAGGTCCTTTTGCTGATTTCTTGGGTTCCGTCGATCATATTGACGAAGCCAAAGGCAAAGTCCATGTGCTCGTGTCCATCTTTGGTCGCGAAACACCCGTCGAACTGGACTTCCTCCAAGTTAGCAAAATTTAACCAACTTTGACGCTAGTTTTCCCACTGCTGTACTCACAGCTGATCCGCCGTGGGCATATTGCCGATATGCTTCATTGGTGAGCACCGATATCCAATCTGTGTCAAAATTAAGGGGTGGAGTAAATTTTTTCCCTTCTGAAGTGATCACTTCCCGTACTTGGTCTTGGGGTATTATTTTGTAATCTCGATACCACCGCTTTTCCGTTCCCGCCCGTAGCACATCACACAATACTAAGGCGCGGACGATCCAGGTATCTTCTGGTAATAACGGTTCTTTGGACCCATACGGGTGGTGATGTTCAATCGCTGTTCGAGTTAATGAGGAAACGGGAACTTCCTTTGCCCTTAAAATTTCAGTCGAATGTTTTGGATGTTGATTAAACTGATTTCGTTCATCAAATTCCAACACTTCTTTGAAGTAAATTGTTCCACTAATCTGGTTCTTGCCAATATCATGGTACAAGGCTGCCTGTTCAAGACTGCTTTCCTGACCAGCAGCAATCGCTCCAAATACGTGATGAAGTATTCCAAATTGAGCTAATCGGGCCACCCCGGCATTGTGACAGTGGACATCTACCTTCCGCAACACATCCAAACAGGCCGCCACATATATTCCCTGCATATCCACAGGAACAACCTGTTCACCATAACGAGCCATTTCATGGTTAGTCATCCTTACTAATCAGTAAAAAGGAAAAATGGATCAATTGATATCGGTAAATATATG
>CAZQBH010000012.1:11042-19836 GCA_964591645.1 uncultured Pseudomonadales bacterium | reverse complement strand
AATATATGTATTCCTCTCCTCTGTACCCACTTTCTCATTTGTAGTACGCTGATAAGGTATGGTCAAAAAAATCCTCATTATCGAAGACCATTTGGGACTTCGGTCGCTCGCAAAGCAAATTTTCTCGGCTGCCGGGTACGAAGTCGTAGAGGCCAGCAATGGTCAAGCCGGCCTTGATGCTGCTATTCAGGGCGGTTTTACCGCTATTGTCTGTGATCTAAAAATGCCCATCATGGATGGCATGACGTTTTTAGGTGCGCTCCAACAACATCCCGCCGCTACTCCCAACGGTCCCATCATTATTTATTCCAACTTTATCTATGATTACGCCCGAGACGAGGCATTACGCCGGGGTGCCACTGCTTTTATTGCCAAAGATACCCTGGGTACAGGCGAGCTTGTCCAAGAGGTTGAGCGAATTATTAAAGACACCACAAACTCCGCCAAATTATGAAATCATCCCGATCCAAAACTCCCAAAGTGAACATGAAGAATCTTCGATCCTTTGTGAAATTTTACAAAAAACTCCAAACCTCCCAAAAAACCGGACTCGTAATCGGCGCTCTTACGGTACTCATCATCCCAGTCGCCGTTGTCGCTACCCAACAGCAAGTTCGCAACAATTCCAAAGCCTACGACCCCATCAAAACTATCGTCTGTAAAAATTATTGGGTCCCCGATACCAAATCCGCCTGCAAACTAATCCATTCCTGCGACGGAACTCAAACACCCCCCAATGGATTTAAATTGGAATCTGAGTGTTTAGGGTCACTGGGAGTTACGTGTCAAAAACTGTGGTGGACCGATGCTCAATCTAAAAACTGTCAGCAAAAAACATTCTGCGGTAATTACATGTACCGAGGTTTGAAGACATTCACTTCTCAGGACACGTGTCAAAAGTCGTTCCACAATAACAAATAACACATCTTGTGATACAATACTTTCCGCTGTTACTTGACCCTACCGAAACCTGAGTTTGTCGAAGGTGAAGGGGGTCGCTTCTAAAAACATACAAAGTATGGAAAGTATAAAAAGTACGGAATGTATGGAGAGTCTGTAAGGGAAACCTCAACTACTTCCCATACTTTTTACTTCAAATACTTCTAAATAAATATGGCCAAAAAAATTAAAGTCATCTTAAAACTAAATCTTCAAGCTGGAGCCGCTAACCCCGCTCCTCCCGTGGGACCTGCGTTGGGTCAACATGGTGTCAACATCATGGAGTTTTGTAAACAATATAACGAAGCTACCAAAGATAAAATGGGCCAACGGATTCCCGCTGAAGTCACCATCTTTGAAGATCGTTCCTTTACCTTTGTTACCAAGCTCCCGAGTGTTTCCGAAATGATCAAGCAAGCTCTCAAAATCCAAACCGGCTCTGCGGAAGCTCACAAAACGTTCGTGGGCACACTTACCGCCGACCAAGTTGAATCCATTGCCAAGACTAAATTGCCTGATTTAAACTGTTCCACCCTGGAATCAGCCATGCAAATGGTCCGCGGCACCGCCCGATCCATGGGAGTCAAAACCAACTAAAGCAATCTCGTCATTGCGGGCATTGACCCGCAATCTATACAAATAAGATCCCGGATCATCCGGCTGAGCCGGACCGGGATGACGAATTTATAAATATCTCGCATTACCACTTTTCAGGCTTGCCCTGAGCTTGCCGAAGGGTGGAAGAGAAAGGAAATGCCACTATGGCAAAACAAAAAATGAAGACCGTCGACATGTCGGTCAAAGTAGAAGACCTCAAACCTAAAGAGGCCGAAGCAATTGATGAAACAGTTGCTGCTGAAGAAGGCACTGAATCAGAATCAGCCAAAAAAGAGAAACGAGCTCACGTTCGCAGCAACAAATATCGGGCTGTCAAAGCTCAAGTTGACCGCACCAAAAACTATCCGATCAATCAAGCTGTTGAGTTGGTGCTCAAAACGTCGTATTCCAAATTTATCGGTACAGTAATCGCCGACTTAGTCGTTAAAGACGAAAAAGTCTCCGCTGAAGTAACTTTTCCCTATTCCACCGGTAAAGTCACCCGCATCGCCATCGTCTCTGATGAATTACTCGCAAAAATTGAAGCTGGTGTCATCGATTTTGACGTCTTGGTATCTCACCCCAGTTTTATGCCTAAAATCGCCCGCTTGGCTAAAGTGTTGGGACCTAAAGGTCTTATGCCTAATCCAAAAAATGGTACCGTTACTCCTGATCCCGAAAAACGCGCCAAAGAATTAGCTGGTGGCAAAACCACCATTAAAACCGAACGCAAAGCTCCCCTGATTCATGCCCTTATCGGTAAAGCCAATCAGCCCGCCAAAGAAGTCGCTGCCAACGCTACCGCATTAGTCAAAGCAATTGGCGCCGGAAAGATCACCAAAATGACTCTTTCGGCAACAATGGGTCCCGGCATCAAAGTCGACTTATCCAAGTTGTCTGCTTAAAACCAAATCTAAAAGTAATCACACAACCCCGTCATATGACGGGGTTTTTTGGACTCAGAGGTTTTGCTTGCTGCCACAACACCTCAAATAACTGCCGCTGCATATTGGCTAAGATCTGATTATGCATTTCTACGCAAAATACATCTCCGTCCTGCAAATAGTGGCATAACGTATAAACATCATTGTAAATAAACACATCCGCCTTGATTAATAACACTGACTGATCCACACGCCTAGTGTGTGTATACACATCCATCAATGCTCGCACCTGGGTAAACGGTTCAAATTCAGTCAGATTAGTAATCGTCCGCGTATATATCTTTTGCTTTACGATTTCCTGACGTAATCGTTCCGCTTCTTCATGAGGCAAATATAAATCTGCCGTTTCTACTTCGTATGTCAACAATTCACCCTTTGTTTCCAACACATTCCAATTCACTTGCGATAATCCCCGCAATCCCTGGTAGTACAACACTTTTGATCCAGGTTGTTTACTCCCCGCCAGTTGTGCTAATCGCGCTTGAAGTTCGGGAAGCGATTTTTTTAGAGCAGCAATTTCTCCCTCTTGTCGGGCAATAAAAAAGCTGAGTTTTTCCGGCGGACTGGCGACAAACTTAAAACCCACTTCGTCATACTCATTCGCCACCAACTCAAAGGCGATTAGTTTGTCCAAAATGCGGTACACCTTTGTCCGGCCACTGTGTAATTTCCGGGAAATTTCTAATGCCGATAGTTTGCCTTGTTCTAGTAATACCAGATATATTTTTGCCTCTTCGGTGGTTAAACCAAATGGCTCTAGTAAACTGGCTAAATTGTCTGTTTGTCCGGACATCACCTAGATTATACCGCACCAGACCCGTAAAATAATCACCATGCCATACGCTGTCGTCATCTCTACCATATTTGCCATTATCTCCCCCATAATCGGTATCACTGCGGTCATCAAAGGCAGTTTTCAACCTCAACGCATGACCAGATTTCTCATTTTGTTGGTTTCTTTTTTATTTGTTGGTACCTTATTTTCGCAAGGAGACCACAATGGTATTTACATTGCCTCAGCCCAGTTAATCGGAAGTCTTATCATTTTTCTACTTGCCATTAAACATGGTATGGGCGGTACCAACAGACTGGATTTCGTGGTATTAGCATTAGCACTTTTGTCTATAATCGTTTGGAAAACCACTAACAACCCCACCTTGGGTTTAATAATGTCCATCATCACCGACCTCATCGGATTTATTCCTACGCTTATCAAAACCTGGAAATTACCCCACACTGAAGATTGGCGTTTTTATATGTCTGATGTGTTGGCTAGCTTTTTCTCACTGCTTTCCATTACTATGTTTGATCCTAAAACCATCATCTTCCCCCTGTATATTCTCCTGATCAACACCACCAGCGTGATCATGATTCTGACTCGCCGCAACTGCCTGCGCAGTCTTTGACAACCAATGGTATTTTTCCTACACTGGCACTATATGGAAAGTACATCTACTGATAATATTCAGTCAAATACGGCATCTATAAAGGTGGATCCTGTAGAAGTCAAAATTACCACGGAAAAAACCAAAAAATCCGGCGGAGACGGACCTCCACCTCTAGTCAACTTTCAACTCACCAATCCCATCGTCTATATCAAAGCCTGGTGGAAAAAACTCATCGGCAATGAGGGTGTCAAACTGACGCTGCAGATAAAACCGGTGACCGCCGTCATACTGATGGCCATTTTTTCCGGCGCTGGTTTTGGTTTCGGCAGACTAACTGTCCCTGAAGTTCTCATCCCATACTTGCCCACTAATGATGCACCGACTGGTGCGTCACCATCACCTACCCCTAACCCGTGGATAGATGCTGCCTTTACCGGCAAAGTTCAAGCTGCTAACAGCAAATATTTCTTGGTGACTACCAGCGCCCAAGCCATCACCCTCGAAGCTCCCAGTAGCATTAATCTGGCCAAATTAGTTGGCAAACGCATCATGGCCGTTGGCCGCTACAACAAATCAACCAAATATCTCATTATTGCTGATATTACTGATCTGGAAATTCTCCCCGCCACCCCGATTCCGCTACCAACTATCTCCCCCACACCCACTCCAAATACCACTAACTAGACACGTACGGAAAGGCTCTGTTAGTATCAACCTACTTATGATCACCGACACCGATATAAAAAAATTAAAACAAACCTTTGCCACCAAGGATGATCTTGATCTTCAAGTTGTTGGATTAGTTCATTCGGTAGAATTTGATCAAAAGCTTGAAGCTATGGAATCACGCCTGGATGAAAAGTACAGTAAAGTCATGAGTGTCATGGATAAAGTTGTCGGTGAACTTCAAAACATCCGCGATGATATGACCATGATTCAAGGTCACAAAGATCAACTTGAAAATCATGAAGAACGTCTCACTACCATCGAAACCAAGTTGGCTATTTCCCAATAACTACCACCCATTCTCCCTTAATTTCCTTTGGTAACTGTTCCAGTACTTCCTCAACGGCTCCCCGCAAAATCCGTTCGTGCGTTTTGGTCAATTCTCCACAGACAGCTATACGTAACTCTCCGAGAGTGGTAATCTCCCGAAGTGTTTCTCGTAGCCGGTTTGGCGACTCATACCACACCGCCATAGTGATCATGCCGCGTACCAATTGCTCCTGCACCCATATATATTGTTCTTGTCGTTTGCCTGCTTTTTTGGGTAAAAATCCCCCAAACCAAACTCGAGACGCATCCATACCCACTCCAGCCATGGTTGTTGTCAACGCCGTCGGGCCCGGGATTACCTCCACGGACAACCCTTGCTCTCGTACTACATTCACTACCCTCCACCCGGGATCTGACACACACGGCATGCCTGCGTCAGTCACCAACGCGACATTGGTACCCGTCATCAACCAGTCAATAATTTTGGGGATCATACGTTGTTCAAACGCTTCATCCAGCCGCGCCAAATGCGGTTTATTCGGTTTTCCACCCAGGACTCGCCATAGGTCATCATCATAGAGAGATAAAAGACGTGATGTGACTCGAGTGTCCTCACAAACAATTACCTCGCTGGCGGCTAATGTTTTCAGTGCTCGCAAGGTAATATCCTCCCGATTCCCAATCGGGGTCCCTACCACATACAGTGTTCCTATGTGTTCCATGTCCTTATTGTATGCCAAATTGTTTGATAAAAAATTGCATCGCAAATCCATCGTGATATATACTGAATTAAAGTAAGGAGATGTATGGATAACCAGGCTCCTCAACAGGCCGATCCTCAAAAATCACCGCTTTGGTCAATTCCTTTTGTAGGTTTACTCGTTGGTGTCGCTTCTTTCCTTTGGTTGGCGGTTCGCAGTGGTCCCAAACCCAGCCGTTTAGCGTATCCCTGTCAACAGACAGCTAAAAAAAATGTTGAATTCTTTCTCGTCCCAGCCTTGTTATATTTCGGTCACAAACTCACCCATAATCCTCGTTTTCGTCGCCACGTCATCCTGAATACTCTAGGCGTTACCTTCGTTCTCTCGGCATTTATTGTATTCTCTCTTCGTTTTTATCACACCGCTCCAAGCGCTCCTGTACCAGCCAATGCCCAATCCTCCTCCCGAGTCGTCCATATCACCAATTCCCAAGCTGCCAAAGGGTGGAACAACAAAAGTTATCCCGACCGGGCTGATCAAGCCATTGTTAACTCTATGGTAAATTCAGCCCTAAAGACCTATACCGGTCAATCTTCAGCTGAAGCGGCCTGGACCTATCTGTTTACTACCCACAACAGCGACCATCATGATTACTTGTCCCAAGAAAAAATCGCCATCAAAATCAACAACAACAATACGATTAATGACTGTACCAATAATCATTGCCCATTACCGCAAGTCATCATCGCACTTCTCAAAACCTTGATCGATGATAAACACGTTCCCCAAGCCAATATCATCATTTACGATGAAACCAGAGGGCTCGCCAGCTACCAAACCGCGTATATTCAGCAATATTATCCCAACGTCACATTGGACACCGGCAGTTACTCATGCGGCAGTGACCGAGTCGGCAACATTCCGCTGAGCCATGTGTTATCTGATGCCACCTACCTCATCAACATGCCCCTCTTGCGTACCCATAGTTCAACTGGCATTACCGCCGCCTTCAAAAATAATATGGGTAACACATGTGATCCCGGCGCGTTTCATGGCAGTGGATATAATTTTGATTTGTTGATCAGCCTCAACGCCCATCCGCAAATAAAAAATAAAACCCTGCTTATTGTAACGGACGCCATCTACGGGTTACGGACCGGTGGCCCGGATGGCAATCCTGATGGGACTTACCAGGGCATTTCACCCTTGGGAAGTCCTGCGTATCCATATCCCAATTCCATCTTTATTTCCCAAGATCCTGTCTCTATGGATTGGGCGCTCATTGACTATTTGGAAACGAAGTCTGCCGACCTTCCATCCACGGTTCGCCAATATCTCACCACTGCTGCAAATGCAGGTTTGGGTAGTACCAGTTTTGAACTCATCAACTGCACCTCTACCTGTCAAGCTACCGACCCTCCCGCGCCCACCCCGACACCAACACCCACTCCGACCCCTACCCCTACACCGACTCCAACTCCTACACCCACCCCGGCACCAACACCAAAACCTACGCCAACTCCCACTCCTACACCAAATCCTACTTCCCCCCCTCAACCCACCCCCACACCCACCCCTACCACCGTTCCTCCGACTCCCACTCCCTCACCCAGTCTTCCCGGAGACAGCAATCAAGATGGGTTGGTCAACCAAACCGATTACCAAACGTGGTTGGCCCACTATCAACAACCAGTCACTAGCGGAGCGGCTGCCGGTGATTTTAATCAAGATGGTCGTGCTGACGGTCTCGACTATATTATTTGGTACCTCAATTATCGACCCTAACCTATGACTCGCAAACCACCCATTCATACCCACCATCCCCTCTATCACGCTTGGTTGCGGCTGATTCCCGTGATTATTATCCTGATCACCCTATTACTGACGATCCTTTTGGTAAATCAGCCCTTCCACTTTTTTTCCAAAGCTGCCGTCGGTGATCCGGATATATTCTTTGAACCGCAATCAGTGAATTTACCCCCCAATAGCGCCGTCAAATTATTTCTTAATACCAAAAATCAACCCATTGGGTTTATACATTTACAGTTAAAATTTGACCCTGCAAAAATAAACCTCACTCAAGAAATTGTTACTCATTCATTTAACCGAGTCATCCAGAAATCAAGTCAAACCGAAGCCAATCGTACCGGCAAAATCATTTTGGTTTTGGCTGTTGAACCGGGACAACAACCACCCGGAGGTACCGTTGAAATTGCCCAATTCGCCATCAAAGCTAAAAACAAACAAACGGGAACCAGTTCAATCCAGGTTGAATCCTCCGCCTTTCAACAACTCGTTACCACTGCTCCTCAAAATATTGCGTTTAATTCTCTGCCGCTTACACTGTCACTGAATCAAAAAACTCCCAAACCCACCCCCGCCCCCAGACCGAGAAAACAAACCAGCTCAACCCTTCGTATTAAACCAAATTTTCTGACCGCCTGCGCCGCTAACCGAACATATACCGCTACAGTTACAGCTGTATCTTCGATAGTTCCCGATAATCTGAATGTCGAAATTACCAATCTTCCCAAAGGGGTTGCCCAACGTCCTTGCACCATCAATTACACCGCCACCCAAACCATCGCGTCATGTAAACTAGAAGGTGCGTTGCCCCAAGGCGGATTGTCCCGCATCAAAGTCACCGCTTCCAACAAAACCGAATCAACCAACCGGTCAATTCCCCTGTTTATTCCCCGGATTGGTAAAGTCCCCCAAACCTTCGCGCAGTAAATTCCCCTTACTATACTGAGAGAAAATCAGTAATGAATTAAGTAAACAACGAATGATAATATCGGCCCATGATCACTGACAATGACATTAAGAAACTTAAACAAACCTTTGCCACCAAAGAAGATCTCAAAGGTTTCGCTACCAAAGATGATCTTATTGATTTCAAAGATGCAATTCTTCATGAGATTCAAAATCTGAGAGATGATGTTACCGTAACTACCGGATACAGAGACACGCTTGAAGATCACGAAGATCGCCCTGAAGTCATCGAATCCCACATAAACACGTCATTCCGGACTTGATCCGGAATCCATACCAAAGATTATTAAACCAATTCCACTTTTAAAGTCACATCAAGCGCAACCGCTAAACGTTTTAGAAATGACAATGAGGGCGTCGTTTTGGCATTTTCCACTCGAGATACAACCGACTGAGTCGTATTCAATCGATCAGCAAGTTGTTTCTGAGGTGTTGCTGGCATGGTCCGAGCTGCAAT
>CAZQBH010000012.1:0-11032 GCA_964591645.1 uncultured Pseudomonadales bacterium | reverse complement strand
ATTCCAACTCTGTTTCTTTTAGTGCATTCCGAAAGCCGGGTTTTTTGAGTAATTGTTGTTTATGTGTTTGCCAGTCCATACCCAAACTATATCTCAATTTTGCGATATTTCAATAACCGATTTACCGCTGTATCAATTTCCTTCTTATCCGTTTTTTGCTTTTTCTTTACAAAACCGTGTAACAATAAAAATGCTGAACCAGAAACTGCAATGTAAAAAATACGAATATTGTCATTGCCAAGTATTCGTAATTCCCACAAATCAGTTCCCCGTATCTTTTTGACATGAGGCAAACCCAGCTTCATACCGTACATTGATAGCAAATCAAATGTGTTTGACACCTTTGCCTGAGCCCGATCATTAAGACTCTCAATAAAATCATACACAGGAGAAGTTTGTTGATACGCCTCTTGATAATAAAGTATATTCCAACGGTGATTCATCAGTAATACCACTATAACAATATCGAGAAATTTTCGCCACAAAAAACCCACCAGTAACGGTGGGTTTATCACTTCAAGGACGGACCTTGAAGTCTGTTTATACTATTTCTCTCTCACCTGCCCACGAACACCACCCTGTCCAAATAGATATCATGAGCATGTGAGAAAGAAGCATGCCTGCCCGCCGAAGCGCAAGCGTAGGAGGGTGAGAAAGAAAGAAAATAAATCGAAATCCGGACAGGTGAAGAGGTTAAAGGGAGACAAAACCCTCAAACATTTCACCTGCCGGATATTCGACAAGACTTTTTTGCTATTTTGTCGCACCAAAGGTGGACCGCTCTCCATAGCTGGAGTAAAATTGTCATCCCCAACTCTGTTTTCGTCTCGAAAGAAGAAACTGTCTTTGTAATCGACAGTCAAAATTGTAGAGACTACTTCCAAAAGTCAGGAATGTTTGGTGCTAACTATCGAGTTGCTCGACGTCCGACGGATCGTCGTCGAAGCAACTTTCATTCAGCCAGCACTCACGGTGCAGCTTAGTGATCGGACCAAAAATCGGTCCATCATCAGCAAGCAACAGCTGCACCGCTTCATCAAACCCGAACCGGCGACCTCCATACAAATACGAGGCCGCATGTTCCCGAACGCTCGGTCCACCATAGCCACCAGACCAGCCAGTGACCAAGTATTGAACCGAGTTGACAAATGCCGCCTTCTTCTGGATGGAAGCTTGTGGCTTCTTTTCCTGAATCAAGCGCATTGCCTGCTCGAGAACCGATTTCGGTTCCTCGATAGTCTCAATCCCTTCAATCGCTTGCTTGATCGAAGAGATGAGTTGATGGATGACATCGGGTGCTTGGGCTGGCCATTCGACTTTGCAGTCAACGCCTTCCCAATTAGTCACCCGGATGTGACCCATGTAGCCCGGTACTCCGAACAGCCACCGGCCAACCGAGTTGATCGGAATTGTTTCGCCACTATCACTGCGGCCAGCAATTTCACACTCGATCGCCAAATGGTACTCGGATATTTTCTTAGCAGTCTCCCGCAAGAAAATTTTCGCCGAGCCTCCCATAGGACGCGGTAACCGGATGACCTCTACCCGATCCAACTGATGCAATCGCACCGGAAAGACCAGCTTTTTAGTCATGTCGATCTCCTTGTCCAAGGGTACGTGGTTTGAGTTTTCACTTACGTGGAATAAATTACTCACTCTCACCACTAGTCTGTTTTGCAAGAAAGTTATGCTCGGTAGACAATTCCGACAGACGATGTCCCTCACGAAGGACAAACCGAGCAAACTTGCGAGATTTCACCTACCGTCTGTTTCTTATCTCACAAGTTTTTGATGAGTGTTACACCTCATCCACCACATATCCCCTGTGTCTCATGGCCTTGAGTAGATATGGGTTCCAGTTCGAGCTGCTACACTCGCTGGTTGCCGATAGTGGTTTTTACATCCATCCTGGTATAACCGACACAGTCAATTTTTACCTGGACAGATGGGTCTTATAATTTGTTCCTGCCTTACGACAAGAACCCTCCTGGCCCTACTGAAGTCTTGATTACTTATCACTCCACCAGTGATTTTCACCAATAACCCGTTCGGGAAGGAGTCGGGAGCCCATTGATTTGGACGCCGCTGTTAGATCATTTATTTTTTCTGTAGGAGTTATCGGCTCTAACCACACCATGTCTCCTATTAAGGGAAAGGCGGTGCTCTTGGCACTTAACCACTCCTTTACACCGGTATTCCAAGACCTCTGATTCTGACTCAACCGAATTGTCAGGGAGGTAAACGATTAGTGTAACCGCCGCAAAGCTCTGACCAAATCCTTGGGCGAATACACGTGAGAGAAGTAATTCTTCTTGGTTAACCCCTTAGGCGGTCGCGAGTCATCACGACGACCCTCATTAGCAAACCAGAAGAATTTTGTGGAATGGAATTTTGGGTCGGGAACGACATCTTGATATTGATCAATACCATCCCAGTCGCCAAAGATTACCAGAGTTTTGGGCCTGATTTCTTCGACGAACTCCCGAAAACTCCATTCCCCGACGGCAACCTGATTGTCCCAGCCGGAAACTCGTTCAACTTCCGACTGAACCCAAGTTTTCGCTTGCTCGTATTTTCGAGGCAAGCGCTTGGGAGGCTGCATTGGACTACAGCGGCACGACCCATTGTAGCCAACGAAGATCCGGACACCGTAATTAACGGCGCCAGCAGCGATGGCCATAAACATCTCCGCCTGTTCAGCGCAGGAGCCGGAAATGTCCAGAAGCATAACTATGTCTGCCTCTCTGGGTCGATCATACCGAGCCGAGGGAATATGTGGATGATGCATGCGCACCACCTCACGAGCCAATTGCTTGGCATCCCATCGGGCCGGGCCAACGATCTTTGCCGCAAAATCCTCTTCGGCCGCCAGCTTGGCGATGAGCTCACGGCCTTTTTGAAAGGCGATTTCCAGCTCAACCGGTGATTGCTCACGGTTGAAATGGTAGGTTGGTAGTGAAGTCCGATGACCGGATTCATCCCGCACTTTCGCTTCGAGTTCGTCGAGCGAATTTTCGAGCGCGAGTTCGCCAGCCACTTGGTCAGCTCTCGCTTCCCAATCTTCACTTTCCAAAGGATCATTGCTTTCTTGGTCGCCATTGCTGGTGCCCATTCCGGTTTCTGATCCCTCTCCTTCATCGCCTTGCCCATCCTGGCCACCCTCGCCGGATTCTGCCCCATGATTATCAGGGTTTTCTCCGTCGTCGGCAGCGTTCGGAGAATCCTTAATGTCCTTGGTAGCTTCATCGCCGCCATGAACATCTTCCGAGAGTTTAGAGGTAGCTTCCGCTACTTCTTCCACTCCCTCGGACTTTTTTTGGATGGGTTTATCGGCACCTTCGGGTTCTTTCGAATCCTCCGGTTCTTTGGAGCGGTGATCTTCTTCACGATCAGCCTGGATCTCTCGATCGTCGGCTTGACCACCGTTCCCTTCCATCTCAAACAGTTGATCCTCATGGCCAGTTTCCTGGTTCACGGGAGCCATCATGTCGCCATCCTTTGGCTGACTGTCTGAAGATGGGTTCTGCGACTGCTCACCAAGCATTGATTGATCCGATTGCTCAAGATCAACTTTATCAATCTTGGTGAGCTTGTTTACATGAAGACGCGGAGGCGGAAACAAAGCCTCGGCGTCAAATGCTTCCCAATCGCTTGGGACTAACGTCGAAGCCATGCTTCACCTCCATTTTTTAGAACACCAAGAGCAGCTTGCGGCTACTCTTGTCCATGACCAGCTTGGTCCGACGACCAATGAGTTGGTCTTTCAGGGCATCCAAGCCTTGGCCGGGCTTGCCGTTCGAACCAAAATTATCCTGAAAGCTTATAAAGCTCCAGGAATCACTTTGAGGAACATAAAAATCCAGCCTTACGCCTGTCTCAAATACCTCCCATTGGAAGGACTCGAGACCATAGTTGTGGACCTGGACCGCCCACCTTTCAAACTTGACCAGGCCATCCTCCTGACTATGTCCCCCAAATTGAGGGGATAATCGCCAGAGGCAGGACTTCCAAACGGCCTTCAGACCTTGCGCCGACTGGTGTCGGACAACAAGTTGAAGGCTGTCTTCAGCCGGGACCAAGCGAACTTTCGCGTGGCCCTTTTCGACTGACCGACGTTTAATTTTCATCACGCCGATCGTTTCGCCGGTAACACCGTCGAGGCTGGCGATTTTGTCGCACAGCAGGCGACGCACCTGAGTGGGGTCACCGTAGGTGGAAATCTTGGCGCTGAATTTCAGCACCCAGTCTTCTCCTGTCGGTTTCCCCCCACAATCAAGGAGAATCTCGAGACGACCGGTAAAGGTCACCAACGAAATCTCCTCGGCTACCTCGACCGTGCACTCGCTGATGGCAGCGTCGGTAGCAAACACCACCACCATGTCCGACCACCGCACCGATAGTGTTTCCACTGTCAATGGGGCGTCGGCATCCCGGCGAATCATCCGGGAGAGAAACAAGTCCCGCTGGATGGCGGGGAATGAAGCTATCAGAATCATAGCCATGTTCTCGTCTCCTTCCGAGTCAGACTCGGTAAAAACCACACGCCGCATGGCAAACTGCGTGGGGTTCATCCGCCAAGATTACGAACCAAACTTGACAAAGTCGTCACCGACCTTGCCCAATTCCTGGCGGGAAATGTCGGCAGCCGAAGCCTTGACTGCTTGCTCCAAAAGACCGTTCAACTTCTCCGGGGTAATAATCCCCTTCAAAATCTCCCTGTCTTCCTGGAAAGCAGCCAACCACCCGAAGGTGATAGCCCCAGCCAAACCCAAACTACCCCAGCGTGACAGTCGGATCACATCGTGACCCGCCATCATCAGCTCCTGAGTTGCCGGAGGCTTTAAGAGATCCTCCTGCTTCGCCCGGAGCTGATTGGCTACAGTCACGATGACTTTCGCCAACGTCTGGGGCAAGGCTGTCACGGGATCGTGAGGAATTTCCACGAATGACTGAAGCTTTCCTTCACTCACCTTACCGGTGAGGATATCCAGCTCCAAATCCTCGGCGGGAAATCCCAAGTATTCCCGACGGCAGCGACGCATCAGGGGCTCACTGATCTGCCGCTCATCATTCTTTGTGAAAAAGATGACGAGGTTGTGCAAATCGGCCTTGATGCGCCCGATCCCCTTGACGACAACCTCCCCTTCCTGCAGAAAGGAAAAGAGAGTCAGTCTTGGGTGAAGCCTTGTCGAGCTCATCGACAAAGGCAACGACTGGTCCCGTTTGGGACATCTTGAAGACCGTGGGTAAAAACCCTAGGTCAATGACATCCTCAGGACCACGAACAGCTTCGGTGTCCCCAGCGACACCCCTTAAGATTTGCACGATGTTAGCATCGTACAGAAAATCCTCGGGAGCTGAGCCGGGATGAGCCTGAATGTAGACATAGTCCACACCCAGGATGCGAGCCACACTCTTGGCTAAATAGGTCTTGCCGGAACCGGCAGGACCATCCAGAAGCATGGCTTTGACACTGCCGCCATTGCTGGCGAGCAGAAGGGCTATCTGAGCTGACAGTTTTTCATCAGCCACATAGCCCACGCCCCGAAGGGCTTTCTGAATTACGGAAACGAAATTTTGCGTCTTCATGACGCTATCCGCCTTTCTTTCGCGTCTCGCAACGCGAGATTGAACAAATCCAAACCCATTCCGTACCAGAACGGAAAGTTCTGGCGTAAATCAGAACAAGCTTGGCTCATGTACTCGATTTTTAGCTCACGAATGTGAGCCGTGTTCCCTGAATCAACAAGCTTATGCAGCTCAATTGACATCAGGATGAACAAATACAGAAAACGCACTTGCGTGCGAAGAAACGAAAGAAACATTTTTTTCTCCTTTTTAAAAAACTTGTGACAACACTCCACAACCCAGTTTTGTGAGTTGCAAAATGTTGTCACAAAAAATAAATGGAGAATAACAAAAAAACTAATCGGATCTTCAGGAATGATTGCCTGAAGTCCTGTTTGTTAATGAGCAAGCCTAGATGCCCTTAAATAGCTATAGGTCTTTTTTATCAAGGAAATCCCTCATAAGCCTATAATCTACCGTTTTAGCTACCGTAGGCGGTCGGAAAATTGATTATTCAACCTTCCGATAGAGAGACAAGACATTTCCTCTATCGCAAGGTAGAACCAAAGAACAATCTCTCTACTTGGCGTTGTTTTGATGATTCATCACTCTATCCAAATTTTCCGAAAAACCCAAATCGCGCAAATGCTCGTTCTGGGAAAAATGTTCTTTCGCTTGGTCAAATAAAAATCCGAAATTATCAAACCCATGTTCTTTAGCAATATTCACCGCATCCAGACAAAAAACCCGAGCCAAGCATCCAACGATCCATCCATATCTAAACGATGTCTCATCATATTGGTTTTGTTCAATCCAAATTTTCGCTCGATCTTCTAAAGTGTTTTTTATCTGGCTATACCGCTGACCTTCGGGCATCAATCCCGCTAATCTCAATCCACCCACCAAACTTTGGGCGGTTTTTTCTTGTAATTCTTGAGGTAATGCATCGACCATGCCCCTCAGGAATTCAAAAAGTTCCCCCCGAACTGGTTTCATTAAATCCAGTTCTGGCGCAAATCTGATGAAATCACACATTCTTTCACTTGATGTGCGTGGATCATTTGGTTGTACTTCGATCATAGTTTTCTCCTATTTTTACTTAATAATTGATTAACGATATTTCTTTTAATCAACCTTCTACTCCGCTGATCCAATATGGACACTACCATGTTGGTTTATCGCCGCAGCCAAACAACCATGAATCATTCCCCCCTCCAGGACTCCCAATTCAAGGATAGACCTATCTTCCAACATCACTTGAGGAAAAGGTTGGTTGCGAATCACTACATATTGGCCATGATCAACATCAACGATATAAAAATACAGCTTATTTGAAGGCCATTCCTGTTGTTCAATAAATTTATTCCACTCATTACCATTTTCATCCAAAGCAGGCAATCCATTGGCTGTACGTGTTAATGATAAGTCCATCTGAGCGTTTGGGTCATACCCCTTAGTATCAAACACTTCTACTGAAACACCACTCAATCCATCTCGGAGATACCGATTATATATTTTCTTGTCAGAATCTAATTGTTCCATAATTTCTCTCTTTTTCAAACTCCCCTACTACATCACTAAACAAAAAACCCGCTGACAAAGCGGGGTGTATCAATCATCAAGACTTGAGGCAGAAAGCGTCATCCAATCGCTTGATTAGGTGACTCTTTCCACCGGCTTTCGGATGAATCCTTGAGTTTCTTGCAATTCACAAGATTGCTCTTGTGAGGCAGGCAATTACAAGGACAGATGAAAGCCAAGGTGGATGTCTTGTCTTATGTACTGAACTTCTCCTCAACTCGTCCTGATCGACATGCAATAAATCGAAGGATCTGTTCATTCAAAGTTACAGCTAATGATCGAGTGCCCCGTGAGATGCCTAAGCAATTTATGACATTCACAAGTCAATTCGATGCTCGGTATACCAACAATATATAGATATCTTTTACAGATAGAGCAGCTACATACTGTGATGCACGCGAGCCTGCTTTTGTTTAGCAGTGTTGTAGGGCAGTTTGTTAATGTTCACTGACAGATTACCTGTCATTGCTGCGAATAATAACATTATGTTATAGGTCTGTCAATAGTCAATTACATGTTACGTTTATCTGGTGCATACTTGACTTGTCACAGTATATTGACATATACTATATCTATATAGCCTGGTGAAATTGACTTGTCACCACAAATTTACTGGAAACCTATATGACGACAACGTACTCCCCTATCTTTACCGGCCTTGGCATCAATCCTGATCAGGCCGACCTCTATACCTCCCTGATTCAAAATGGCCCTCAAACCGCCGTCCAGCTGGCCAAGAATACCTCCGTCAAACGCACCTACGTCTACAAGCTGTGCGAACAACTGGTTACCCTGGGACTTATCCGTCAGGAAATTAAAGGCAAAACCACCACCTTTGTGGCCGAAAACCCCGACAAACTCCTCGATATAGCCGAAAATCAGAAACGTCAGGCAGAAACCGCCGCCCACTCTCTAGAAAACATCCTCCCCACCCTCAAGTCCCAATTCGCCGCCACGGACACCAAACCCATCATTACCTACTATGAAGGCCTTGAAGGAGTTAAAAAAGTATATCTAGACACACTAAAAGAAGCCCAACCGATTTATGCCCTACTAGACACCTCGAGTGTCCATCCTGAAATGCGACTCTGGCTTAAAACCAATTATGTCAAACAACGCGTCAAAGCAGGTATATTCGCCAAAGTAATTCTGGCCTCAGGCAACTTAATTCAAGACTATCAACAAGATGATCCTGTCAATTTACGAGAAACCCGAGTGGTTAACAAAGAAGCATTTTCTATTCAACATGAAATTGATATCTACGGCCACAAAACCGCAATTATGATGCAACACAAAGAAGCCAAGCAAATGGTTGGCATTATCATTGATAATAAATATATTGCAGACACCCTACGAGCTCTGTTTGACTTGGCCTGGTTATCCGCAACCACCAGCGATTAGCCGCGTTTTCGTAAGATAATTACCATTCGTTCATCTCCTTCCAAAGCTGTTTCATCAGGAACAATATCCACTATTTCAAGATTGTCTACTCCAGCAATAATTTTCCGCCATTCTGCTTGTTTGGGGAAGTGACGAGTCATAAATTGGATTCCATCTGGAGAACTGATAGAAATTCCCGACGATGCCGCAACCACCGACGGAACACCAAACTGCTCAAGAACCGTAGTTCCATGTTGGGTAATTTTCTCATATTTACTTCCTGTCTTTTCTGGATCACCACTATCGAAGAGTATTATTCCCCCCGGTTTCAGATGTCCTGCCATTTCTGAAAGCACTGCTCTTTTTTGTTGGGCCCCTACCGCATGAGCCAAAATGTTGTTTTGGAGGACAAAAGCATCAACCTGGTCATAAAGTGGCAGGTCTAAATGAAACATATCTCCGTAATCAAAATGTTCTCCAAACGCTGCCTCAGCCTTATTTACATATTCAGCTGTAAGATCCAAACCGCGAACATCAGTAAATCCTAACGTTTGGAGGTAATGCACCAGATCCCCTAATCCGGAACCAATATCCCGTACTCTTGAATCTGGAGTCACATTCCCATACTTCTGTAGCCGATCAACAATTGCTTTATGTTGTAGTTCTATATTCTCTGTATGTGACGGAAAATTACCAAAATCAAATGCTGAATAAAACTCCGGAACCCCCGGGGCTTTTTGGCCGTCCACAATTCCAGTTGCTGTATTGATCATTTCCTGAAGAGCATTCCGTTCCGGCTCTTGCAGGTGTGGATCATTCACCAATGATCGTATTGTCTTCAGTTCAGTGTCCATATCAGCAAAGGTTAATGTTCTTCCCACCACCTTCATTTTTGCTTCAATAGGTAATCCGCTGCGCGCTAACATTCTATACACTACCCGACGGTCTCCCATTGCAAATATGTCTGAATCCACAAACCATTCAGGATGTTGATTTAACAGTACCACAGCCTGTGTTAATGCTCTTTCCGCCCCATGGGGATCACGTTCGTCCGGCAGCCTCAAAATTCGTTCAAATAACTCACTCCTTAAGTACGTCATCAACACCGCGCTTCTATCATCCGTGGATCCGTTTTTCGATAAGGTATCTGTCCATTCTTGATATAAACCCCCGTTGCCCAAACGAAATTCACGCTGATATGTTTCTTGCAGAAAACGAAATGTTTCCCACAACGCATTGTTAATTTCACTTACTTCTTGAGGTGGTCTATCTTGAGCCGAAAAAAACAACTCACTCGTTATTCCCAAAGCCGCTCGATTAAATTCGCGCAACCTGATTTGTTCTTCATCTGATCGAACCACCTCTTCTTCTGAGGTGAGCAAATCTAAAATTAATTCTGTGTTCGTTAACAACAACGTTGAACCATCCAACTTCCCGATATCTATTGTCTTTTGTGTTTCCTGCAATGTGCCACATCCCAACATAAATGCTTTCAAACCTGGTGAACGGTTTTTCCCAATATACCTCCAAAAGTCCTCATTTGACCCAAACAACTTAGCTACCTCATATGCCAATCCTTGTTCATGAATTGATAGTTTTGACATATCTATCCCATAATCTCGCTCTAATCGCTCTGAAAAATCAAGAAATTTTCCAAATGATTCGCTCTCAATCATGGCTACAACTGAAGAAACGGATTGATTGGAGATTGATTCTACATCGATAAATTCAATATCACTTTTATTAACCCTCAGATACTCTTCACTATTCTCACCCGGATCTATTAATCGAAATAGTTTTGCCACCTTTTTACCATCCATTATTGCTGCCATATTTCCACGTTCGATGGTAACTATGCGATGACTTGCATATTCGGTACCCAAAGTGTAACGAACTCTATTCAGCATCACCATACCTTTATCTTGGGTAGTAGTTCTCACAATGCGAGTTAGATCTCCTTCCCCACCCGCTTGTTCTCGAAAATCTGCTTTCGTTATCCACCCCTTTTCTAACCAATGAGGCAGGTTTTCTTTAAACCAACGAGAGGGGTGGTTATAAATTTCCCCTTGACCAACTAAAAAAGTGCTTGATATCGGTTTTCGCGAGCCGTCTTTTGTTACCCACAAGACTCCATTCTGATCACGCTCACCCTCACCTTGGCGGAAAATTAAATCCATCAATCGAAATTCCTTCATCGACAATTCACTAGCAAATCCATCCTCAATGGTCGGATAAGCCGTAGGCAAATTATTTTTGACAACTTCCCAAAGTTTAAAATGGCCCTTAATTTGTTTAATCGATTCGGGAGAAATATCCTTATTTTCCGGCACCACAAATAGTGGCTTTTTCTCTGGATTATTATCCAAAAATACTTCTATACCATCAAACAACTTCACTAATCCTTCAACAGCAGACTTATTTCCTGAAACTTTCGTTAGACACGGCCTCAACCCTAATTCTCTAATTTGCATGGATCTAAAGGCATTTTCGTGACAAGTAATAC